>NZHS01000001.1 GCA_002689735.1 Flavobacteriales bacterium | reverse complement strand
CTTTTAAGGGTTCATGGATTGAGTTTACAACAGATATTAATAATGTAATGTATGCATATATTGATAGAAAGAAAAAATTACCTGTTACAACTTTATTAAGAGCAATTGGTTATGAAAGTGATAGAGATATATTAGAAATATTTAATCTTGCTGATGAAGTTAAAGTATCAAAGAGTGGTTTAAAAAGAGTTGTTGGAAGAATTTTAGCAGCAAGAGTTTTAAAATCATGGGTAGATGATTTTGTTGATGAAGATACTGGTGAATTAGTTCCAATTGAAAGAAATGAAGTTATTTTAGAAAGAGATACTATTTTAGAAAAAAAGCATATTGATGAAATTGTAAGTTCAGGAACTGAATCAATACTTATTCACAAAGAAGGTGAAATGTCAGGTGATCACTCTATAATTCACAATACATTACAAAAAGACCCTTCAAATTCTGAAGTTGAAGCAGTAAGACACATTTACAGACAGTTAAGGAGTGCAGAAGCACCTGATGATGAAACTGCAAGAGGAATAATTGATAAATTGTTTTTTTCTGATCAAAGATATAGCCTTGCTCATGTTGGAAGGTTTAGAATCAATAGAAGGTTAGGTCTTGATGTAAGTCTTGAGAAACACGTACTTACAAATGATGATATTGTTTCAATAATTAGTAATCTTATTAATCTAGTTAATTCTAAAGTTGATGTCGATGATATTGACCATTTAAGTAATAGAAGGGTGAGAACTGTTGGTGAACAATTATCTAATCAGTTTTCTGTTGGTCTAAGTAGAATGGCAAGAACTATCAGAGAAAGAATGAATGTAAGAGATAATGAAGTTTTTACTCCTATTGATCTTATAAATGCAAAAACACTTTCTGCTGTAATTAATTCTTTCTTTGGAACTAGTCAGTTGTCTCAATTTATGGATCAGACAAACCCACTTGCAGAAGTAACACACAAAAGAAGAGTTTCTGCATTAGGTCCAGGAGGTTTAACTAGAGAAAGAGCTGGTTTTGAGGTTAGAGATGTACATTATACACATTATGGGAGACTTTGTCCTATTGAAACTCCAGAAGGACCAAATATTGGTTTAATTTCATCTTTGTGCGTATATGCAAAAGTAAATGATTTAGGGTTTATTGAAACACCATATAGAATTGCTGATGCTGGAAAGGTAAATTTCAAAGATCAAGCTTCTTATTTAACTGCTGAACAGGAAGAGGGACATGTAATTGCACAAGCTAATGCTCCCGTAAATAAAGAAGGTGCTTTCGAACATGATAGAATTAAATCTAGAATGGAGCATGATTATCTTGTTGCCGAGCCATCAAATGTGACAATGATGGATGTTGCTCCAAATCAGATTGCATCAATAGCAGCATCTTTGATTCCCTTTCTTGAACATGATGATGCTAACAGAGCTTTAATGGGTTCTAACATGATGCGTCAAGCAGTTCCTTTATTAAGAACTGATTCTCCAATTGTTGGAACAGGTCTTGAACCTCATGTTGCTAAGGATTCTAGAACAATGATTAATGCAGAGGGAGATGGTATTGTCACTTATGTTGATTCTGACAAAGTTACAATTAAGTATACTCAATCAAAAGAAGAAAAAACAATAAGTTTTGAGGATGATACAAAGGATTATTATTTAACAAAGTTTCAAAAAACAAACCAAAGAACCTGTATCAATAATCAACCAATTGTAAGAGTTGGAGATAAGGTAAAAAAGGGACAAGTTCTATGTGAGGGTTATGCTACTCAAAATGGAGAATTAGCTATTGGAAGAAACTTAAAGGTAGCTTTTATGCCTTGGAAAGGTTATAATTTTGAGGATGCAATTATTTTATCTGAAAGAGTAGTGAGAGAAGATTTATTCACATCACTGCATATTTCTGAATTTGTTGTTAATGTTAGAGAAACTAAGCGTGGTGCAGAAGAGTTAACTGCAGATATTCCTAATATAAGTGAAAATGCTACTAAGGATTTAGATGAAAATGGAATGATCAGAGTTGGAACATATGCCAAAACAGGTGATATTCTAATTGGTAAAATTACACCAAAAGGAGAATCTGACCCAACTCCTGAAGAAAAGCTTTTAAGAGCTATTTTTGGTGAAAAGGCGGGTGATGTAAAGGACGCTTCATTGAAAACAAAACCTGCTAATCAGGGGGTAGTTATTGGAAAATCTCTTTTTAATAAAACAATTAAAGATAGAAGAGCAAAATCCCAAGACAAAGTTGATCTTGAAATAATTGATTCAGACTTTGAAAAGCAAGCTGATAATCTTAAGAATGTTTTATCAACAAAAATTTATAATATTATTGGAGGTAAAGCTTCTAAGGGTGTAAAGAATATTCTTGGTGAAGAAATTATTTCAAAGAGTACTAAGTTTACGAAGAAAATAATACATAATATTGATTTTTCAATGGTTGATCCTTATAAATGGACTTCAAGCAATGAAAATAATATTTTAATCAATAAAATTATTTCAAATTATTTAAGAAAATATAACGATATTTTTGGAGAATACAGAAGAAAAAGGTTTGCTATTACTGTAGGTGATGAATTACCAAGTGGTGTTCTTCAACTTGCCAAAGTACAAATTGCACAAAAGAGAAAAGTAAAAGTTGGTGATAAATTAGCTGGTAGACATGGTAATAAGGGTATTGTTTCAAGAGTAGTTAGAGATGAAGATATGCCGTTTTTAGAAGATGGATCACCTGTAGATATAATTTTAAATCCTCTTGGAGTACCATCAAGAATGAATCTTGGTCAAATTTATGAGACAATTCTTGGATGGGCTGGTCAAAAATTATCAAAAAAATACTTTACTCCTGTATTTGATGGAGCTAGTATTGATCAAATTAATACCGAAACCGATGAAGCTAATCTTCCTAGACTTGGTCAGACGTATTTATTTGATGGCGGTACTGGAGAAAGATTTGAACAAACCGCTACTGTTGGGGTAATTTACATGCTTAAGCTAGGTCACTTAATTGATGATAAAATGCATGCAAGATCAATAGGTCCATATTCACTTATTACACAGCAGCCATTAGGAGGAAAAGCACAATTTGGAGGACAAAGACTTGGTGAGATGGAAGTTTGGGCATTAGAAGGATATGGTGCTTCAAATATTTTACAAGAAATGCTTACACTAAAATCTGATGATGTTATTGGAAGAGCACAGGCATTCGAAAGTATAGTTAAAGGAAAAGATTTACCACAAGCTGGTATTCCAGAATCATTTAATGTACTACTTCATGAACTTAATGGACTAGGATTAAAAATTTCATTTGAATAAAAATATGAGAAATACTAAAAATAGTAAACAAACAAAAGATATTAATACAATTAAAATTAGTTTATCATCACCTGAAGATATGCTTGAGAAATCCTTCGGAGAGGTTGTTAAACCTGAAACAATTAATTATCGTACTTATAAACCCGAGAGTGGCGGATTGTTTTGTGAAAGAGTTTTTGGTCCCACTAAAGATTTTGAATGTCATTGTGGTAAATATAAAAGAATTAGATACAGAGGTATTGTTTGTGACAGATGTGGAGTTGAAGTAACTGAAAAGAAAGTAAGAAGAGAAAGAGTTGGTCATATTAGTTTAGTTGTACCTGTTGCCCACATTTGGTATTTTAAAACTCTGCCTAATAAGATAGGTTATTTACTAGGGCTACCTACAAAAAAATTAGATATGATAATTTATTATGAAAGGTATGTCGTTATTAATGTCGGAAATGTACCAATTTTAAATACAGAAGGTGAAGAAGTTAAGTATTTAGATTTTTTAACTGAAGAAGAATATTTGGATATCTTAGATGCTATCCCAGCTGAAAATCAATATTTAGCTGATTCTGATCCAAATAAGTTTATTGCAAAAATGGGCGCTGAGGCTTTACATGATCTTCTTGCTAAACTAAATTTAGATGAATTATCATATAATTTAAGAAATGCTGCGGCAAATGAAACTTCTCAACAAAGAAAAGCTGAGTCATTAAAAAGACTTCAAGTAGTTGAGTCTATGCGTGATGCTCAAACTCACTCAGAAAATAATCCTGAGTGGATGATTGTTAAAGTTATTCCTGTGATTCCACCAGAACTGAGACCTTTGGTCCCTCTTGATGGTGGGAGATTTGCTACCTCTGACTTAAATGACTTATATAGAAGAGTTATAATTAGAAATAACAGATTAAAAAGATTAATGGAAATCAATGCTCCAGACATTATTTTAAGAAATGAAAAACGTATGTTACAGGAGTCAGTTGATGCTCTTTTTGATAATTCAAGAAAAGCTTCTGCTGTTAAAGCAGATGGTAAAAGAGCATTAAAGTCACTTTCTGATTCATTAAAAGGTAAACAAGGAAGATTTCGTCAAAATTTATTAGGTAAAAGAGTTGACTACTCTGCACGTTCTGTGATTGTTGTTGGTCCAGATTTAAATTTACATGAGTGTGGATTACCTAAAGATATGTCAGCTGAACTCTATAAGCCTTTTATTATCAGAAAACTTTTAGAAAGAGGAATTGTGAAAACTGTTAAATCTGCAAAAAAGATTATTGATAATAGAGAGCCAGTAGTTTGGGACATTCTTGAAAATGTAATGAAAGGTCACCCTGTTCTTTTAAATAGAGCTCCAACACTACATAGATTAGGAATTCAAGCTTTTCAGCCTAAGATGATAGAAGGAAAAGCAATCCAATTACATCCTCTTGCATGCGCTGCTTTTAATGCTGATTTTGATGGTGATCAGATGGCAGTTCATTTACCTTTAGGATCTGCTGCAATTCTTGAAGCTCAGGTTTTGATGTTAGCTTCTCATAATATATTAAATCCTGCAAATGGAGCACCTATTACTGTTCCTTCTCAGGATATGGTTTTAGGTCTTTATTATATGACTAAGCAAAAAAAATCTACTAAAGTTTTAATTGTTAAAGGAGAAGGAAAAACTTTTTATTCACTAGAAGAAGTTAAAATTGCATATAATGAGGGTCAAGTTGATTTACATGCAATAGTTAGGGTAAGAGTTAATAATAATGATAAATACCAAATTATAGAAACTACTGTTGGTAGAATATTATTTAATGAATACGTTCCTGAAGGAATTAATTTTATTGATCAATTACTTACTAAAAAAGCTCTTCGAAATGTTATTGGAGATGTTCTTAACAAATGTGGTGTTGCTAAAACAGTTCATTTTTTAGATGCAATAAAAAATATTGGATTTGAAATGGCGTTTAAGGGAGGTTTATCATTTAACTTGGGTGATGTAATTGTTCCTGAAGAAAAACAACCATTAATTGAATCAGCTAATAAGAAGGTTGATGAAATTAAATCAAATTATCAAATGGGTTTCATTACTAATAACGAGAGATATAATCAGGTTATAGATGTTTGGACTACAACTAATGCAAGACTTACTGATATTGTAATGAAAAATATTAGTACTGATAAGCAAGGTTTCAACTCTGTTTACATGATGTTGGATTCTGGCGCAAGGGGTTCAAAGGAACAAATTCGTCAGCTTTCAGGAATGAGAGGTTTAATGGCTAAGCCAAAAAAATCTGGTGATCATGGAGAATCAATTATTGAAAACCCAATTACTACTAATTTTAGAGAAGGTTTATCAATTTTAGAATATTTTATTTCAACTCACGGTGCAAGAAAGGGGTTAGCTGATACAGCTCTTAAAACTGCCGATGCAGGGTATCTTACTAGAAGACTTGTTGATGTTGCACAAGATGTCATAATTACTGAGGAGGATTGTAGTACACTAAGAGGTATCGAAGTTTCTGCATTAAAAAATAATGATGATATTGTTGAGAGTTTAAGCGATAGAATTGTTGGTAGAGTATCTTTACACGATGTTTATAAAAATGATTTAGATGAACTAATAGTTGCTTCAGGTGATTTGATTAATCATGATATTTCAAAACAAATTGAAAATGATGGTTATGAAAGTATTGAAATTAGATCTGCACTAACATGCGCAACAAGAAGAGGTATTTGTAGTAAATGCTATGGAATATCTTTAGCAACTAGTAGAATGGCGCAAGTTGGTGAAGCAGTAGGTGTAGTAGCTGCTCAGTCCGTTGGTGAGCCTGGAACGCAGCTAACATTACGTACTTTCCACGTTGGTGGTACTGCCTCTAGATCTGAAGTTGATTCGAGTTTAATTGTTAAAAAAGATGGTAAGCTTGAAATAGAAGATTTAAAAACTGTAATTAATAAAAATTCAGAAGGTGTAAAAACCGAGATTGTAATTAGTAGAACTGCTGAAGCTAAAGTAGTTGATTCAAAAACAGGATTTATTCTTTCTACCAATATTATTCCTTACGGTTCAATTATTCTAAAAAAATCAGGCAAAGTTTCAAAAGATGATGTGATTTGTGAATGGGATCCTTATAATGCTGTTATTATTTCTGATTTATCTGGTAAAGTTCAATTTAATGATATTCAGCAAGGAGTTACAAGCAGATTAGAATCTGATGAACAAACAGGACATAAAGAAAATGTTATTATAGATAGTAGAAATAAAAAACTTTCTCCATCAATAACTATTTCTTTGAAAAAACAAGAAAAAACATTTAATCTTCCTGTTGGAGCTCACGTTTCAGTTAGTGATAATGATAAGATTGAAGCAGGTACTATTTTAGCTAAAATCCCTAGATCTGCAGGTTCAACTGGTGATATCACTGGTGGATTACCAAGAGTTACTGAAATGTTTGAGGCTAGAAACCCCTCAAACCCTGCTGTTGTTTCTGAAATTGATGGTATTGTTTCTTTAGGAAAAATAAAAAGAGGAAATCGAGAAGTTATAATTACTTCTAAAAATGGAGACGTAAAAAAATATTTAATAAAATTATCTAAACATATATTAGTTCAAGAAAATGATTTTGTTAAATCTGGTACTCCACTTTGTGATGGTATAATTACTCCTTCCGATATTCTTGCTATTAAAGGTGTAACTACCGTACAAGAATATATAGTTAATGAAATACAAGATGTATATCGTTTACAGGGGGTAAAGATAAATGACAAACATTTTGAGGTTCTTGTTAGACAAATGATGCGAAAAGTTCAGATAGTTGATTCTGGAGATACATATTTCTTAGAAAAACAGTTGGTAAGTAAAACTGACTTTATGGAGCAAAATGATGCCATATTTGGTAAGAAATTCATTGTAAATCCAAATGATTCTACTGAATTTAAAGCTGGTCAAATTGTAAGTGTTAGAGAACTTAGAGAAGAAAATTCTAGAATCAAAAGAAAAGATGGTTCTGTTGTTGAGGCAAGAGATGCAGTACCTGCAATTTCTAGTCCTGTTCTTCAAGGAATTACTAGAGCTTCACTTCAAGTAGATAGCTGGATTTCTGCAGCATCTTTCCAACAAACTACCAAAGTATTAAATGAAGCTGCAATTAATGCTAAAAGAGATCCACTAATTGGTCTCAAGGAAAATGTTATAATTGGAAAGAAAATTCCTGCAGGAACTGGTTTAGTTAATGGAGATGATGTAGTTGTTGGTTCACAAATTGAAATGGATAATCTTAATTCTGAAGAGATGTCAATAAAGGAAGAAGTTTTAGATAATGTTAAAGAGTAATATATGACTGAGCAAAAAAAGAAGGATGGTTTAAATATTGAGCTTTCAGAAGAAGTTGCTGAAGGCTCATATAGTAATCTGGCAATTATCAATCATTCTGCTAGTGAATTTGTTTTAGATTTCATTCAAATGATGCCTGGAGTTCCAAAAGCTAAAGTTAAATCTAGAATAATATTAACTCCTCAGCACGCAAAAAGATTAATGAAAGCTCTGAACGAAAATGTTACTAAGTTTGAAGGACAACACGGTCAAATTAAAGATCTTGATTCTTCTAATAATGTACCAATAAATTTCGGAGGTCCAGCAGCTCAAGCTTAGTTTATTACTATTCTTCTAAAAAAGGATAACTATAATTGGAAGGAGGATTAAATGTTTCCTTTATTGTCCTAGGAGAAACCCATCTTAATAAATTTAAGACTGATCCTGCTTTATCATTTGTACCTGAACCACGTGACCCTCCAAATGGTTGTTGACCCACTACAGCTCCAGTAGGTTTGTCATTAATATAAAAGTTTCCAGCTGCATTTTCAAGTATTTTTGTAGCTTCATCAATAGCATATCTATCTGATGAAAATACTGCTCCTGTTAGAGCATAGTCACTTGTTTCATCTATTATTTTTAATGTTTCTAACCAATTTTTTTCTTCATAAACAAAAATTGTTAAAACTGGACCAAAAATTTCTTCATGCATTGTTTTGAAATATGGGTTTGTAGTCTTAATAATTGTTGGTTCAATAAAATATCCTTTACTTTTATCATAATTTCCTCCAACTAAAATTTCTGCATCTTTATGATTTTTAGCATAGTCTATGTAATTTGATATACTATCAAATGCTTTTTCACTTATGACTGCATTAATAAAATTTGAAGGGTCCTCAGCACTTCCCATTTTAAATGAATTAACATCTTTTACTATCTGTTCTTTGATTTCTTGCCAAAGATTTAACGGGAGGTAAGCCCTTGATGCAGCAGAACATTTTTGTCCTTGGTATTCAAATGCTCCTCTAGAAATTCCTGTGGCTACCTGTTTAGGATTTGCTGATTTATGTGCAACAATAAAATCTTTTCCACCAGTTTCACCTACTATTCTTGGGTAACTTCTGTAATTGGATATGTTGTTTCCGATTGTTTTCCAAAGATTTCTAAAAACATTGGTAGATCCTGTAAAATGTAATCCTGCAAAATCTCTATGTTTAAAAATTACTTCACCAATTTCTGCTCCATTTGATGGGACCATATTAATTACACCATCTGGGAGACCAGCTTCCTTAAATAAATCCATTATAATTTTTGCTGAATATACCTGTGTTGCTGCTGGTTTCCAAATTACTACATTTCCCATTAGAGCTGGAGCAGCACATAAATTTGCACATATAGAAGTAAAATTAAATGGGGTAATTGCAAAAACAAATCCTTCTAATGGTCTGTGTTCAAGTCTATTCCATATTCCTTCTGAAGATTCTGGTTGTTCAGAGTATAACTTTGTTACATATTGTGCATTGAATTTAAAAAAATCGATTAATTCACATGCTGCATCAATCTCTGCTTGATATACGTTTTTTGATTGAGCAATCATAGTTGCTGCATTAATTTTTGCTCTGTATGGTCCTGCTAATAATTCTGCAGCTTTTAGGAAGATAGCAACTCTATGATTCCATGGTAAATTTGACCAATTTTCTTTTGCAGCTAGCGCACTTTCAATAGCCATTTCAATTTGAGATTTCTCGGCAAGATTGAATTTCCCAATTTTATGTTTGTGATCGTGAGGAGGAGAAATATCCTTTTTATTATCTGTAAAAATTTCTTTTCCACCAATATATAGAGGGATTTCAACAGAGGAATTATACATTTCTTTGTATGTTGTAAGTAATTCTTCTCTTTCAGGACTTCCTTTTATATATGATTTTATAGCTTCGTTTTTAGCTATTGGGACATTAAATACTCCTTTTGACATTTTTTACTTTTTTAAAATTTCTACAAATTTAAATAAAGAAAACTAAAATAACTCTTTAGAAAGAGCATTAGTGAATCCTATTAATTTTTCAT
>NZHS01000002.1 GCA_002689735.1 Flavobacteriales bacterium | reverse complement strand
CGTATTCCAATTTCTTTTGTTCTCTCTTTAACTGAAATAAGCAATATATTTCCAATTCCTATCACACCAGCCAGAATAGTTGCTATTCCAATTATTAAAGAAATAAAAGACATACCATTTGCAAAATTTTTAATTCTAGTAAATAATGCCCCAAGATTAAATCCGCCTACTGCCTGTTTGTCATCAGGATGAACCCTATGAATTTCTTTTAATTTTGCTCTTACTTTATCTTCAACCTTTACTATATCCACATCATCAAATCCAGCAATTAATAAGAACCCAACATTATCACCTGTGTTATATAGCCTTTTAAATGTTGAAAAAGGCACATGAATATCTCCATCATCAGCAAAACTCCCCCCACCTTCATCAACATATTTATGTATACCAATTACTTTAAAATAAATACCGTTAATGCTGATATATTTTCCAATTGGATTAATATCATCAGTGAATAATTCTTTTTGAGTTCTCTCTCCAATTACACAAACTTTCCGTTCTTCATCGATATCTAGTTCATTTATAAATCTTCCTCCATCATAAATGTCTTTTTGAGACACTGTAGCAAGAACGGGATAATCTCNATAGATATTATAGGTTCCCGATCGTTTNCCATTAGAAATATTTGCTCCACTTGAGCCAAAATTTCCTTTTTGAATTCTTGGAGCGATGTATTCAATTTCAGGAATTTCATTTTTTAATGTTTCTACATCCCTTAATTTAATACTCCAATTTCTATCAATTTTGAATCCTTTATATGGNATGCTAGTACTTTGTGTCCAAATAAANAAGCTATTTGCTGAAATTCTTTCAAACCGTTGNTCAAATCCATTATCNACTCCTTTNGCTGCCCCTGAGAGAACAATGTATAGAAATATTCCCCAAAGGACACCAATNATTGTAATCATNGTACGTAGCTTATTTTGCCCAATTGAGCCAAAAATTTCTTGCCAAGTATCTTTGTCAAAAATTGTGTTCATTTATTTATCTCTAAGAGCAATTATTGGTTTTATTTTAGCTGCTTTTCTAGCGGGTAAATAGCCAGCAAGTGCACCAAAAAATATTAAAATAATTGTTGCCCAAACAGCATTAGATGTTTGGATGTATGGGTTTGAAATAAAGTATTTGTCCATCAAATTATCTCCGATTCCATTTAATATAATTAATGCCACAACTAGCCCTAGATAACCTGATATCATTGTTATAAAAATTGATTCTTGAAGTACCATGGCAATAATACTGTTTGGTGTAGCTCCAATTGCTTTTCTAATACCAATCTCTTTAGTTCTTTCTTTAACTACAAAAACCATAATATTACTTATTCCTATTATTCCAGCTACAAGAGTTCCAATACCTATGAATGATATAATGATACTTAGTACTGATGCAAATTGTCTTGAGTTTTCTTGTTCTTCTCCAGTATTACTTATGTAAACACCTCTGTTATCATCTGGAGAGATAAATTTTTTCTCTTTAATATAGCTTTCTAAGTCATTTTCAAGTATTAAGGACTCATCATAGCTCATATTTTTATCATATATCACAATCATTTGACTGATTTCATCATTATTCTTTTGAATCTTCTGCATAGTTGTATATGGAACATATAGGTTTCTTTCTTCCCTATCACCTCCCTCATCTTGGAATACTCCAACAACCTTCCAACTATGACCACTTCCAAAAATGTATTTTCCAATAGGATCTTCATCTCGAAATAAATCCTCAGCTACTAATCGTCCAATAACAACATGTTTCTTTCTATTTGTAATATCTCCCTCATTCAAATATCTTCCTTTCATTATTATTGTTAGCTCTGCTTCCTGATGTCCTGGTGAAACCGCTCTAATTGAATAGTTATTTGCTCTCTCTTTATATTTCATTTGAAAATAAAATGTGTTTCTAACAACTATATCTTCAATTCTAGAGTAAAACTTTTCTTGAAAATCTACTAAGTCACTATTAGTAAATTTTATTCTTCTTTGTGATTCATAGCCTCTATATGGAATTGTTGTTGAGCTAGGATATAATCTTATGGTATTTACCTTATCATCAGTAAAAAATGTCTTAAAACTATTTTCGAGGCCATTTCCTAATCCAAATAGGATTATAAAAATCAATATACCTATTGCAACAGTAAATCCCGAAAGAAATGTTCTTAGTTTATTTTTTTTGATTGTATCAAAAATCTCTTTCCAACTGTCTTTGTTGAATAACATCTAGTTTGTTTGGATATCTGTCACAATAACTCCATCTTTTAGTGTGATTATTCTGTTACACATGTTGGCAATTTCATGTTCGTGGGTAACAACTAAGATCGTCTTTCCTTCTTTATTAATTTTTTTTATTAAAGCCATTACTTCCTCTGATGTTGTAGAGTCTAAAGCTCCAGTAGGCTCATCAGCAAGTAATACTTTTGGTTGTGAGGCTAGTGCTCGAGCGATAGCAATTCTTTGTTTTTGACCTCCAGATAATTCACTTGGTAAGTGCTCTGCCCAGTCACCTAGACCAACTTTTTCTAGGTATTCAAATGCTATCTTTTGACGCTCATCTCTTGAAATTCCTTGATAATATAATGGAAGNGCAATATTTTCTAATGCCGTCTTGTAATTTATAAGATTAAATGATTGAAAAATAAAGCCTAGAAACTGATTTCTATATTTAGCAGCCTTNGTTTCATCTAGATCTTTAATGGGGACATTATCTAAATGGTATGATCCAGAATCATAGTTATCTAACATTCCTACTATATTTAATAGTGTTGATTTTCCAGATCCAGAAGAACCCATAATAGCAACTAATTCCCCCTTTTTAATTGTTAAATCAATTCCCTTAAGAACGTGCAGAGAATTCTTTCCAATTGCATAGGATTTATTTAACTTATTAATTTCAATCATTTTCTTGTAAACGTATCTATAAAATTATTGGTATAATTATATTGGATAATTATTTCTTATCTGTCCAATCTCCATGTTCTTTAATTAAATCAATTAAAGCATCAACAGCTAGCTCTTCATCAATATTTTTCTTGACAACAGTTTTTTCTTTGTAAAGAGTAATTTTCCCAGGCCTTGTTCCAACATAACCATAATCAGCATCTGCCATTTCTCCAGGACCATTAACGATACAACCCATTATACCAATTTTAACCCCCTTTAAATGATCGGTTACCTTTCTAATTTTTGCTGTTGTTTCTTGTAAGTCAAATAATGTTCTTCCGCACGATGGACATGAAATATATTCAGTTTTTGAAATCCTAGTCCTGCTTGCCTGTAAGATTCCAAATGAGGTTGAATTAATATGTAAACCCTCACCTTGCTTGTTATTATTTATAGTAATCCCATCCCCAAGGCCATCAATTAAAAGTGAGCCAATATCAGAAGATGAATTTAATTGTAAATATTTTGCATCTAATTGATTATAATCTCTGCTTATAACAACAGGAGTTTTAATATCTCTATTTATTAGCTCAATAAAAACTCTTCTTTGCTCTGCAACCCCATTAATATTATTTGTTTTTAAAATTAAAACAGCTGTAGGATCTTTAGTTATTTTTGTGAATAGTTCTTCACATAGATTCTTAAAATATATTTCAATAAAATTAATTTCTTTCGATAATTTATTGCTATTTAAATACTCATCGGAATTTAACAGTGGATAGCCTTCTTGATTTTTTTTCCAAAAATTAAAATTATAAATTAATCTAAGTGTGCCAGGAATTTCAAAATCAATTTTTTTATCACCCAAAAATATATAATCAGTTGCTTGGTCATTAATATTCCATTTGTCTAATGGAACTGAATATTGATATCCTAATGGGAAAAAAGATGATGGTTTAATTTCATTTTTAAATTTTAAATTTGAAATGACAATGGGTACATTGTTGCCTCCTATATTTTTTACCTTATTTGTTTTCCTTCTTGAATACTCAAATGGATGTAAGGGGTTAATAGTTATACCCTTTATTTTTTGACTGTTATTTCTATTTGTAAAGTTTTTTAGAAGGTTAAAAGCTACAGGCATTTCGTACTCAGGAGCTTCAGTTAGTGAAACTCTTATGGTATCACCAATACCATCTTCTAAAAGAGCTCCAATTCCAACAGCAGATTTGATTCTTCCGTCCTCTGCCTCTCCAGCCTCTGTAACGCCAAGGTGAAGAGGGTAGTTCATATTTTCCTTAATCATCTCAGCAACTAGTAATCTGTAGGCCTGAACCATTACTCTTGTGTTTGAAGCTTTCATAGAAAGGATAATTTCGTGGTAGTTTTCATCTCTGCAAATTCTTAGAAATTCCATTGCAGATTCAACCATTCCTTTTGGAGTATCCCCATATCTACTTAATATTCTATCTGATAAGGAACCATGATTTGTTCCTATTCTCATAGCCGTGCCATNTTCTTTACAAATCTTAACTAATGGAGTGAACTTTTCTCTTATTCTATTAAGTTCATCTTGATAGGTTTTATCGGTATATTCAATCTCTTCAAATTTTTTCTTATCTGCATAGTTTCCTGGATTCACACGAACTTTTTCTACAATCTTAGCAGCAATTTCTGCTGCATTTGGAGTGAAGTGAATATCAGCAACAATAGGTGTGGTATAGCCTCTTTTTAGTAATTCTTCTTTTATGTTTTTAAGATTTTCAGCATCTCTTTTGCTGGGAGCTGTAATTCTTACTAACTCACATCCAGCCTCTATCATTCTTATAGATTCTTCAACTGTTGCAATGGTATCCATTGTGTCAGTAGTAGTCATGGACTGAACGCGTATTGGATTGTCTCCACCAAATCCAATACCCCCAATCATTACCTCTCTTGTTTTAAATCTAGAATATGAAGTCAGACTATTGCAATACTTCATTATATCTTAACTACTTTTTTNAGAATCTCTTCAGAATTTGTAATTACTTTTAGCATATAAACACCATCTTTTAAATAGCTTAGGTCAAGCTTTTTCTTAAATTCTCCATTTATGTCAAATGTGATTTTCTTTAATTGTTTGCCTAAACTATCTAGTAAAATAAGGTCTGTTATACCGTTTGAAACACCACTAATTGTAACTTGATTTTTTGCNGGATTGGGATAAAACGACCAAGTATCAATATCTTCTTGTATGTAGCTTGTACTGTTGTTAACTTGAAATTCATGATGTATGAATGAACCAAAATCTCCTTCAAATACTTTTAACCAGCTCGCTCCAATTTCTCTAAATCTTGNCATTCCCGCNCCATCATTATTTGCCCAGAAATCAATTCCATCATCATCAGTATCAGTCATAATAAAACTATAACAACCATCNTCAAAAATCAATGTGTCTCNGTACTGNCTATTGATCATTAAATTTCCTCCACCTGCGGATTCATATGTTANATTATTATCTCTGTCAAATATTTTCCATGAAGTNTCGGATTGATTGAGNCCAATGCTTCCACTATTTGTTTGCATCCATAATGCAAAAACATTATCATAGCTTGGGGTAGGTTCAAAGGTTGAATTTATATAATTATTATAAATATTTTCATCAGAAGATTGATTAGGCTCGCTAATTTCTACATAGAATTTATTTGAGCTAAATAGATCATCCCAAATAGTTGCTGGAGCATCTAGTTCAACCGTTTCATCTTCTTCAAAATCTAAATTACCATTCCATATTTGAACTTCTTTTGTTGTTGAGCCATTTACCCAGTATTCAATTTTTAAGCTAGTTAAATTAGTTGAGCCTGTATTTTTAATAATAATTTTTGGTTTACCGCATGTTGGATTGATTCTGGAATATTTCACCTTATCTGTAGGAGAGATTATGTCAACAACTGAAGCATCAANGTTATGATTAGGTGCCTTGTAACTTACTAATTGCGAGCTCACCCAATAATTAGATGTTCCAGAGGCGTTTGTAACACCATAATCAATATTATGGGTTTGTCCTGGAGTTACTAATGAGGTAATATCATCTTCTCTTAAATCAGATGCTTGTCCAGGGCACCACCCNGCTCTATCGTATATCCATGTNCCCCCCTGTGGATAAATTGGATTTCCACCACATTCCGTCCAAACAGGCCATGTATATTCAATACTCCCTCCGTTAATGTTTAGATAGTGATCTCTTGAGATAAACTCCCCTTCTTGACCATGTCCAGTNATTACAGTTCTTAATTTATATGATACGGCATTTGGGTTAAGTTTTACATCTCGAGGTTCAAAAGAATTCTCNTTTAAAATAGAAGTATACCCTTTTGATTGGGGTCTCCATATTTGCTGAATNTCAACAACATCTCTTGGTGGTGTGCCAACAATAAAATGAAATTTAATATCCATATCCTCTTGCCATTGCCCACCACTTGTCATATTNATTCTTTTTANTCCTTTTAGNATTGGNGCAAAATCAGTAACATCAAAATACCATGTTTTNCCATATGTTCCTAAGTCTAAATAGGCACCATATGGTGTAACAAATGACATAATTTGAAAGGCCATTGGGTATCTGTTATAATATGTAAGTTCACTAACATTTATGGTGCTATCAATATATAGTGAGTCGCTAAACAAAACCACTCCGCTAGTATCATAAGTATAGCTAACAGCATGCCAAAATGTATTAGAAGAAANTATTGCAATGCTNTCGTGATTTAAAGAGTTGTAGTTTGAATAGATTGATTTTTCCTGAACAATGTTTGGTGATGCTAGAGCGGAATCTAGAACAGTTANCGTAGCAGTGGAGCTTATATAATNCCCTTGAAATAATTTTAATGATGGACGAAGATTAGTGGGAGTAAAAAATTGAGAAATTTTATCGCCNCTTGANTGCTCCCAAATTACATTNCCATTNAAGCTAGCGNTNGNNGCNTTTATTGANTTGTCATTAGCANNNNTTCCNNTTCCTTCATTAAAAGGGTAGTATGCAACGAGATTGTTNTAGTCTGGATGAGTNTTGTTTAATCTTATATTCATCCACTGATNAATANTGNTTTGGTTTAGTTCTTTATNAAATATTCTTAACTCTTTTATTTTNCCATCCCAAAAATAACCATTCCCTTTTCCGTTNGANCCCAAAGAGATTTCTTGAATATCAATAGTTGCATTTTTATTTGTTCCACTATGCCATAGAACACCATTTAGATATATTTTCATTTCGCCACTTACACTGTTTTTTGTAAAAACCCAATGATTCCATTTTGAGGAGTAGTCTTCTTGATTAGCGAGCTTATCAATTCTGTCGTATGAGCCAGCATTATTTCCGCAATCCCAATATACTCTACTGTTACTCCAAGGAAAATGGATGTTAAGCGTTCGACTTCCATTTCCATCAAGCCCCTCTAAAATAGTGCTATTGTAAGGAAGAGTGTTTTCATCTCCGAATACCCAAAATGAAACAGTTATTTCATTAGTTATCGAATTTAATGGTGTATGTGGAATTGAGATAGACTCATTTTGATTCACATCAATATTTACAGCATCTGAAGAGCTTAGCCCACAATTAAAGCCTAGAGAGTCTCCTAAAATTACTGTGGAATTTGATAAGACAGAATTTGTTGTCGAAAATTCAACAATGATATTGGAAAGAGAGTCCCATAAAAATGGTGTGTGAAATTGTAATCTGTTCTCACCATTGATTAGGTTGATGTTTGAATGAAAAACTTCTGTAAATCCACTTAAATGTGGTGTTGCTGAGTTTAGAATACTATCATTTGTATGCTTTAATCTAATTTTAAAAAAATTAGCATTACTATTAGTTAAGCTGTTTAATGATAGTCCAAAAATGGAATCGTTACTTAACCCAAAGTTCGTTAGCTCATCAGCTCGATATAAAAATTGTGACTTGCTTGATGCCTTGTCTGTTTGAATGACAAAATCTAGTGAGTTATTTCTGTTTCCAGTATTTGATGTGTCTTCAGAAATTATTGAATTGATTGTAGTGTTTTGTTGATAGAACTGATAGTAGTTGTAAACTGGATTTATACTGTAGGGATATATGTTTCCTGAGAAATTTGAAATGTTATGACTGCTTGTCTTTGATTTGATAGAATCTACTCTACTGGAATCATGAATATTTGTATGACAGCTATAATCCCATGCCCCACAGCCTATATTATTTATACTACCGCTTGTATTTACTACATCATCTTTACATCGCATATTGTATGACATAATAATCTTTTCATAAGTCAAAGCGTTATTTGGAAAATTAATCATTGTGTCTCTTGTTGTGCTTGAGTAGTCAAATGTTTGAATTGTAATTGTATCTCCAGGGTTTTGTGCCCCAAGAGTAAAATAGCAAATTGAGATAAGGAAAAGAAAACACTTTTTAANCATGATTTTAGAATATTAAGGTGTAATACAAATTTAGTTTTAATTTTCGATTTCAGAAACACCTCCNGAAACAATTAGCTTCATAATGTCTCTTGATGGNGTNTCAATATGTGTTAGNTTTTTTCTNTCAACTAGAAAAANATTTCCTGAGAATGTTAATGAGTGAGGGATGTAGACAAGAACCTTCCCGCTATCAATATTTAGACTTGAAAGATCTTCACTTGTAATAAAGCCAAATCTTTCTATACTTGAATTGTCATAAATTTTCACTAATACTGCTTGGTCAAATCCTTTTTTGTTTCCAAAAAATGTATTCATTAAATCTTTGATTGAAGAATAAATGGTCTTTAGCAATGGGGCTTTATCAAGAATTTTTTGGAATAGAGCATTAAAAGGAGAAGCAATTAATCTTGATCCAATCATTCCAATTACTGTAACTAGCGCAAAGAAAACAACAAGGCTTAAAATAGAGTTTTTTATTGGCAAAATATCTGCTATTTTATTTAGCGTGTATATAACAACAAATATGGTTGCGCTAATAGGGACAATGTATAACAGTCCTTGTAAAAAGTAATTAATTATTTTTTTCATAGTTTAAATTAAATTGAAATTAAAGATAATAATCTTCAGAAAAATGAAGATTGATAATGCTTTTTAATTTTCAACAATAAATAGTATAATTTTTAGGTATTTTTTTTGTTTTTTTTTGTCTTTTTGTGAATATTTTGTTAGTTTTTAAGTATTTATACGTCTTTTTATGTCTTTTTATGTCTTTTCGTGTTCTTTCGGTGATTTTATTTATGTAATTTTATTTAAAATTCTAATTTTTATTACATTTTGTTGCATTTTATTACATTTTATTGCATTTTATTGCATTTTTAATGATTATTTATGATTTTAATGTTAAAATTAAATTTTTTGCTTCTTTTACATATATATATATTTAAGGCAACAAATCATATCCTATATTAAAGTTTATATTTGTTTCCTTAAAAATATTTTTATGTCAAAAATACTCAGTACTTTATCTCTACTTGTTTTCTGCAGTTTATCATATTCACAATCCTTTAATGGCTTTGCATTATATAATGCGCAAGGTGAGAATACAACATATTTGATAGATGAGAATCTTAATATTGCCCATACTTGGACAATGTCTACTGAATGCAACTATACCGTTCTTTTAAAAGATAACGGTAATCTTGTTAGAGGAACTAAAAATAATACTCAAACAGGTGGTACTAATAACTCTTTAAATGGAGCTGCAAGCTCAGGAAGAGTTCAAGAGATTGATCCTTTAGGAAATATAGTAATGGATTTTATTTATTCTTCAAATGATGTTTTATCTCATCACGATATATGTCTTATTGGAGATAATGTATTATTAACTGCATGGGAGGTAAAAACAGCTTCCGAGATAAATGCATTAGGTGGGAGCGTAACGTCTGATAAATGGCCAACACATTTTGTAGAGGTTGCTAATGACGGAAATGGTGGGGGTCAAATTGTTTGGGAATGGCATATATGGGATCACTTAATTCAGGATACAGATCCATCCAAACCTAATTATGGTGTGATTTCAGATAATCCACAACTTATAGACATTAATATGATAACTCAAGGAGGTGGAGGCGGACCTGGAGGGGGGGGTGGTGATTGGTTTCATGTTAATGGTGTCGATTATAATGAAGATTTAGATCAAATTGCTTTTTCTTCACGATTTGCTAGTGAAATATATATAATAGACCATAGTACAACTACTGCTGAGGCAGCATCACACTCAGGTGGAAATTCTGGTATGGGTGGAGATATTTTATACAGATGGGGAAATCCTTCCAACTATAACATGACTGGAAATCAAATTATTCCAGCAGCTGTACATGATGTTAGATGGATAACTGATGACGGTAGGCCTAATGGTGGTTTCTTACAGGTATTTAATAACTCAGGAGTATCCAGTAATCAGTCGACTGTTGATGGAATTGAAACTCCAATAGACCCTTCAAATACATATAATTATTATAGAGCAAATGGCCAAGCATTTGGTCCCGTATCCTATTCAACAAGATATGTTTGTGCATATTCTGCTTCTGGTCAGTCTGCTTCTGATCGGATGTCAAATGGAAATATTTTTGTTAACGCATCCGGTGGTCAAGGTGGTGCTGGAGTGATGTATGAAGTTGATCCAAATGGTGCAATTATTTGGGGCCCATATAATGCAGACACGCAAAAAGCATTTCGTTATGAGTGTGAGCATCCAGCAATTATTGCTTTAGAACCATCCATGAACTCTACTGCTACAAGTTCATGTTTTTCAATATCTGTTTCAAATTTTGATCATCAAAATTTGTCAATCTATCCAAACCCGACTAATGGTTTTGTGAATATCGATTTCCCATTTAATGATATTAATAATGTAAAGCTTAAAATTAGAAATCATCTTGGACAAGAAATTAAGTTAGTTAATAGAACTAATTCTATTGATATGACTAATCAACCTAATGGAATTTATCATTTTAGTATTTTTGTAGATGTTGAGGAGATTGAAACTTTTAAAGTAGCACTTATAAAGTAAATGAAAAGAAAACCAATAATTTTTATTTTATCAGCTTTACTATCATGGAATTCTTTCTCACAGAATTTTTATGATATTGATAACATACGTGAGATTAAATTATACTTTACACAGCCTAACTGGGATCATCTATTAGATAGTTTGTATTTAGATGGATTGAAGGAGAGGTTACTTGCAAGTGTAGAAATTGATGGAAGTATGTATGATAGTGTTGGTGTTAGGTACAAAGGCTTTAGTTCTGTCTCTATAAATACAGTCAAAAATCCGTTCAATATTAAATTAGATTATATTGATAATAATCAGAATCATGAGGGTTTTGAAAAAATTAAATTGTCTAATGTTATTAAAGATCCTTCTTTTTTAAGAGAGGTTCTTTCTTATGAAATTGCCNGAGATTATATNCCTAGCCCTAGAGCAAATTTTGCAAATGTTTATGTCAATGATACNTTATGGGGTTTATATGTAAATGTTGAAGCTATTAATGACAAGTTTACNAACAAACATTTNTCTACAGTTAATTCNCCGCTNTTTAAATGTAATCCNAGCGGATTGAATCTTCAGCCTTCNGGTGAAAANTCTAATCTTAGTAATACTCATGGAAATGACAGTTCTTTTTATTATNATTATTATGACTTAAAATCTNATTATGGTTGGAGTGAATTATATACTNTAATTGATGATTTNAATAANTCNACAAATAATTTAGATAANGTATTAAATATTGATAGNGCACTTTGGATGCATGCATTTAATTACACTCTAATTAATTTTGATTCTTATGTAGGCTATGGNCAGAATTATTATTTATATAAAAGTTTATCGAATCAATTTCAACCTATANTTTGGGATTTAAATATGTCTTTTGGTGGTTTTAGATTAACNGATGCTACTCAAGCATATTTTAATGGNTTTGATATTGCTCAAGCTCAAANCATNGATCCNTTAGGTTTTTTAACTAATAGTTTTTTATCACCAAGACCATTGATAACTTCTTTGCTTACTGATAGCAGAAAACAAAGNATGTATCTGGCACATATGAGAACTATTGTTGAGGAGCANTTTTCTAATCAAGATTATCTTTCAAGAGCTCAATATTTACAGACACTGATNTCAAGTGATGTCCAAAATGATCCTAATAAATTTTATACTTATAACNATTTTTTAGATAATCTTAATAATCAAGTAACAATTCCAAGTTCCATTTGNCCTGGATTGTCACAGTTAATGGATGCAAGATCAACTTATCTTTCAAATTACTGGTCTGGATTTATTCAGCCGAATATTTCNAATATTCAAACTNTNCCNAACTCTAATCAATTTTTTGGTGGTGATTTAACTATCACGGCTCAAATACAAGATGCCTCTTATGCNATGCTTGCTTATAGATTTGGAGAAAATATGCCTTTTGAAAANANAGAGATGTATGATGACGGTAANCATAATGATGGGGCAGCTAATGATGGAGTTTNTGGANTNATNATAANTAATTGTAGTAATTCAATAGATTACTATTTATANGCAGATAATAGTGATGAGGGTGTTTTCTCGCCTAAAAGAGCAGCATATGAATTTTATAATGTGAANACCACAATAAACCAGGCAAGTCTAGTTATTAATGAGGTTATGGCAAATAATGTTTCTACTGTAATGGATGAAACTGGAGATTATGATGACTGGATTGAATTGTATAACAATTCTTCTACGCCTATTTCTACTAATGGATTATTATTTTCAGATAANCCNTTAAATCTTGANAAATGGGATTTACCAAATGTAGTTATAAATCCTAATTCATATTTTATTATTTGGGCAGATGAAGATGGAAATACNGGAGATAATCATGCGAATTTTAAGCTTTCTAATTTAGGTGAGCAGTTAATCCTATCAAATAGTGATTCNAGNATTGTTGATGCAGAGTTTATNTATCCTCAACTTGATGATATTGCATATGGTAGATCTCCTAANGGAACTGGNAGTTTTACTATGCTTTCACCAACGTTTAATGGAAATAATACTCCATCTACAATTGAAAATATTTTTTCCGATAATTCTTTTTATGCTTTCCCAAATCCATTTAAAGATAATCTAAAAGTAAGTGAAGCGGATTATTACATAACTAATGCATTAGGACAAAAGATATATAGTTCAAAATATGAAACTTCTATTAATACATCTTCATGGCGCGAAGGATTGTATTTTTTACATTCTTGTAATTTACAATCAACAGTTAAGCTGATAAAAATAAAATAATGCCTTTTCTCAAATATTTTCTTTTTTCTTTTTCTTTTTTAGCTTTTTTTTATTCTTCTTCCCAAACTATTGTTTCATATTCAGAAGCAGATGGTTTATTAAACAACTATGTAAAGTGTGTAGCTGTAGATCCAAATGATAATGTTTGGTTTGGAACTGCTTTTGGAGTGTCTATGTTTGATGGAAGTTCGTGGACAAATTATGATCAAGCATCATACCCTTTAATGCTATCAAATGATATTAAAGCAATTACCGCAACAACTAATGGTGATATATGGATTGGTACAGATTATGGAGTTAATAAGTTACATTCAGGAGTAAGCGGAATGACATGGCTACCCTTTACAACAAATGATGGTTTAGCTAACAATAAGGTAACAAGAATTGATGAAGCTCCTAATGGAGATCTTTGGTTTTCACATTCATCTTTTTCTGCTGGAGTTAGTGTTTTTGATGGAAATAACTGGATATCATATAATTCTCCAGACCTGCCAATTAGTGGAGTATGCGCAACATCTTTTAGTGATAATGGAGATATATGGTTTGCCTCACCTTTGGATGGTCTAGCTCATTATGATGGAACTAATTTCACAAATTATTCGGCTAATGATGGTTTGTTAAGTAATTATAGTACTTCTGTTTTGGTAGATAACAGTAATAATATTTGGTTAGGATCCCAAGATGGAATGACAGTTATGAATTCTACAATTAATCAGTTTACATTTCATACGATCATGTATTCATTGCCCCCTCCAGATACCTTAAACCCAGTAACAGAAATCGCAAAAGATTCTTGGGGAAGAATATGGACTACTATTTATGTTGGGTATTTAGCTGAAGGAGGAGTGGCTTATTGGAATGGAAGTCAGTGGTTTGATTTTGATCATAGNGATGGAATTGCTGGCCCTAANGTNAAGAGTCTAGCCATTGATTCTCAGAATAATNTTTGGATAGCAACCACCACTGGAGTTTCAAAAATCTCTGCAATTCCAAGTAATTTTCAGCAAATTAAAAATCACTCCTATCATATTTATCCCAACCCATCTTCGAATCATATTAATATTGAATTTGAAAATAAAAGGATAAACGCTATTAAAATATTTGACAATCTTGGTAAGTCTGTAAAAAGTATAAACGACATTAATAGTTCACTAACTATACTGGATATTTCTGATTTAAATTCTGGAATTTATTATTTACAAATTTTGGTAGACAATAAATTATTTTCTCAAAAGATTATCATTGATTAATTTATATTTCCTTGTTAATAAGTATTATATAGCTGCTAATTGCTAGCCATCATACTTTGTAATTTTGAAATAAAAAAGCTATGTCTAGAATATCATTAATCATCTTAAGTATTTTTCTAATAAGTTCGTGTATTACTCCAAAAGTATACAACGAGTTATTGGATAAGCATGAAATTGCTAAAAAAAATCTCACTAAAAATGAAAAACTAATTCTTGAGCTGAGAGAAAATCTAGATGATAAGGAACGTGATATTACTAATCTAAATACTTTAGTTGAACAATTAAGGAAAGATTCAATTGCATTAAATAATGATTTGGTTTCTTGTCAAAAAAAATATGATGATTTAAGTACTACTTATGATTTATTAACTTCTAAAAGCAGTAGGTATATGGCGGAGAAAGCCAAAGAAACTAAGGAGCTTCTTAGTCAATTAGAAACTACTCAATCTGAACTGTTTGCTAAAGAAGATCAGTTAAATAAATCAACATTAGAGTTAGAGGAAAAAGAAAGGAAATTATTAGATTCTCAAAATGAATTAGAGCTACGTTCTTTAAGAGTTGCAGAGCTTGAAGCTATAATTAATAGAAAAGACTCTATGGTTACTGCGCTAAAGCAGAAGATATCAAAAGCTCTTATTGGCTTAGAAGGAGATGGTCTGACAATCGAACAACGAAATGGCAAGGTATATATCTCATTAGAAGAGGATTTGTTATTTGCTTCTGGAAAATATGAAATTAATCAAACAGGAAAGCAAGCTTTAGATAAGCTTTCTGATGCTCTATCATATCAAAAAGATTTGGAGATTTTAGTTGAAGGACATACTGATAGTATACCACTAAGTGGAAGAGGTTTAGTAAAAGATAATTGGGATCTTAGTGTAATGAGAGCAACCTCAGTTGTAAAAAGACTTACCTCAAATACTAATCTTGATCCAACTCAGTTAATTGCAGCAGGTAGAAGTGAGTTTGTACCTAT
>NZHS01000069.1 GCA_002689735.1 Flavobacteriales bacterium | reverse complement strand
CTAATAGCGTACTTGTTGTCGTCTGACGCATCAATAGTAATAGATGCAGTCGATGTTGAGTTGATCGCTCCATTAACTGTTATCACTCGGTCTGGCAATTCATCTCTAAAATTTTTGTATTCAGGATCGTCTGTACTCTCAGACGAACCCATAGATAACAAAGCATTTAGGGGTGCATTACCATTAGGCTCTAACAGAGTAAAAAGCTCTCTATAATTTTTAGGACGAAAATCTGTACCGAACTCACCAGTACCTCTCATCCCTTGTATTGCTGCCATAGTAAAATCTCCTCTGGCTTAAAGGTTAAGGTTTATTTTTTGGCGAGCGTTGTGGGATTACCTTCACTTACTCATTAAGTCTGTAGGCCGTGGCGTACTTGTGACTTAATTGAAACGTACACTATTTATTACAAGTGTTCGTCCCTATTGACACATTCATTCCAGCTTTCTTTTTCGCAGTTCTCAGTAAAGGATTTAGGGTCTATTTTCCTAGTTACTCTGCCTGCTAAAAGCTCTACGTTTTTAAATAGAACTTTGTCGATATCAATAGCAACAAGGGCAACGATGTCACAGTCATCCCTTGTTAGGGGCTGTTTAGGAGTTCTTCCTGAACATACAGAGAAGTGATAACCCCAACGCTCCTTTCTCCCTTTTCCTCTTCGATCAATCAAACGCCATGTTGTTGACTTGACCTGTATTCTTACGGGTCTTTTGTTATGGATAGAAAGGATGTCTGTCTTTTCTAGGTGTGCAAAATTACTGGGGATACCAAGACGTAACAGCTTCAGCAGACAGACCACCTCACCAATCTGACCAATCTCAAGACTTTCAGTGCTAGATGCCCTTACCCTTTTTGGCATAGAATATGTGTCTTCCTACTTTTTTTATTCTTGAAACGTCTGAAAGCCAGTATGGTTTGACATAGGTGGCGTGATAGAAGAGAGCGTCTTTGCCGACAACGGTAACTCTGGCCTCTTCCATGTATGCGTCATACATTGTCTCGGCTATTTGAATAGATTTTTCCCATGCCTTTTTTTCATGGGGCTTGTCTGACTTCCCGTCACAAGTCCAACTAAAAGCACAGGATGTTTTGCCAGACTGTAAGACAACTCCCTTAACTGTGTCTGGGTAGTATGAAGATTCAACACGGTTCAGCGTAACCTCGGCAACAGCAATCTGACCTTGCAGGGGTTCATTCCGTGCTTCGTGATAAATGTTAAGAGCCAAATATAAAACAGCTTCGAGCATCTTAGTCCCCAAAAAGATGCCCCCCGAAGGGGGCAGTTGGGAGAGGCGTCTTTACTATGCTAACCCTTTTTGGGCCATTTTAGCATTAGCAAACTCGTCAAACCTATTTCCTTTAGGGGTATCTGCTACAGCCCCAGTCGCAGACGGAGTAGAGCCAAGAGAGCCAGTATAGGCTGATCTTTTCTTAGCTATATCCATTAGACGCTCCATTTCTGGGGAGTTAAGGTTGTTCTTGTAGTCTTGCATTAACTTCATCGTGAGGTTTGGATCAATAAGATCCTCCATTGTGTACCCACGCTCTGCCATAAAGACCGTAAAGTTTTGTGCAGCTTCGTCTGGCAAGCCAAGTTGTTGCTGAACTCTGTCTACGTTATTGGCAATTTGCTTTTGCATTGCTGCGATCTGCATGTTGTTGGCGTTATCCATCGAAGCTTTCGCTGCATCAACATTGCCTGCTGACTGTGATAATACCTGCTGAAGCATACCTTCTAACCTTGCCATTCTTGAGTCTACGTTGCTCATGCCAGTTGTACTGCCTTGCATCATTTCAGCGTAGCCAGGGGGGAGGGAGATTGCATTATCTTCAGACCATTTGGTCATAGCTGTCTGCATATCTTCCTTTGGGGCGTCACCAGACTTTTCGCCTTTCGTGTTACCCATTTCGGGGTTTTTCTTGCTTGCCTTTAGAATGTTTTCAATAGAGCCTGCAACATCTTTGGGTTGCATTCCTGGGTTTGCTTTCAGTATCTTACCAACCAAGTCATTGACTGGTTTCAGATTTGCGTTCTGGTAGTTTAGTTTTGCATATCTCTGCATTGTCGAAGAGATTTGCTTGGGTGTCATTTTACGCTTATTGCCGTCACCCATATCTATTTCATAGACTACAGCCTCTGCCTGCATCTTGTCGCCTTCTGTCTGAGGGCTACCTTTAGCAGTCGCCTTGTCCTGATTGCTGTCTGCCTCTTTAGCTTCAGGGGCAGGGGCAGGGGCAGGGGAAGGTGGTGCTTCCACAGGTCTATTGTTGGGCGTACCGAGCTTTGCCTGTGAAATTGAGTCTATTATTTCTTTATCGTTTATAGCCATTATATCTCCTTGCGAGGCCGTAGCGTCGCTTTAATTAAATGTAATGGCATTATGTACTTTCGCTTATACTACTGTCGTCCTTTCCTAGAGCTATTTCTGCATGGAACTTTGATCTAAGCTTTGCTGGTAAATCGAGCAGAGCTTTAGCTGCGAAGATTGATCCTCTTCTAAAGTTAATTTCATCCAAAGACATCGTTGGGGATTCTGCGATTGCCATAGCAGAAGAAACGATTTCCTCCTCCATTACCTTACGCATGACTATCCACCCTTTACTCTTTTCAAGGGCATCTATCGCATTCAGCGATCCTTTGGGGTTCATTTTTTCTTAGAGGGTTTCTTCTTAATTGGCTTACCTGCCATGACAGCCCCGTGACCTTTGGGGCCAGACGATGTCTTGTGCGGTATGCTGCCCATGTAGGGCTTTAGCGTTGGTTGTTTTCCCATTATATTTTCCACATCATTGTTGTTAATAGGATGATTATAGCAGAGCAAGCCCCTATAAGTAGTCCCTCTATGCGTTTAAGACGGATGAAGAGTTCCTTAAATTGTAACCGAGACTCATGCTCTAAGACGATAATCCTTTTATCGAGATCCTCAATCCTTTCCAGAGCGCCGTATAGATCGTGTTTCATAATTAGAATGGAGTAAGCTTAGTAGCGATTGCCTCATTTCCTACAGTTATCGTGAAATTATTAGTGCTTGCATCTGTAATAGTTCCAGTAGAATTTTGACAAGTTAGAAGTTTTGTGTTTGTAATTGCGGTTAATACACTAGTTGGTGATGTAAAACTACTATCGCCAGAATTGTAAACCGCAGTACCGACTACAACCCGAAAATTAGATATATTTCCATTGTGTGCGAAGGTGCTATGATTACTTTGTTTAATACCAATCGTTACTATTTGTTGAGTATAATTAGTGCTAGAAGCATGACTTCCATCATTAGATGCAGCTCCAGATGAAGAAGTAATCATTACACCATTTTGATAACACCTTAACTGACCACTATGCCTCACTAATGCAACATGATACCAAGTGTTTTCTTGCATCAAGGGTGCAGTTCCAGTTCCATCATTAATAAGTGTGTTACCCCCAGTTGCCCACACAAAGATTTTACCGTGATTAACATCACCGCCTCCACCAATATATATCCCTATACCGCCACCACTATAGTTTGTGTCGAATGGCATTATGGTTGCAGCCAAACTACCAGTATACACCCAAAATTCTACTGTGAAATCTCCAGTACCAAATTGCAATGATGAGTGTGAAGGAGTTTCTAGGTAATCCCCAGTTCCATCAAAATTTGTAGATCCACCAGTAGAATTAACAAATGGAGTTACGTAACTAAATACCGTATCTCCATTCGCAGTAATTGATTTACTTGGAGAACTTAGATCGGTAGTTGCTAATTGAACCTTTCTTGCATCTGTTGTTGGAGTTCCTTGAGCGATACTAATAGTTTTGCTAGTACCACTATTATCCACGGTAGGGCTACCAGTTCCGTTTTGAGCCGTTAAAAGCTTAGTACCACTCACGGCTGTTAAAGGTGCGGTTGGCGGAGAAAATCCTGCTGCTGATGTATTTAAAGCTGTACCTTTTACAACTCTAAGATTACTTAATAGTAATCCATTTCCAAAACCATATCCACCAGAATAACCTCCTCCAATACGGAGAGCATCATTAGATGTAGGGTTATGATTGTAATTACTAGTAGCAACCCATGATTGACCTGTCGTAATAATATTACCACTAGCACTGGAGTTACCAGTTAGCCAATTTTCATAGCAATTACCATTTAAAAACTGGTAGTGGTTAAGTCCATGACGTACATATCTTACATGATACCATACATTATTTACTGGTATCGGAAGAAGTGCATATCCACCACCACCTGCAAAGTCGTAAAAAGATAAATGTCTATTAGAAGGAAAATATACATGAATAGAGTCAGTATTATTTGTAGCATTACTAGGGCCAAAGAATAATACCCAAGAATTACCTGAAGTATTTGCTAATACTTTATACCAAAAATCTATAGTCCAATCTTCACTTCCCAGTGACATATCAGTATGTTCTACTAATAAACTTTCACTGGTGTTATTAAATAAGTAAGAACCATCTGTTACATTAGTAGGTGTATTATTTGCAGCTACTAACAATTTCGTGTTCGTTACAGCAGATAGAGGTGAAGTTGGAACAGTAATATAATTTGAATATGGTTTTGTTGTACTGCCAGTAAGACCCCCACCTGTCACCATAGTATAATTTTGGTCACTATTATCCGCTATGGTTGTTCCAGAAGTTGTTTGATTTGTAAGCAAATACGTATGAGAAGCATCTATTGATGTATTAACATTTGTAGTAGAAGGATAAGTTCCGCCAGTTTTGGTTAGTGGACCAGAAGGTGGAGTAAAATTACCGCTATAAACGGATGTACCTATCACAAGTCGTGTGTCGGACATATTCCCTTTTGTCTGCCAAACAGTATCACCTTGTGACATCATATGAAGTTGTCCAGATCCACTAGAAAAAGGTGCGGTATTAGCAGCACCACTAGAAACTAAAGTGCCATCTATAAAAGCTTTTAAAGAACCAGAATCAACAGATACAGCAATGTGATGCCATTGATTTAAATTAATTGTTCCACTCCCAGGAGTATCTAAATACCCACCTAGAGAATATAGGTCTAATGTACCACTTGACCTTCTAGCTATATATCCCCAAGCACCACCAGATGATCCCTCGAAAAATATACTATAAGAAGCACTAGTAGTGATGTATATCCATGTTTCTAATGTCCAAGTAGTTCCCCAACTTGGTAGCGAGGCAGGGGTTGATAACAGTCCAGTTGTCGTAACTACTGAAGAACCTCCACTTACAGTAGTTGGTGTATAAACAGCAGACCCTTTTACAACTCTTGCATTTGAAATATAACCATTCCAAATTCCTCCAGTTCCTGAAGAAACTCCTCCACCAACCGTTAGAGGTGAAGCGGCATTATTTAAATCGTTACTATTACTAACAGAAAAATCTTCAATGCCATTTATATATGATTTTATAGTACCGCTCGATCTTTGCACAACAACATGATGCCATTGATTTAAACCTAAAGTTATTGATCCTAAGTGACTAGTTATTGATGCTCCACCATGTGAAGTATAAAANTCTAATTCAGTACCAACTGTTTCTAAAACCCAAGAATTAGCTGCATTACCACCGTTCTGGGGCCATTGAGCTAGAATACCATTGAATCCGTTAGCAAAAGATTTAGAGTAAATCCATGCTTCTANTGTAAAATCACCAGTACCAAAATACCAATCATCACTGTCTGGTACTGATAAGTAATCACCAGTTCCATCAAAGTAAAGTGAACCTGAAACTTCAAATGCTAAACCAAAATTTTGTACCGTTGTGGCAGCATTAGTACCGTCAGACATTGAAAAATTAAGTGAAAAACTACCTTGGAAGTTAGAATCTGTAGTTGGGGTTATCTTAAAAAAACGGTTAGTTGTTGTTGCCCCTGCCGCTATAGCAGAGTATGTTCCACTAGACGTAGAACTACTGGATACTGTTGCCGTTGTGCCACCACCATTTGTGAGGGAACCAGAAGTCACACTATATGAATTTTGTAAAACCGTTCCTTCATCTGCATCTGTAGCTACAAGCTCTATAGTTGTGGCAACACCGTCTGTACCCATTACAATATCTGTTCCTGTTGCAGGGCTTACCAGTGAAGGAGATGTGTTCACAGTAGCAATTTTATACCACCCAGACCCATTAAAAATATAAAGACCTTTATTGGCTGTAACTAGAGCTTGATCCCCTGCACTTGCAGAAGTAGCTACCATTGCTGCAATATTAGCATAGACGGTAGTTGTGCCACCACTGCCAGCGGAAATGGTAATAGTTTTTGTTGCACCAGTACCTGAAGCGGTAACGGTATCGCCTACAAAGTTTAAGGTTGTAGCAGTAGTAGATAAATCGGAACCCTCTTCTTGAATAGTAACTCCACCAGNNCCACCNCTNTCNNNNGANACTTCAGANTTTGAGGTAGAAGAACCGTCTGTGGTTTGAAGTTGAAGTTTACCGTCTGTCGNACTTCTTTTTAAAATGACTTTATCAGCCCCAGTACCCACATGGACTTCAGACGCAATAACNTTTTTNGCGTTNTNGNNTGTATCCTTCACAACCAGATCATTATTACTGTCCGTTTCTAATCGAGTATTGCCCACAATTATTGGGTCAGATCCACNTCTGTCNGCNCNNTCTCTAGCTTTTGTCATTTTAAATAACTCCTACTCATCCGTCTTNTTAAGTTCCCCTTGAAGNCGCTCTTCAAANNCNTGTTTCATGGCAAGGATTTGATCCAGTGTGAACTTTGCTTGATTTTCTTTTTTTTGAACGTCTAGGATTTGTGCAAACAAATAACTCTGGGGTTCAGTCAAGTCTTCTTGTTTGTATTCTTTACCTTTGTAGCTAATTACAGGTAACTGCTTTTTTTCTTCTGTCATTATTTCTCCTATGACGGTTTAGTTGGCATCTCTACATTTGGGAAACCATCTACTGATGATAAATCTCTTAGTTCTTGCCTGTAGGTTGTGTATTTATTTTTAATTGAATCAGGAACATCTGGAAGCTGTGTCCAATCGGTTTCTATTAATTCCATATTTCTTTCTGTCCTTAACTCATGTGCTTTACTTTCTTCTTCAGTAGGAGGAACTGGAGGAGTAGTGGTGTCGTTGTTTGGGTGTCTAGGGTCAGATTCATCAATTTGAATCATCTCGCCATTATGAAAAAAATTTATTGTACTCATTTAAGTTACCCACCTTTCTGCTTTGAGATAGCCTGTCCAAGCCTGACCGCTATTATTTCCATAGTTATGCGGCTGAAAACGAACATAATTTGTTGTTTGGGCTACAAAGCCTGTTACTTTAAATTGATGCCTCACAGGTAAATTAGCTCCACCAGCTTCCATACCTTGGCCCATAGCAATGGCACCTTTTCCATTAGGAACAAAAAGCAAGATTTCCGTANTTAGCCTAAAAGCAGANCCAGAAATTAGATCGCTGTACATTGTTTGAAAATAACTGCTGGTGGTGAAGGTGGAGGTAGCCCAACTAGACGAACTCCATTGCTGATTAGATCTGGAACCTCCCATTGTTTGCCAAGATGCACCACCATCAGGAGAAAATCTCATGCCAATTTTATCGTTAAACCCTGTAAAACCAAGATCAACAAAGGTAAACCGATAATACTCTCCTACACTTAAAGAAAAATTCTGCCAGCTACTAGATCCTGTATTACTTGCACTCAATGCAATTTCTGAAACAGTAGTCCAAGCTCCACCTACACCAGATAGACCACTTGCGTTAGCCCAAGTTGGTGCGGTAGTTGGTCCTTGCGACACTAAAACTTGCCCAGCCACTCCAGGGTTACTGGAACTGCCAAAAGAAGAACCACTGTTATTTCCACCAAAACTCATAGGGCCAGTGAACCAGTTTCCAGTATAAGAAATTCTGGCATATTCATTTAAGCTAGAAGTGCTATTTGTTGATCCTGGACCACTCCATAGCCTGATCCATTTTGACTGTAAGTACATATCATCGTGAGATCGTAGGATAAGGTCATTTGAAAATTGGTTAATTGAACAGTTTGCTTGACCATTAAATTGTATAACATTTGAAACATTAATAACTGAGTCTTTGTCTATATACATGGCAGTTGCAGCAGAACCATCCCCTGCGTTTCCATCTTTTGCCGCACTAACAGAAAATCTTAAATGTCCATGTCCACTACCACCATTACCGATACTCCAATTCCTAGATGATGAATTGCTATTGCTGTCTGTGAGATAGATTTTAGCCTGCCCATCAAAAGTGTCAGTAGACCCTTTAATATCTAGTTTAGCTAATGGGCTAGTTTGATTACCAAGGCCGATATAACCTGTATTTGTAATGTGAAANCNATTTNNGAATNCTGTNGCAATAGCAAAATCCCCNGTGNAGCTTGNGGNAATTCCAAAATCATCGTCGTTTAGACCAGTAACTGCCCAATCGCCTGACCCTAAGTAAGCTCTTGTGTTTGACCCTTCTTGAAAACGGATGGCTGGGTGAGTGCCAGAAGCCGTAGTAATTTGGATTATACCTCCTACATCAAGCTTAGTTTCGTCATAATATAATACTTTAGAGGCACTATCATCAAGTTTAACTTGGAAGTACGAGCCTGATCCTCCATTTCCTCTGTCCACATCAATTTGAAATCTACCTGCGCTATGGTAGACACGACTGTACGTATTATCGTCAGAGTCCTGAAGCTCAATCATTGGAATCGAACTAGCGAGAAATAAATCAGTAGTTGATCCGCTTGGCGCAGTACCTGAACCAATTTTTACATTGCCAGCAAAAGTAGCGTTTTGATCTTTGTCTAAGGTAAGAGCCGTATCATTATCAGTTTTAAGATATAAGGAGTCTAAGGTACTATTAGAAATACTTTCGATTCTTTGTTTGTTTCCTCCAAAATAAATACCTGATGTTGCTGGTAAGGTAATCGTGCCTGTATAATAAGAATCTAATGCTTGAATAGTAAGATTACCATTTATGCGAGTATTATGAGAAATATCCCAAAAAGTTCCTTCTGCAAACGTCTTAATATACCAATTATCTGGACTACCACTTGTGGTTACCTTTACTTCAATACCAGAGCCGTCTGCTTGAAAAATATTTCCAGTATTTCCAGAAGCTAATGTTATAAGATTGTCTGCAATATTAACTGTCGTACTATCCACAGTTGTGGTAGTTCCCTCAACCTGCAAATCGCCCTTTATAACGACA
>NZHS01000068.1 GCA_002689735.1 Flavobacteriales bacterium | reverse complement strand
TTTTAATTACAAATGAATTATTTATATTTTCAAAGTCATTTAATGAAATTTCATCTATATCTTCAGAAAGAATTTTAAAAATAGTGTTATTTCTCCAACTTATTGGGTCAATTTCATAACCTTGAATTCCAAATCTAGGTGACAAAAACCCATTAAAACCAGGAATATGAATTACAAAGGGATTATCAGCATCTTCCTTAAGCATATAAGTTCCAAGATGATCTTTAGTAGAGCCTCCAACTGTGAATGAAGTGATTTTGTTATTATGATATATTTCAACTTTTACTCCAGTACTTGCAAGTTGTCTGATAACATTATTATATGAAGAATTAGAAACAGGTCTTTGAACTTTCATGAACTTTAAAGTATTTAATAATGTTTTAATAGCATCATTTCTAACCTCATATTTATCATTTATTTTCCAAGTATTACTATTCTTTTCTAAAACTATATTATTACCCTTTCTGTCACTTAAAAAAACTTTATTTATTGAAGTTATATTATCAATTGAGAATTTTTTTTCATATTCACTTTTAGCTTTTTTATTATAATTAGTTAATAGAAATATAAATAAAATACAACAAACAAAAGTGATTAAGGAAATAATGATATTCTTATTCATATTTAGTTCTAATATTAAATTGAATAGTAAGAATTATTAAAATGAATAATAAAACAGGAAAAAAGATATTTAATATCATTATTAAACTTTTGTAATTATTAATTAAATCCATATTTAATAATCTAATTTTTAATGTTTTAGATCTTAAGTTTATTAAACCATCATTATCACTTAAATATTGTATTGCATTTANAATAAATTTTTTGTTTCCATCGTATGTGTAGTTAATATACTTATCATAACCCAAGGGCAGGGGTATACCTTTATTAGAAATATCATTTCTTATAATGTCAGCATCTGATATTACTATAATTTCAGTGGAATCGCTAAACTCTTTAAAATTAATATTTTTATCCTTTGGAGCTATTCTGTCTTTAAAAACTGAAGTAAAACTTCCTGATAGTAGTACAGCTATTGGAATATTTTTTTTGTTAAATGTAANAGATGGTATTGGATTCTCTAAAATTGATAAACTAATTTTTGTTGGNGTTTGGATAATTCTAGATTTATCTGAGCTTGATAATAAAATAGTTTTCTTGATATTATTTTTTAAAGTNTCAATTGAACTCACAAAATTTGTGGAAATAGCATCAATATTTTTGGATATTATATTTTCANTTCCAGAAATTAATGGGAANTATGGCCATTTATAAAATTCTTGAATAGGCCTATTATTACTGTAGCCTGTAATTATNGGTATTTCAGTAGACCTAAGATCCTGAATAAGGTCTGAATTAATTCTAAGNCCATATTTAAATAATTGATCGTCTAAATTTAAATTTTGTTTTGAACTAATAAAAAAACCTTCTTTGTTATTCAAACTATCTAAATCAGCATTTACNCCATCAGTAACCAAAAGAATTTTTCCACCATTCATTAAATATTGATCTAATAAAAATTTATCTAATTTGTTGAAAGGAATAGTAGGAGCGGCAATTATTGCAACATNATATCGATTTAGTTTATTTAATTGATTGGATATTAAAGGTTCATTTCTTATACTATCATACTCGAATTCTTTTAAATTAAATCTTTCTACATTATAATAGTAATTTAGATTATTGTTGTCTCCATTAACAGAGTTAGTGAGATCATATAATTCATTTTCAGTTAGCTCACCATTTCCATCTAAGATTGCAATATTTACTTTTTTATTATTTAACATTTTATTGAATGTTGAAATAAATTGAAATTCAATATTTTCAATGGAAATATTTATATTATTTTGAGGAGAAACTGAAAAGTTATTTTCTAATATATTAACACACTCTCTTTTGTCTTTATAATAGATGATAGCNCCAGGAAATATTATTTTCCTTGAAGTTTCATTAGTTTTTTTNATAGTTAAATCTGTTGGGTANAGTCCCTGATCCTGTAATTGTTTAAATAAATTCTCCTTTTGCTCTAAATCTTCAATATTTGGATTTATAAACTCAANATCAATAAGATTATTTTCTTTTTTACAACTTACAAGAAAATCATTAATTGAATTACTTAATAATTCAAATCCTGCAGGCAAATCACCTTCTAAATATACNTTTATACTTAGATTATCATTAATATTACTTAGAATGCTTTTACTATCATTTGAGAGCGTATATTTTTTATCTTCAGTAAGATCAATATTAAATGAGAAATGATTAGNTANNAGATTAGCAATTAATANTAAAACTAANCTGAAATAAAAAGTGTTTTTTTTATTCATAACTATATCTTTTTACTAATTACATTTTCACTAAACAAAATAAATAGATATGTAATAGAAATAAAATAGACAATGTCTTTAAGGCTAATAAGTCCTTTACTTAAAAGTTCATAATAATGAAACATTCCAATTTTTTGAATAATCAAAGAAATAGATCCATTTTCAAACAATNGACTAAACAAATCCAGTCCATAAAATAAAANTAGACTTGATAAAACAGCAAATATGTATGCNTTTAGCTGATTCTTTGTTATNGTAGAGCAAAAAACAGAAATAGATACCAATGCACTAGATAATAATAAAAGCCCTATATAAGAGCCTATTATTGCTCCAAGGTCTAAATTTCCTAATTCTTCTCCTAAAAAATAAATAGTTATTGGATATATTAAAGTAGGAATTATTGATATTATTATCAAAAAGTATACAGCAAAAAANTTACCNATTACCAATTTTAATGTTGTAATAGGTTTACTAAGTAATATATCAATAGTTTCATTTTTTAATTCTTCGGAAAAAGAACCCATNGAAATAGCTGGNATATANAAAAGAAATATTANAGGGGAGAGGGTGAAAAANGNNCCTANGTTTGCATANCCAGNTTCNAGTATATTTAAATTAAATANATTACTAAATAGTATAAGNCCATATATCAATAGTAAAATACATACAGTTAAAATACTGAGTTTATTCTTAGTGAATAATAAAAGNTCTTTTTTNACTATTGCAATCATTTAAATTCTATTCTTATTATGTCGTGAAATTTCAATCCAAGTAAATTATTTGCATTTCCCTGGTTAATTGAAATTTGTAAATAATTATTACTATTGAATATAGCAAGTTTTTCAGCAACTTCAACTTCTTTATACTTTGTTGAAATAGCTTTTATTTCTTCATCCTCTCTACCAAATAGTATTGAAAACTTCCTGCTTCTTCTGATATTCTCAAATGTATTGAGATCTATATTAGTTATTGCATTACCATAATCGTCAATATATGTTATAATACCTTTTATAATATTTGTTTCAATTACAGGCTTTAGCAAGTTTTTCTTAATACTGAAGTCTGAAACTTCTTTACCAATAAGTTCTAATGTGCCACCTCTTGCTATATGACAGGCTGCAGTAACGAAAATATCTCTTGAAGCAAATGTTAGATAATCTGTTTTTTGATTAATATTTAATGAAACAATCTTTTCTGGTTTAAAGTCATCTAATAAGATTGAAAAAAAACCATTGTCGGCACCAACAAAATAGTGTCCATGAGCATACACAGCAACATGATCATTGTTAACGGAAAGTTCATCATCAATACCAATTAAATGTATTGTATTTAGTGGGAAATTTTTGAAACAATTTTTTAATACTAATGCACCCTCCAAAATATTAAATTTTCTAATATCATGAGTAATATCTATTACATCTAAATCTTTATCTTGATTATAAATTGCTGCTTTTAAAGAGGCTAAATAATGATCTTTAGTTCCTAAGTCTGTAGTTAATGTTAATAATGGCATTAATTAATAAAAATCAGTTGTAGATATTGATTAAAAATTGTTATTTCGTAATTCAAAATTAATAAGAAATAGATGAATGAAATAGGNAATGACTGAGAAATTAATAACAATAAAAGATACAGATATTAATAAAATTCTTGGTTCAAATAATGCTAAGTTTAATAAAATTAAAACGTATTTCCCTCAAGTTAAACTCATCTCTCGTGGTGATCAAGTAAAAATTATAGGTAGTAAAAAAGAAATTTCATTATTTGAATTAAAGTTTAATATGTTTATTTCTCACATAAACAAATTTAATTCTCTTACATATAATCAAATAGAAAGAATAATNGANGGAGATCAGNATNTTATAGATTANGATNGTGATGCTATTCTTCATGGAAAAAATGGTAAGGTTATTAAAGCAAGAACNTATAATCAAAGAAAAATGGTTTCTGAAATTGATAATAATGATGTTGTTTTTGCAATAGGACCTGCTGGTACTGGTAAAACATACACCTCTGTTGCACTTGCTGTAAAGTACTTGAAAGAAAAGAAAGTAAAGAGGATAATTTTAATTCGACCAGCAATTGAAGTTGGTGAAAATCTTGGTTTTCTTCCTGGTGATTTAAAAGAAAAACTTGATCCATATATGCAACCTATATATGATGCTCTTTTTGATATGATACCCATTAACAAACTAAATGATTATTTAGANGATGGAACTATACAAATTTCCCCATTGGCTTTTATGCGAGGTCGTACTTTAGATAAAGCATTTGTAATTCTTGATGAGGGTCAAAACACTACAATTCATCAAATGAAAATGTTTTTAACTAGAATGGGNCAGTCTGCAAAATTTATTATCACAGGAGATGAAACTCAAATTGATTTACCTTCTAAACAAAAATCAGGACTAGTNCACGCGAGAACAATATTAAATGATATTAAAAATATTAGTTTTATAAATCTTGATGAGAAAGATATNGTAAGACACAAATTAGTAAAACAAATTATTAACGCCTACAAATAAAAAAATGAATACAATTCTTAAAACAAATTTTAATTTTCCAAATCAAACTAATTTATATACAGGTAAAGTTAGAGATGTCTATACAATAGATAATGATCTATTAGTAATGATTGCCTCTGATAGAATATCTGCTTTTGATCATGTTCTTCCAGAGGGTATCCCTTACAAAGGNCAGGTTTTAAGTCAAATTGCTGCAAAATTTTTAGATGCAACTTCTGATATNGTTCCTAATTGGATGCAATCTACTCCAGACCCAAGTGTTACAGTGGGAAAAAGATGTGAGCCTTTTAAAATTGAAATGGTTATTAGAGGATATTTAACCGGTCATGCNTGGAGAGAGTATAAATCTGGAAAGAGATTACTTTGTGGGGTATCAATGCCAGAAGATATGGTTGAAAATCAAAGGTTTCCTTCTCCAATAATTACACCAACAACTAAAGAAGATGTTGGTCATGANGAAGATATCTCTAGAGAAGACATACTAAAATATAATATTATTTCAGAAGATGATTATATTAAACTTGAAGAATATACCTATGCATTATTTGAAAGAGGAACGCAAATGGCAAAAGAAAAAGGACTAATTCTTGTTGATACTAAATATGAATTCGGTAAAGACAAAAATGGTGAAATCACTCTAATCGATGAAATTCATACACCAGATTCCTCAAGATATTTTTATTTAGATGGNTATGAAGATAGAGTAGNAAATAATCTTCCNCAAAAACAGCTTTCNAAAGAATTTGTTAGACAGTGGTTAATAGAAAATGGATTTCAAGGAAAAGATGGTCAGTCAATTCCAGAAATGAGTGAAGAATACTGTAATGAAGTATCTGAGAGATATATTGAACTATTTGAATTAATTACTGGAGATAAATTTGTAAAAGAAGATGTTTCTGATGTAATNAATAGAGTAGAAAATAATATAATGGACTACTTAAAATAGTTTTGTTTTCACATTTAAATCTTNACTTAGATAATACNCTTTTATTAGTTTTTTGTTTTGCCTGTTTTTTTCTCTTAATTCAGATTATATATAATTTGTATTTTTTTAGGAAAATTATTGTTTTTAANNATAAAAAATCTGANTATAANCCCAATATTNCTGTTATTATTTGTGCAAAAAATGAGTTCAATAACTTAAAGAATAATTTACCTTCTTTTTTAACTCAGAACTATATTAATTTTGAGGTTGTNGTAGTAAATGATCAATCNAATGATAGAACTAGTGAATTATTAAATGAATTCAAAAAGACCTATTCTAGATTAACCGTTGTCGATATCAATGAAAATGTGAATCATGTCGTTGGNAAGAAATTTGCACTAACCTTAGGAATAAAAACTGCAAAATACGAGAATCTTTTGCTTACAGATGCAGATTGTTATGTCACAACAAATAATTGGATTTCTTCTATGGCTCATAATTTTAATCATTCCGATATTATTCTTGGATATGGGAGTTATAAAAAGGAGAAAGGTCTATTAAATAAATTAATAAGATTTGATACTTACAATGTCGCTATTCAATACCTCTCTTATGCATTAAATAATCTAACCTATATGGGAGTAGGAAGGAACTTATCTTACAGAAAATCTTTATTTTTTAAAAACAAGGGATTTGCCAATCATTTACATATTGCATCTGGAGATGATGATTTGTTTGTTAGAGAGGTTGCTGAAAATAATAATGTAAGTATTGAATTGTCTTCAGATTCACATACTGTATCATTTGCTAAAAAAACATGGAAAGAATGGTTCCATCAAAAAAATCGGCACCTAACTACATCTCCTATGTATGATAGAAAAATTCAATATTTATTATCACTATTACCTTTTTCACAGTTGCTTTTTATAGCTTCATTAGTTTTTTTAATTTATTGTGAAGTTTCATATGTATACTGGGGATCATTAATTGTTATTAAACTATTTTTAGGATATCTAATAAACTATCCACTTATGAAAAGATTTAATGTAACAGATCTTTATTTACTACAACCATTTTATGAACTATTTCACCTTTTTTTCTACGGAATACTTTTTTTATTTAGTATCAATACTTCAAATAATAAATGGAAATCTTAATTTATGGATATAATCTTAAAATATTTTCCAGAACTTTCCTCAGATAAAATTGAGAAGCTCAAACAATTAGAAGCTCTTTATATTTATTGGAATCAAAGAATAAATGTTGTTTCTAGAAAGAATATAAATGAGCTTTATATAAATCATGTATTACATTCTTTAGCAATTGCAAAAATTATTAATTTTAAGAATAAGACTAATATTTTAGATGTTGGAACTGGAGGTGGATTTCCTGGTATTCCATTAGCAATTTTATTTCCAGACTGTAATTTTACATTAGTGGATAGTATTGCCAAGAAAATTCATGTTGTTGATTCTATTGTAGATTCTTTAAAATTAGATAATATAAGTACTAATATTTCTAGAGTTGAATCATTAAATACAAAACATGATTTTGTAGTCTCAAGAGCTGTTACCAATATGCCAAATTTTATGAATTTAACTAAAGGTAGAGTTATTAAAGGAGGACATAATTCATTAAGTAACGGTATTATTTATCTTAAAGGGGGTAATCTTTCTGAAGAATTAAAAAATATTAAAAATAGGATGTATAATATTTCAGATTATTTTGAAGAAG
>NZHS01000067.1 GCA_002689735.1 Flavobacteriales bacterium | reverse complement strand
CTATTTTATTATTCTTTAAAGGTTCTAACGAAGAGGCATCTCATGGATTAGTTGCTGTATCATTTATTGTTGGAGCAATATGTTCAGCTCTAGCTGGATTTATTGGAATGAAGGTTGCTACAAAAGCAAATGTGAGAACTACTCAAGCAGCTAGAACTTCACTTGGACAAGCCTTAGAAGTTGCTTTTTCTGGTGGTGCAGTAATGGGTCTTGGAGTTGTTGGTTTAGGTGTTCTTGGATTAAGCTCATTGTTATTTATATATCAGGGAATGTGGGATGATAATTTAGATATGGTACTAAATGTACTTTCCGGATTTTCTCTTGGTGCATCATCAATTGCTCTTTTTGCAAGAGTAGGAGGGGGTATTTATACAAAAGCTGCAGATGTTGGTGCTGATTTAGTTGGGAAAGTTGAGGCTGGAATTCCTGAAGATCATCCATTAAACCCTGCAACTATTGCTGATAATGTTGGTGATAATGTAGGTGATGTAGCTGGAATGGGTGCTGATTTATTTGAATCCTATGTTGGTTCTATTATTGGAACTATGGTTCTTGGAGCAGTATATGCAACACTACCTGAATTTAGTGGGAATTTTGGAGGCCTAGGGGCTGTATATCTTCCTTTGGTATTAGCTGCAGTTGGAATTGTTATGTCAATAATTGGAACTTTTTTGGTAAAAGTTAAAGACGGCGGATCTCCACATGCTGCTTTAAATTTAGGTGAGTTTGGTTCTGCTGGACTTATGTTAGTGGCATCATACTTTATAATCACTACAATGCTTCCAGAGTCTTGGGTAAGTGATGGAATGCAATACTCTTCAATGGGAGTTTTCTGGGCAACTATTGCTGGTTTAGTTGCTGGTCTTTTAGTTGGAAAAGTAACAGAATACTACACAGGAACAGGAACAAAGCCTGTTAATTCTATTGTTGAGCAATCTGAAACAGGATCTGCTACAACAATAATTGCTGGATTAGGAGTTGGAATGATGTCTACAGCACTACCAATTATTTTAATTGCAACAGCAATTATAGTTTCAAATCATTTTGCTGGTTTATACGGAATTGCAATTGCTGCTGTTGGAATGTTAGCAAATACAGGAATCCAATTAGCAGTTGATGCTTATGGACCAATTTCTGATAATGCTGGTGGAATTGCTGAGATGGCTGAATTACCATCTGAAGTTAGAGAAAGAACAGATAAATTAGATGCTGTTGGAAATACTACTGCTGCAATTGGTAAAGGATTTGCAATTGCTTCAGCTGCTTTAACTGCTTTAGCATTATTTGCTGCTTACATGAAAACTGCTGGAGTAGAATCCATTGATGTTTCTCAACCAGTTATAATGGCAGGTTTATTAATTGGAGGAATGTTGCCATTTGTTTTTTCAGCACTTTCAATGAATGCTGTAGGAAGAGCTGCAATGGCAATGATTGAAGAGGTAAGAAGACAATTTAGAGATATTCCAGCATTAAAAGCTGCACTTGAAGTAATGAGAAAATACGATTCAGATATGTCTAAGGCTTCTGCTGCTGATAAAAAAATATTTGATGCTGCTAATGGAGTTGCAGAATATGATAAGTGTGTAGATATATCAACAAAAGCTTCTATCAAAGAAATGGTGGCGCCAGGTCTTTTAGCAATATTAGTTCCTGTACTAGTTGGATATATAGGTGGAGCGGAAATGTTAGGAGGATTATTAGCTGGGGTAACAACTTGTGGAGTTTTAATGGCAATATTCCAATCAAATGCTGGTGGTGCTTGGGATAATGCTAAAAAAATGATTGAGGAGCAAGGAAGAAAAGGAAGTGAAGCTCATAAAGCTGCTGTTGTTGGTGATACTGTTGGTGATCCATTCAAAGATACATCAGGACCTTCATTAAATATTTTATTAAAGTTGATGTCTGTAGTTGCTTTAGTTATAGCTCCTTCACTAACTAATACAGTTTCTGAAGCGAGTCAAGTAAATGAAAGTATTGAAATAAATGCTCAAGAAGCAAATTCAATTTATGAAGCGGTTGAAAGTGAAGAAGTAATTATATACACAAGTGCAACTGACTTTTCAATTGATAAAAGTAATAATGTAACATTACTTAGAAATTTAATATTAAGTAATGATATGTTTTGCCAATCAGGTGGAGCAAAATGCGACCAATTCATTTCTAATTGCAATAAACCATTAGCATTTAATGAAGAAGCATCTTCAATTGCAGTTTCTAGAATTGATGCTTATTCTTATCAAATTGGAGGTATGCTAAATGTATCTGGAAATGATATGGTAGCAACTGCCTATTACAACAATGTTGATGAAAGTGGTGTAGCAGGACAACTTGTTGTAAATGATATGGTAATTAAATTTAAAGGAAAGAAATAGTTAAGACCTGTTCTTAAGTTTTTCTTCAATTTTTGAGATTATATCATCTAGTTCGTCTTGGTTTTCAGAAAAGTTGATCTCATCAACTTCTATTACAAGGAGATCGCCTTTTTTGTATTCATCAATCCAAGCTTCGTATCTCTCATTTAGTCTTGTCAAATAGTCTAGGCGAATGCTATTTTCATAATCTCTACCTCTTTTTTGAATTTGTTCAACAAGTTTTGGAACAGATGCTCTAAGATATATTAAGAGATCTGGTCCTTCAATAAAGCTATCCATAAGATTAAATATCTCTTTGTAGTTGTCAAAGTCTCTTGAGCTCATCAAACCCATTGCATGTAGATTTGGAGCAAAAATATATGCATCTTCATAAATTGTTCTGTCCTGAATATATTTTTCACCACTATTTTTAATGTCTACAATTTGTCTAAATCGGCTATTTAAGAAATATACTTGTAAGTTAAAAGCCCAGCGCTGCATTTCTTTGTAAAAGTCATTTAAGTAAGGATTGTTTTCTACATCTTCATAATGAGCTTTCCATTTAAAATGTTTTGATAATAAAGTTGTTAANGTAGTTTTACCCGAGCCTATATTTCCTGCGATTGCAATGTGCATTTTATTAATTTTTTACTAAAATAAAAAAGAATTCNNATTGATTAATATAAAATTTTATAGAGATAATTTATTGTTGAAAACTTATAAGTTTAGTTTTTTTATTTCTTCAATAAAAATTCTTTTTTCATTTAATCTAGGAATTTTATTTTGTCCACCCAATTTGTTTTTTAAACTAAGCCAGTTTAAAAAAACATCTTTTTTGATAATATTTAGTTTAGGTTTTTTTAGTATTAAACTATCAAATCGCTTTGCTTCATAATCTGAATTTATTTGTTTAAGGTGATCATCAATTATTTGCATAAACTCTTTTGGGTTTTGAGGCTCTTGTTTAAATTCTATTGCCCATTCATGTGAACCCGCTGAATTACTGATAAAAATTGGTGCTACTGTATAATCAATAATTTCAGAATTTGTCTTTTTACAAGCAAGTTCTATAGCATTATCTGAATTATTTACAATTAATTCTTCTCCAAATGTATTTAAACAGCTCATGACTCTTCCTTTAATAATTATTCTAAAAGGGTTCGTTGAGGTAAATTCTATAATATCACCTATTTGATATCTCCATAATCCTGAATTTGTTGAGATTATTAATATGTAGTTGGTGTTTAACTTAACGTCCTTTAGTCCTATTGCTTCATAAGATTGCTTATCATAATCCTCTTTTTTAATGAATTCATAGAAAACTCCATAATCAAGCATTAATAACATTTCTTTAGATTTTTTTTGATCTTGAATAGCAAAAAAACCTTCTGAAGCATTATATGCTTCAAGATAATTCATATTATTATTTTTTATAAGTCTAGAGAATTGATTTTTATATGGCTTAAAATTTACTCCCCCATGCATATACAGTTCTAAATTTGGCCATATATCATTTATATTATTTGCTCCTGTTTTTTTTATAATCTTTGATAGTAAAATAAGCATCCAAGAGGGTACTCCAGTTAGATTAGTAATATTTTGGTTAATTGACTGTTCTGTAATTTTTTCAAGTTTTTTATTCCAATTATCTGAAAGTGCAGTTTCAATATCTGGGATCCTGTGAGAGTTAACCCAAAATGGAAAATTATCTAATAGTATTGCTGATAAATCTCCCTCAATAATTTTGTCGTTGGTTGTTTTTGATCCTCCCAACATAATTCCTTTTCCGTTAAAAACTCTACTTTCTGGATTATTATTTAGATAAATAGCTAGCATGTCTTTTCCACCTTTAAAATGACAGTCGTACAAGGTGTCATTGCTTAGCGGAATATATTTACTTTTTGCATTTGTTGTGCCTGATGATTTTGCAAAAAAAGTTGTTTTACCAGGCCATAAGATGTTTTTCTTTCCCATTCTCATTTGATCTATATANGGGAATATATCTTCGTATTTTCTTACGGGAATATTCTTTTTATAATCATCATATGTTTTTATTTTGCTGAACGAATGGTCATTTCCAAACTTTGTATTAAGGGCTTTTTTTATTAAGTCTTTAAATATTTTTTCTTGAGTAATTAAAGGACTAGAATTAACAATATTTATTTGTTTAATTCTTTGTTTAAGTAGTGATGAAAGAATACTATTTTTAAAAGGGAGATTTATCAAAAAACAATATATTTAAAAATTATTACAAAAATATGCATTCAAGTACAATTAAAAAGATGAAAACTTCCTTAAATGAAGTTGTGAATTATCATTTAAAAATTAATGATGTAGATTATTTTATGAATGATTTAATTGATAAAAAGATTAAAATTAGTTGGAGCGGAAAAGTTATATGTAGCTGTGGCAGAGAAATGAAAAAGTTTTATAGATCTGGTTTTTGCTATACTTGTTATTGGGAATCTCCTATGGCTTCTCAAAGTATTTTTAAGCCTGAGTTATGCACTGCTCATCTTGATATTGAAGAAAGAGATATTGAGTGGGAGAGAAAATTTCAAATAGCACCTCACTATGTTTATCTTGCAAATTCTAGTGGTATAAAAGTAGGTATTACACGCTCTACCCAAGGAGTTACAAGGTGGATGGACCAAGGCGCAAGTCAAGCTGTTATTTTGGCAGAAGTTCCAAATAGAAGGTTTTCAGGTGATATTGAAGTATGTATTAAAGAGCATGTTTCTGATAAAACAAATTGGAGAAAAATGCTATCTGGCGAGCCCCATTCAATTGATTTATTAGAAATTAAAAAGACTCTATCGGAGCATGTGCCAGAAAATTTAAAACAATACATATGTGATGATAACTCAATTACTAATATTAAATATCCTGTATTAGAATATCCTACTAAAATTAAAAGTCTTAAGTTAGAAAAAATTCAAACTATTGAAGGAGTACTAAAAGGTATAAAAGGTCAGTACTTAATTTTTGAAGATGGACAAGTTTTTAATGTTCGATCTCACGAAGGTTTTGTAGCGGACTTTTCAGTTTCATCATCTAACACTCAGTCAAGCTTATTCTAGTTCAATTAGGTACGGAATTCTTGTTTGAATTTCATCCGATGTAATCAAATCCTTAACCTTTTTCATTTTTTTGGTATCTATTAAATTAAATTCTGTTTCAAAAAATGTTANNAGNTTTGATTCAGTTAAGTCATTCATAATTTTTGTNAAGGGATCTTCTATTTTGGGTAGAGAGATAACTCTGTAATCATCAACTTCTGCAAGTTCTGCAGCAATNACAATAGCTGTTTCTAGACCTCCATATAAATCTACTAATCCAATATCTTTAGCGTCATAGCCCGACCATACTCTTCCTTGACCAATTGCATCAACCTCCTGAGTTGTTATATCTCTTCCATCACTAACTCTNGAAATAAAAGTAGAGTATACGTTTTTAACGCCTTCTTGAATTTTATTTTTTTCGAATGTTGAAAGTTTTCTACTGGTACCCATATCAGCATAGGTGTTAGTTTTTACTGTGTCAACTGTGATTCCAAAATTAGACTTATAAAAATTTTGCATATTTGGAATCATACCAAAAACTCCAATAGATCCGGTTAATGTAGTTGGATTGGCTATTATTGTATCTGCAGCACAAGCTATGTAATAACCACCAGAAGCAGCATAGTCTCCCATAGAGACAACTAAAGGTTTTTCTTTTTGAGCTAAAGTAGTTTCTCGCCATATTACATCAGAAGCTAGAGCGCTACCACCTGGAGAATTTACTCTTAAGATAATTGCCTTTACATTCTTATCTTTTCTTGCTTTTTTGATTGCTGCTGAGGTTGTTTTTGAGCCTATACTTGTCACATCTCCTTTTCCAGAATTTATTTCTCCTGTAGCATATACAATTGCTATTTTATTTCTACTAATATCTTTGTCTTTTGATTTAACTGATGAATACCCTTTTAGAGATATTGTCTTAAGCTTCTCATTAGTGCCAATTGCTATTAGTGAGTCTTCAACCTGATCTTCATAAATTAAATGATCAACATAGCCTTTTTCAAGACAAATTTCTGCAGAGTTTAATGTAAGTTGATTTGCATGCTTTTTTACTACTTCAAATGGAATTTGTCGTTGACTTGAAATGCTATCCATGATATTATCATTTATACTATTTAGCATTAATTTAAGTTGCTCTCGATTTTCATTACTCATTTTATCAAGTGTAAATGGTTCAATTGCACTTTTAAATTTCCCTAATCTGAAAATTTGGAGATCAATATTAAGTTTTTCTAATAGCCCTTTAAAGAACATTACAGTTGCGGACAAGCCCTTATGATCAATAACTCCAAGAGGATTCATGTATATTTTATCAGCAACCGAAGCAAGAAAATAGTTTTTAATTGAATATACTTCACTGTAAGCAATGATAGGTTTTCCTGTTTTTTTGAATTCAAGAAGTTTATTTCTAATCTCTTCAGTCTGAGATAATCCTGCATTTACAAAAGGACTATTAATATAAATTGCAATTATATTGTCATCAAATTTTGCTTTTTCAATATTATCAAGAATAGTTTTTAGTTCTAATTGTTTTTTTGGTTCTGGATTAAGAAGATCTAAATCAGATAAGGGATTTGAAGATGCACGTTCTACAACTTGANTAGAAAGATCAATTTTTAGTATTGTGTTTTTATCAATCTTTTTTTCTTTCTTTTGATATTCAGAAGAAGCAGACANCACCCCAATTAATGTAACTACAATTACAACAAATGATAATAGTATTCCAATTAGNGTAGAGAAAATATTTTTTAAAAATTTTAACATNTTTATTTCTTTTTTAAATTTTCAACAAATATAATTTTAATAATTTATAACTTACAGTCTNTAAATAAGTACTTATAATATTGTCTTTTTTATCCAATTTGAGTCGTAANAAAATGAANAGAGTNTATATGCAATTAGGAAGTAATCTTGGGNATCGAGAAGGNTANCTTAAACAATCTCATGATATGTTANTNGATGAAATTGGTGTAATTATAAAGAAATCNAGCATATATGAAAGCTCGCCATGGGGTGTAGAAAACCAGGGNGCATTTTTAAACCAAGTTGTATTATTAGAAACTGCTGTAAAGCCTTTTAACTTATTGGATATGATACTTAATATTGAAAAAGAAATGGGAAGGGTAAGNATTGAAAAGTGGGGAGAAAGAATTATTGATATTGATATTTTGTTTTATAACAATGAGATTATAGAAACTAATAGCCTGTGTATTCCACACCCATATATTTCTAAAAGACGTTTTGTTTTAACTCCTCTTAAAGAGATTGGAGAAAACTATATTCATCCAATTTTGCAAAAAACAATTAATGAATTATTGTTAGANTGTTTAGATGAAGAAAAAGTTTCTATTTATGAAGTATAACTTTATAGCNATTGANGGCAATATAGGTTCNGGAAAAACTTCTTTAGCATCAAAAATTGCATCGGACTTTAACTCAGAATTAATATTAGAGTCTTTTTCTGATAATCCATTTTTACCAAAATTTTATAAAGACCCAGAAAAATATAGTTTTTCGCTTGAGCTTTTTTTTATGTCAGAAAGATATCATCAACTGAAAGATAAAATTAGTAGTGATTTATTTTTCAATAATAAAATATCGGATTATTTTTTTATGAAATCTAGAATTTTTGCAAAAACAAATTTGCAAAGAGATGAATTGCTGTTGTTTGAGAAGTTNTTTGATATTATGCTGGCATCACTTCCTGCTCCAGACCTATTGGTATATCTACATTCTGATATTAAAAGATTACAGTCTAATATTAGAAAAAGAGGTAGAGATTATGAACAAAACATAAAAGATTCATATTTAGAATCTATACAAGAAGCTTATTTTGATTATTTAAAAAAACAGAACAAGTCTGCTGTTTTAATCATTGATATTACTAATGTGGATTTTNTTGATGACTTAGATATTTATAATGAAGTAAAAAGACTAATTTCTAAGAAATACACTATTGGTTCAACAGACAAAATAATTTTATAGTTCTATTTTATTAGACTTATAAAGCTTTCACTATTTTTAAAGTTAANAAACTCTAAATCNATTTTTGCTTCATTTTTATAATTAGAATCTTTNTTGATTGCACTTTTTAATGATTTTATAAGCATAGATTCATTTGCTGATCTTGCATACGAAATTGCATTTAAATAATCACAAGCAGCTGTATTTTCATTACAAGTACTATTTTGTCCATTTAGCATTTTTGCAAGAGCAGCATTGTGCGTGTTTTTGTTTTTAAAATATCTACTAGCCTTCTTATAATTAGCACTTCTTAAATCTANTAATGCTTTATTTTTTTGAGTTGCAGATTTATTATAAAGATTTTTAGCTTGACTTAAATTTCCTTCCCATGCAGCAACAACAGCTTGGTTGTTTTNAANACTAGAAGCATTTTTATCTAAACTTTTAGCTTTGTTAAGATAATCCTTAGCTTCTNCAATTTTGTTATTAGAAAGCATTAAGCAAGCAGTATTATTATAGCCTCTCCAATCATTATGTAATTGGCTAGCNATATTAAATATAGCTGCCTTATCTTTTGTCTCTTTTACTAATGAAGCAGAGTAAAGTAATTCTTTAACATCTAATTCTTGTGGGTTATTCTGAGCAAGCTCAAGTATTTNTTCATCTGTTCTTTTAGGNTCAAATGATCTAACAGTTATTTTTGCTTTTCTCAACTGAGGAAGTACATCTTTTTCAATGGCATCATAAATTTCGGCCATATCTCTTATAGCTTGCTCCCTTTTTTCAAGATCTTCTACAGAGTTAACAATTTTTGTTATTCTTCTTCTGTCTTTGATTTCAGAACTTCTCATTAATTTATTAAANCCCTCCCAATCTTCACCNTCAGATATTTCNGTATATAAATCATTATTGTCAAAACCATCAAGTTTAACTTTTTTTAGAATTCTTTTAGCATANCTTAGAGTACTAGCAGCCCTTTTGTCAGAAACATTATCATTAAGATCAACAGACCCTTCAGGAGAAGCATATGATTTTACTTCAATCGAATGAGTTTTATTTCCCATACTTGCAAACTCTTCTAATCTTTTAATATCATCATCACTCTTTTCAGTTGTTCTTATATTACTTTGATTTACTAGAAAATAAATAATTGCTGATTCTTCAAGAATTGTTTCTTTTTCATAATTGCTTTTTGCAAATGCTAAATCTTCAGTATTTTGAACCCTAGTTGAAGTNGCCATTACACCTTTAGCTACAGTTCTTGGAGCAAATACTAATTCTTTGTCTTTTGATTTACCCACAGCTCTTAGTTCCAGAGTAGATTCCATCATATCATTTGTGTATGGCATCTCGTCTTGGTAAGAAAACCTTCCNCCTGTTGTATAAAAGATTGTAGCTTCACCACCTGATGCTTCTTCTCCTTGAATTGTTATGGGCTTAAATTTGTTTTCACCTTTAGAACTTATTAAAACAGGAGTGAANTCAACAGTTGAGGATTTTGCGAAATATTTTTCTGGAAAACTTGCATCAATAGTTACGCCAACTTTGCCAGCATGCGCTTGAAGTGTTGGNGGAGTAACNGTAATAGCAACTGTTTNATATTTGCTGGACATATTTGAAAGTCCNCAGGAAGTTATAAAAGATACAACTAATAAAAGACTAAGGAATTTGGTGATTTTCATTTTATATTTTNTTTTAAATATAACAACAAAAATAATAAAATATTGTGGTGAAATTATCCTTAAACACCTCTTTTTTAGACTAATTTTTATGAACTAAAATTCATAATTATTTTAGAGATTGACTNGCTTTGTAAATTACAATACCGGCACAAACAGAAATATTTAAGGAATGTTTAGTGCCAAGTTGAGTTATTTCTAAAAATTCATCACAACTATTAATAACTTCTTGATTAATACCATCTACTTCATGACCAAATATGAGAGCNGTAGGTTGTTTAGGTTCAAAATTTGAAAGTTTGGTTGAATTTTCTACTTGTTCTACACCAACAATTCTATATCCCGATTTTTTCAAATNATTTAATATGTTATTNGTATCTGATTCGTATGCCCAATCTACTGAGTTTGTCGAGCCNAGNGCTGATTTTCTAATTTCATTATTTGGNGGGCAAGGTGTAATGCCACAAAGAAAAATTTTTTCAATTAAAAACGCATCACTTGTTCTAAATATTGCACCTACGTTATGTGCACTTCTGACATTATCAAGAACAATNACTATTGGAGTTTTTTTAGCATTTTTATACTCTTCAACGGTGATTCTATTTAATTCATTATTATTTAACTTTCTCATCTATTATATTTGTTGCTAAATTAAATAATAAATTTTTTGGTTGTANGTAAAAAGAAAGAAGTTAANGTCACTCCTTTAATGCGTCAGTATAATGAGATAAAATCCAAATATCCTGATGCAATATTGTTGTTTCGTGTTGGTGATTTTTATGAAACATTTGGGCAAGATGCTATTGTTGCTTCCAAAGTCTTAGAAATAATATTAACAAATAGAACAAATGGTTCTTCAAGGATTGAACTTGCTGGATTTCCCCACCATGCAATAGATAATTACTTGCCAAAATTAGTTAANGCTGGATACAGAGTTGCAATATGTGATCAGCTNGAAGATCCTAAGCAAACAAAAAAAATAGTTAAAAGAGGTGTTACCGAATTAGTTACACCTGGGGTTTCTTATAATCATCTTACTCTTGAAAGTACAAAGAATAATTTCTTAGCGTCAATTTATTATGGTAAAGAATTATTAGGAGTGTCTTTTTTAGATATTTCAACTGGAGAATTTCTTGTTTCACAGGGAAATGCTGATTATGTAAATAAATTAGTGCAATCATTTTCTCCTTCTGAAATATTATTTCAAAAAAGTAAAAAAGAAAAATTTAAAAGTGAATTTTTATTTGAAAAATTCTCTTATGCTTTAGATGATTGGNCGTATAATATTGAGTTTGCCAATGAGTTATTAATAGAGCAGTTTAATACTAAATCTCTAAAAGGATTTGGAATAGAAGCTATGAATGAAGGNGTTATAAGTGCAGGCATAATTCTTCATTATCTAAAAGAAACAAAGCACGATCACACATCCCATATTTCATCTATTTCAAGAATTAGTGAAGAAAAGTTTATGTGGATGGATAAATTCACAACAAGGAACTTAGAGCTGTTCTATTCTCCTAATAGTGGAGCTAAAACTTTAATTGATATTCTTAACCATACAGAAACTGCTATGGGTTCAAGAATGTTAAATAGGTGGTTAGCATTNCCTTTAAAAAANNTANAAGANATAAATTCAAGAANTGATGTNGTTAGTTTTTTTCTTGAAAATCAAAATTTCTTTGAACTTNTAAAATCTAATATTAATCAAATTGGTGATCTTGAAAGATTAGTTTCTAAAACNTCAACTTTAAGAATTAATCCAAGAGAAATTGAAAAACTAAAATATTCATTAATCTCATTATCTCCAATTAAGAAGGCCTGNNTAGAGTCAGATATNTCTATTCTTGTTAGCTTNGGNAATAATATTGATTTATGTAACGATTTGGTAGAAAAGATTGAAAATGAACTTGTTGAAAATCCTCCGGTTTTTTTACATAAAGGGGATGTTATAAATAAAGGAGTTAATATAGAACTAGATGATTTAAAAGAGATTAAGAATTCAGGCAAAATACTTTTAGATAAAATGTTGCAAAATGAAATTGATAAAACTTCAATATCATCTTTAAAAATTTCATTTAATAATGTTTTTGGTTATTACTTAGAAGTTAGAAATATTCACAAAGATAAAGTNCCAGAAAATTGGATTAGAAAACAAACTTTAGTTAATGCAGAAAGATATATTACACCTGAGTTAAAGGATTATGAATCTAAAATCTTATCAGCTCAGAATGATATTTCAATTATAGAAAATAAGATTTATAGTAAATTAGTTGCTACCATTGCTGAAAAAACACTNCTTCTTCAAAAAAATGCTCAAATTATTTCAAGATTAGATTGTTTATTGTCATTTTCTAAAATTGCTAATAAATTTAATTANTGTAAGCCTATATTAAATAATAATTGTGATCTTAAAATAATTAAAGGTAGACACCCTGTAATAGAGCAGCAGCTTGATAGNTTAAAGAACTATATTCCTAATGATATAGANTTAAACAAANTTNATCAGCAAATTATGATGATAACTGGNCCCAATATGTCGGGAAAATCTGCTCTTTTAAGACAAACAGCACTCATTGTTTTAATGGCTCAAATTGGAAGTTATGTTCCTGCAGAAGCAGTTGAAATAGGTATAGTTGATAAAATTTTTACAAGAGTCGGCGCNTCTGATAATATATCTATGGGTGAGTCTACATTTATGGTGGAGATGAATGAAACAGCNAGTATTCTTAANAANCTAAGTCANAATAGNTTGATTCTTTTAGATGAAATCGGAAGAGGGACTAGCACATATGATGGTGTTTCTATTGCTTGGTCAATCGCAGAATATATTCATAATCATCCAACTCAAGCTAAAACATTATTTGCAACTCACTATCATGAATTAAATGATATGTCAGCACAATTTGAAAGAATAAAGAATTTTAATGTTTCTATAAATAGAAAGAATAATAAAATTTTATTTATGAGGAAGCTTAAAGCTGGAGGAAGCCATCATAGTTTTGGAATTCATGTTGCAAGAATGGCTGGGATGCCAATAGAAGTTGTAAATAATGCGGAAGACTTATTAAAACAGTTGGAATCATCAAGAAAAAAAAGTGGCAAAACTATAATAGAAAATAATAAAATGCAACTCAGTTTCTTTGATATTCAAGATCCTATAATGCAAAAAATAAAGGACGTTTTAATTGGAATTGATATTGATTCTCTTACGCCTATTGAGGCGTTAATGAAGCTTAATGAAATAAAAAAAACAATAAGTGATAAGCTTTGAAATATTGAATAATTAACTAAATTTGCCGACCTGACGCGAGTGTAGCTCAGGGGTAGAGCATCACCTTGCCAAGGTGAGGGTCGTGGGTTCGAATCCCATCACTCGCTCAAAAAGTTCTTTTAAATGAAACGTTGCCCGGGTGGTGGAATTGGTAGACACGTTGGACTTAAAATCCAATGAGCAGTAATGCTCGTACGGGTTCAAGTCCCGTCCCGGGTACAAAAAAGGCTGAAGATAACTTCAGCCTTTTTTTGTTATGTTTTTTTAATTTTCTTAAACCTGTTGGCTAAATAATTTATCTATTTTACTTGCCATTAAAAAATCATTTTCATGTAGCCCATCAATCTTGTGAGTAAATAATATCACTTTTACTGTTTTGAAATTAATATGGATGTACGGGTGATGTCCTTCTTCTTCAGCCAAATCAGCAATCTGATTTGTGAATTTGATTGCTTTGGGATATTCTGAGAAATTAAACTCACTAATTATTTGTTTAGACCCTGAAACCTTCCAGCTTTCATCTACAAGCTTTTTAAAAGATTTTATTTCAGAATCATTTAAGGGTGGTATCCCACCTTGACATGGTATACAGTTTTTTTTAGTAAACATATTTTAAAATATTAAAGTTAAACAAATGATTATGCAGTATACAGCTTGCATTACTATGGTTCCCCAATTTGCACTTACTAATTCTCGTGAATTATATTTATTGTACAAAACTGAAAAAACATATCCTCCATATAATAACAGTAATCCAATAGCAATAAGTATTAAATTATTTTCAATTTTAGTTGCTAGCATGTATGTGAAGAAAATAGAAAGTGCTAGTATAAAAAGGTAGATCCACCTGCTTTTTTCTTTTCCAAAAGTTACAACTAAATGATTTTTATGTGTTTTTTTATCACTTTCCATATCTGGAAATTCATTTATTAAGAGAATATTAGTTGTCAATAGCCCCATTGGTATTCCAATATAAAGGCAGTTGATTAAATGTTCAGTTGAGTTAAGATCGCCATTAAATATTGCAAATGCAGTACCTATTGTGATTAAGGGTCCAAAAGTTAAAAATATTGTTAACTCCCCTAATCCTTTT
>NZHS01000066.1 GCA_002689735.1 Flavobacteriales bacterium | reverse complement strand
TACTTGGACTAATGTCTGGGAAAAAGCAGGATTAAATCTTGTAACCACTAGCCCATCTTACAACGGCTTTAGCTGGACACCTAGCAACAATAGTGATTGGGATTCTGAAGTAATTGATCTCTCCAGCTATACCAATCAAGATGATTTTGCAATTAAATTTAGAAACGTAAATCAATATGAAAACAATTTATTCTTAGATAACATTAATCTTTGGGATAACAATACTGATATTAATGAATTGTCAATAAATAGTAAAAAATTGATTAAAGTAATTGATATTTTAGGAAGAGAAAAATCTTCTAATTCTCAAGCTGTATATCTTTACATCTATGATGATAATACGGTTGAGAAAAAAATTATTCTAAAATAAGTTAAGGAATTTAGTCTATAAAAGATGTAACTCTATAGTGTGTTTCTTGTCCTCCACCAGCTACATATTGTCTTATTTTCTTAACATTTTCAAACTCTTTGTGCTTCACACAAAATGTTTTTATTGAGTCTTTATTTTTTAAATAAAATATTTCTTTATAATCTTCTTTAGCATATTTATGCGCTTTTAATTTTGTATCTAATATATTTCCATTGGTGATAAAGAAAAAAATATTGAAAAAAATTTCAATAATTAAGATAGTAAGTATTGCTTTCATACAATAAATATACTAAATATTTATAAATCAATTATTTACAGACTTTTTATTAACTAAATAAAGACCAGAAAAGATTAAAGCTACACCAACAAAATATTGACCTATTAATTTTTCTCCATCTATAAATCCCCAAAACAAAGCAACAATAGGAATTAAATAGGTAACGGAAGTTGCAAAGGTTGGAGATGAAATTTTAATTAACTTATAGAACATTACTCCTGCAAGTGCAGTACATATAATTGCTAAAATAGTTATGTATGCAAGTGATTCATATGCTTTATTATTGTCAAATAGAACTATAAAATCTGTACTAAAAATATAAACTCCAGAAAGTGGCCCTACTATTAAAAAAACAATGGAAGTTATATCAGTTGAATCTAAATCGTAAAGGTATCTTTTAATAACATTTGCGCTAATTGCATATAGTAAAGAGGCAAATACAACGAGATAGACGTAAATATTAATACTAATACTTTGATTAAGATTATTTAATGAAAGAAAAATAGCTCCGATCAAACCAATAAAAATTCCTAGCAAATTAATTTTATGATATTTTTGATTAAATATTATAATACCAATGCAAAAAGTAAATAAAGGAGTTAAGGAATTTAAGATTCCTACAAAAGAACTATCTAGGTAAGTTTGAGCAAGTGTAAATAAAAAGGCAGGTATACCGCTTCCAAAAAGTGCAGCAACTAGTATTGGGACATAATGTTTCCTTTTTATTTTTTTTAAAGCTGAAAAAACAAAAGGTATTAAAACAATAGAAGTTATAAATAATCTTAAAGCTGCAACTTGTTCATATGAAAAAACCTCTAAACCCTTTTTCATTAATATGAAAGAGCTACCCCATATTAATGATAATACAATAAGATAAAAATATCGGATGGAAAACACATTCAAAACTCTAATTCCATCTTAAAGATTCAATTAAAATCTTAATATCCTCCTTTATAAAATTATTAACTGGAATTATAGAATCATTTATTTGAGTATTAAAATAAAAAGACCCTCTAAAAAAATGATTAAGACTATCTGTTAGATAAAACTGAGAAGAAGTTGCTGTAACACCTTGATAATCATAAAGCATTCCAAAAATATTATTTTCTTCATTTACAAATACTTGCTCACTAATCACATCTGCCTGATCATTATGCTTATATGCTAATGATCTTGATTGCTCAATATGCTCATTCAAATCATTATTTAAATTAACATAAGTGAGATATAATTTGCCAGAAAATTGAGGGAAATTTATATTTAAAAAATTAATATTATTTTCAATTTCAACTTTAGAGTATTTTGGATATAAAAATGTGAATGCTAATTGATTATCGCTAAAAGTCTGATATTCTTTTTGTGGAAATTTAATCTTAAAAAAAGCTCTTGGCTTTGGGGTATAGTCGCTTCCGCATGCAAATAAAAAGAAAAACAACAGGCTATACCTCATCTAGTGTTACTTTTACTCTCTTAATTCTTCTTAAATCAACAGATTCTATTTGAAAAATAAATCCCTTAATTTTTATAATATCTCCAATCTTTGGAATTACACCTTGATGTTCTAAAATCAATCCAGCTAAAGAATCTGACTCGCCTTTTAAATCATCAAAAAAATCTAAATCAACTTTGACAATTTTTAAAAAATCAATTAATAAGATTTTACCTTCAAAAACATAGTTTTTATCATCTAGTTTTGAATAATTGTGATCATCATCATCAAACTCGTCATTTATCTCACCAACAATCTCCTCTAAAACATCTTCTAAAGTAACTATTCCAGAAGTACCTCCATATTCATCCACAACAATAGCAATGTGATTTTTCTTAGATTGAAACTCTTTAAGCAAATCGTTAATCATTTTATTCTCTGGAACAAAAAAAGGAAGTCTACACAAATCTATCCAGTTAAAATTGTTATCCTTAGATAAATAAGGAATTAAGTCTTTTATATATAATATGCCTAGAATATTATCAAATTGCTCGTCATAAACAGGTATTCTAGAGTATCCTGATGATGTAATGATTTTTAAAAGGTCAGAGTATTTAGTGTTTTTCTCTACGGCTATAACATCAACCCTTGACTTCATGATTTCTTTAACATCTGTATTACCAAACTCTACAATACTTCTTAAAATTTTTCCTTCTTTTCCATCATTCTCTTGATCGGTAAGCTCCAATGCTTTTGAAAGTTCATCAATATTAACATTTGATTCTTTTTTAATCAATTTATTTTCAATGATAGATGTTGTAGAAACTAACAAAAAACTAAATGGATAAAATAATTTATTTAAAAATGTAAGTGGCTTTGCCATCATCAAACTAAATTTTACTGCGTTCTGATTAGCATATACCTTTGGAGTTATCTCTCCAAAAAGAACTAAAAGAGAAGTAATTATAATTACTTGAAAAACAAACTCTAGTATTGATCCTTCTGGAAAAGTAAAAGAAATACTTGTTAAATATGCAGATATTATAACAATTGCCACATTAATAAAATTATTAGCAATTAGTATTGTTGCTAATAAATGATTTGGTGATTTTAATAATTTAAAAATCAAATTATTTTTGGGATTATCCTCTCTTAATTTTTCTAAATCAGACATACTAAGAGAAAAATAGGATATTTCAGCTCCAGAGATAAAAGCAGAAAAAGTTAATAGCATAATTATCAAAAAAAATATTAGAATATTTTCAATTTGAAAAAAATTAATATCAACTTGAGAAAGTATATTTAAAATAATGGGTAAAGGATCTTCTTTCAAAGTATAAATATTAATTAAAAGGGCAAGTCATCTTCAGTAGTTGGAGTATTACTCTCTTCTGAATTTCCTGATCTACCAAGCATATTTAACTTATCAGCTAGTATTTCAGTTTTATATCTGGTATTTTCATCTTTATCAATCCATTTATTTGTTCTAATTTTTCCTTCTATGTATACACTAGAACCTTTTTTCAAATACTTTTCTGCAATTTCAGCTAATCCTCGCCAAAGAACTACATCATGCCATTCAGTTTGACTAACACGATCTCCCTCTTTGTTTTTATAGTTTTCAGTGGTGGCAATTGACATATTAGCCACAGCTACACCATTATCTAAATATCTAACTTCTGGGTCTTTACCTAGATTNCCTATNAGAATAACTTTATTTACTCCAGACATTAACTTTTTTTAATTTTATNAAACAAATTTAAAAAAAAACTATCAAATAGCTGATTGANTAAGNTAGTTCTCAATAACCTTAGANACCGGAAGTTGTAANAATTGATCTTTNTTAAANAGTTTGTAAGCATTACTCTTTACTTTATCACANNCNANATGAAAAAACTTAATNTGTAATTTTTGATGAGATAATTTATGTANAATAATGGNAGAAATATTAGTAATGTGAAAATTATTTTTGTAAAAAAAATTAATCCACTGACTGCTTTCAACAACATTATTTTTTAAAAGATCTTTTTTAAATTCTAATGAGGGAAATTCATATAAACCAGACCAAATACCTTTAATTTTCTTTTTTAAAAGAATGTGGTCCCCAATTGAGACAATTAAAAAATTTAAGTATCTATCCTTAACTTTAATTTTGTTTTGTTTTTTAGGAAATATTTGAATTTTTGAATTGTTAAACGCATAACATTCGTCTTGAAAAGTACAGTTAATACATTTTGGCGCTTTTGGTGTGCAAACTAAAGCTCCAAATTCCATTATTGCTTGATTATAAGTATAACTATCTTTTATTGGCAAATTAAAATCAGCAAGTTTTTTAAATTGCTTTTTACCTGAAGTGGTGTCAAAATAACTGTCTATACCAAAAACTCTACTTAACACTCTAATAACATTACCATCCAAGACAGCATATCTTTTATTATAAGCAAAAGAAGAAATTGCTGATGCAGTATAATCTCCTACTCCTTTTAAACTTAAAATATCATTATAATTCTTGGGGAAATTCCCATCATATTTAGAGCAAATATATTTTGCAGTGTAATGTAGATTTCGAGCTCTAGAATAATAACCCAATCCCTGCCAAAGCTTTAAAACTTTATCCTCACTAGATTTAGCCAAATCAAATATAGTGGGGAATTCGCGTGTAAAATTATTAAAGTATGGTAATCCTTGCTGGACTTTAGTTTGTTGCAAAATTATTTCAGATAACCAAATTTTATAAGGATCATTAGTATTTCTCCAAGGAAGGTCCCTGCTGTTAATTTTATACCAAGCAATTAATTGACTCGAAAAATTCATTTAATAAGAAAAGTATTTATAAAATATGATTTAAAGGGATAGATAAAATTTGATATATTTGCATTCAAATTTAGTAAAATATATTCATGACAAAAGCAGAAGTTGTAAGTAAGATAGCATCAAAAACAGGAGTAGAAAAAGTAACAACTCTTGCTATAGTAGAGTCATTTATGAGTGAAATTATGAATGCTGTTTCAGAAAACGAAGCTGTATTTTTAAGAGGATTCGGAACATTCAAAGCAAAAAAAAGAGCTAAAAAAACCGGTCGTAACATTAAGAAAAATACAACTATAATTATACCAGAGCATCATATTCCTTCATTCAAACCTGCGAAGATTTTTGTGCAGGACGTAAAAAATAAAGTAAAATAAAACTTTAAAAAATATTTAAGATGTCAGGAGCGAAGAAAAAGAAAAGATTAAAAATTGCTACACACAAGCGCAAAAAGCGCTCAAGAAAAAATAGACACAAAAACAAATAATTTGTTTCGTTAATCTATTTTTTAATCAGAAAAATAAACCATGAAATTCGACCTTATAATCGATTCAAGGTCTTCTGAAGTAGTAATTGCATTGTTATGTGATGGGCAGTTAATTGAGTTACATAAACAAAAACACGATAATAACTTTTCAGTAGGCGATATATACTTAGGGAAAATAAAAAAAGTTGTCCCAGGTCTAAATGCAGCATTTGTAAATGTTGGATATGAACGTGATGGATTCCTTCATTATCTAGACTTAGGTAGTCAAGTAAATTCACTCAAAAAATTTACTGAAAAAGCAATTCAAAACAAACTCAATACTGCCTCACTTAAAAACTTTAAAAACGAAAAAAATATTGAAAAAGATGGCAAGATTGTTGATACAATTAAATCTGGCGATCATCTTCTACTTCAAATTTCGAAGGAACCAATCTCTACTAAAGGACCTAGACTTACTGCAGAACTATCACTAGCTGGAAGATATATGGTACTAACACCATTTTCTGACAAAGTCTCTGTTTCACAGAAGATTGCTAAATCTGAAGAAAAGGCACGTCTTAAAAAACTTATAAGAAGTATAAAGCCGCCTGGTTTTGGTGTTATTATTAGAACAGTAGCTACTGGTAAAAAAGTAGCTGAATTAGATCAAGATCTAAAGAATCTTTATAAAAAATGGCAAGTAATCAGTAAAAAATTAAAAGGATCAAAAGCACCTGTAAAAATATTAGGAGAGCTAAATAGATCTTCTACAATTCTTAGAGATTTGTTAGATGCAAAATTCAATAACATTATTGTAAACAATAAAGATATTGCTCAAGAATTAAAAGACTACCTAGCAAGAATATCACCTGAACAGGAAAAAATTGTTAAACTTCACAAAGGAGAAACACCAATATTTCAAAAATATAATATTACAAAACAGATAAAAGGAGCCTTTGGAAAAAATGTTACAATTAAAAATGGAACATATCTAGTTATAGAACATACTGAAGCATTACATGTTATTGATGTAAATAGTGGGAAAAAAGTTGATGCTAAAAAAAATCAAGAAGAAAATGCCTTGGAAGTCAATATTGAAGCAGCTAAAGAAATTGCTCGACAATTAAGATTAAGAGACATGGGAGGTATTATTGTTGTTGATTTTATTGATCAGAAATTTGAGAAAAATAGAAAACTTCTTTTCGAAAGCCTAAAAAAAGCCATGAGCACTGATAAGGCGAAACACAATATCTTACCTCCAACAAAATTTGGCTTAATACAAATAACTAGACAAAGAGTTAGACCTGCTCTTACAATTGACACTTTAGAGAAATGCCCAATGTGTGATGGCGGAGGNAAAATAGACTCTAGTTTATTACTAATTGATCAAATTGAAAACAAAATTGCTAACTTAACTGTTATCAAATCGAATAAAATTCAAATNGCTACTCATCCTTTTGTAGCAAGTTATATTAACAAAGGATGGTTCTTTTCTTCAATTAGACACAAATGGGAAAATAAGTTTAAAAAAACCATTAAAGTTGTNGGAGATGATAGGCTACACCTNTTGCAATACAGTATTGTAAAAAAATAGTTATTTTTTTCTAGAGTATAATANNNTTAATATNNTGATTGAAACTAGCATCATAGCAACACCAATTAAATAACCCCATCTTATATTGTCACCTAAATCAAAAAAAGNNACTGACAATAAAGAGATAAGAGAAATCCTTACGATAATATTTAAAGAGCTAAATACAGAAGTTGCTCTACCAATTAAATTATTTGGAATATGGTTAAATAAATAAGTTGTTCTTAAAATNCTTACTCCAGCATTTGTTATACCTAAAATTAAACTACCAACAAAAAAGACAATTAAGGAATTATAAAAGGTCATGGCAAAAAATGCCATTGAAACCAACAACATTAATAAAATAACGCTAATATATGTATCAAAATTTTTTAATAATCTTAAAATAAGAACACCTGAAAAAATTGCTCCAATAGAATAATAAATTTCTGCTGAAGCATAAACGTTTCCAGAGGCCAAAAGAAAATCATGCACATAAGATGGTAATATTACATGCAACTCAACTAATGTAAATGCGAATAACATATATGAAGTAATTCCAAAAATAAAAATCTCAGGATTTTGCTTTAGATAATTAAATCCAATCTTTAATCTATCAAAAAGACTTCCTGTATGAATTTTTTCATTCACAATAGGTGTATATTTTATTAATGAAAAAATCACAATTACTGCTAGGTATGTAATAGCATCCATAAAGAAAATATCATAAATTTCCCAAGGCTCTACATTAAAAGGAAGTGAGAAATTGAATCCGGCAATTTCTAAATTTTTATTTTTTGTTCCTGTTAGTAAAATAGCTGCAAAAGCACCAGCAAGCACACTAGTTGTTTGACCTTGAACCTCTATATAAGAATTTAATTTACCATATTTACTTTTTTCAGTAATTTCTTGACCGAAAGCATATAAATTGGGATAATGAATATTATAATTAAATATAGTAACAGCGAATACAGAAACAACCAAATATTCTGATAAAAACCCATTTAAAGAACCATAAAAAGCAATCCCTCCAATAAACAAACCACATACAATATTTGTTAAAATAAAAATTTTTTTTCTAGAATATCGATCTATCAAAGAACCAGCATAAATCCCCCAAAACAATGTAGAAGTTGTAATTACAATATAAGAAAGTGCAAAAAATTGTGGTTTATCTATAATCTCAATAAAATACCATGGAATAGCAATCATACTAATCCCCTGTGCAAGTCCAGAAATAATATTTGACAAGAAAAGAAGAGTTATTGCCTGCTTATTTTTCATTCATGCAAATTTAAGATTATTAAGCAGAATACGTACATTTGGTTTTTGTCAAAAAACAAAATATTGGATTTAAAAATTACTATTAATAAGTTAGAAAAATATTGTTCTTACTCAGAAAAATGCAAATCTGATATAGTTAAAAAATTATATGAATGGAAAGTTTTTCATAATCACGATGAAATAATTAATCATTTAACAAATCATAATTATATTAATGAAGAAAGATATGCGTTATTGTATTGTATGGGAAAATTTAACAGTAGAAGATGGGGGAAAATAAAGATATCTAACCATCTTCTAAAAAAGGGTATAAAAAATGAGGATATTAAAAATGCCATTACACAAATTTCTGACGAAAAATATAATAAATCCTTAACTGACTTAATAAATTATAAATCAAATCAAATTAGTGACAACAATATTTTTAATAAGAATTCTAAAATAGCCAAATACCTATACCAAAAAGGGTATGAGTTAGATTTAATATGGACAAAAATCAAAATTATATCTCAAGATCATGATTAGCCAGGAAGAATTAACAAATATTTTAGAAAGAAGAGATCAGCTAGCTAAATTTTTAGACATTAAAACTAAAAAAGAAAAACTAGCTTTATTAGATTCAAAAATGATGCAAAATGATTTTTGGAATAATCCAAAAGAGGCAGAAAAAATATTAAAAGATAAAAAAGACCTTGAACAATGGATAAATCTCTACTCAAAAATCGAAAATAATATTGAAGAATTAAATATTTTGATTGAATTACAAGCAGACGAGGAAGAACTTTCTAATCAACAGCAAAAAACTATAAAATTTCTTGAAGAATTAGAATTTAAAAAAATGTTAAATTCAAAGGAAGATAAATTAAATGGAATAATGACTATTAATCCTGGTGCAGGAGGAACAGAAGGTCAAGATTGGGCTCAAATGTTAATGAGAATGTATCTAATGTGGGGAGAGAAAAATGGATACAAAGTCAAGCAACTAGATTTACAAAATGCTGAACCTGTAGGAATAAAATCGGTCACACTAGAGTTTGATGGAAATTATGCATTTGGAAATTTAAAAAGTGAAAACGGAGTACACAGATTAGTTAGAATATCTCCATTTGATTCAAATGCAAAGAGACATACAACATTTGCTTCTGTATTTGTATATCCTTTAGTGGATGAAAGCATTGACATCAAAATTAATCCATCAGAGATAAGCTGGGATACTTTTCGTGCTGGAGGTGCTGGAGGACAAGGAGTAAATAAAGTAGAAACAGCAGTTAGATTAAAACACAATCCATCTGGAATAATTATAGAAAATTCTGAGACTAGGTCACAACTTGAAAATAAGGAAAAAGCAATTAAATTATTAAAATCTCAACTCTATAAAATTGAAATTGAAAAACAACAAAAAGAGAAAGAAAAAATAGAAGGAGAAAAGAAAAAAATTGAATGGGGATCTCAAATTAGAAATTATGTGCTTCATCCTTATAAGCTTGTAAAGGATTTAAGAACAAACTATGAATCTACTAATCCAAAAAATATTTTAGATGGAGACATTAACGAATTTATAAAGGCGTACTTAATAGAATTTGGATAAAAAAAATAATAGTAAATTTGTTAGGCTAATCGGGAATCTGATTTTCTTCAAGTCTACCTTCTCTTAACCAAACATATATAAAATAAGGGATTACACTTGCCAGAAAAAAAAGACACCAAAATGCCATTAAAAAAACAAAAAGAAAAGCTAAAAAACCTATAAATTTCATAGTTATTATTTAAAACAAAGAAACAACAACTTATTAAACAAACAAAATATTTAAGATGAAATATAGAATAGAAAAAGACACTATGGGTGAGGTTAAGGTTCCTTTTAATAAATTTTGGGGAGCTCAAACAGAAAGAAGTAGAAACAACTTTAGAATAGGACCTGAATCAAGTATGCCATTAGAAATTATTTATGGCTTTGCGATTTTAAAAAAATCTGCAGCTCATGCAAACTATGAACTTGGTATTTTATCAAATGAAAAAAAAGAAGCAATTTCAAAAGTTTGTGATGAAATATTAGATCAAAAGCATAATGATCAATTTCCATTAGTAATTTGGCAGACTGGTAGTGGAACACAATCAAATATGAATGTAAATGAGGTAATTGCTAATGTAGCTCATATTAATGATGGAGGAACAATAAATGGTACAAAAAAATTAATACATGCTAATGATGATGTAAATAAATCTCAAAGTTCTAACGATACATTTCCAACTGCTATTCATATTGCTGCAATGAAACTTATTTTAAATAAAACAATTCCTTGTCTTGAAAGCTTAAAAAATGAATTAGACAAAAAATCTAAAGCCTTTGAAGAGATAGTTAAAATTGGAAGAACTCATTTGATGGATGCGACTCCATTAACACTAGGTCAGGAATTTTCAGCTTTTGTAGCTCAATTAGAATTTGGAATTAAAGCTTTAAAAAATACTTTACCTCATTTATCTGAGTTAGCTATTGGCGGAACAGCTGTAGGTACTGGATTAAACGCACCTAAAGGATATGCTGATTTAGTGGCAAAAAAAATATCTGAATTTTCTGAAATTAATTTCTTAAGTGCTAGTAATAAATTTGAAGCACTCTCAGCTAATGATGCAATAATTGAATCGCATGGCGCTTTAAAACAAATTGCTATTTCTTTAAACAAAATAGCTAATGATATTCGTATATTATCTTCAGGACCAAGATGTGGAATTGGAGAAGTATTAATTCCTTCAAATGAACCAGGATCGTCGATAATGCCTGGTAAAGTAAATCCAACACAAGTAGAAGCCTTAACTATGGTATGTGCACAAGTAATTGGAAATGATTCAACAATTGCAGTTGCAGGTATGCAAGGACACTTACAGCTTAATGTTTTTAAGCCTGTAATTGCTGCAAATTTCTTACAATCGGCAAAATTATTAGCTGATGCTTGTAAGTCATTTGAAAAGAATTGTATTTCAGGAATACAACCAAATCTTAATAATATTCAAAAGAATCTAAAAAACTCATTGATGTTAGTTACTGCTCTAAATACAAAAATAGGATATGACAAAGCGTCAGAAATTGCAAAAAACGCTTATAATAATGGAACAACTCTAAAAGAAGAAGCACTAAAACTTAAATATCTTTCTGAAGATGAATTTGATAAATGGGTAAACCCCTATTTAATGTGTAATAAATAAATTATTTATTACTTTTTAATCCTAATGTGAATTTTTTTATCTCTTGCTCATCTGCTTTATTGCAGATTAATAAAGAATTATCACTTTCAACAACAATGTATCCTGTTAAACCATTAATAATACATTCTTTATCATTTTCAAAAATAACAATATTGTCTTTTGAATTATGCAATTGAATATCTCCTCCACTAATAGTATTATTATCATCATCTTTCGGTAAATGAGTATCTATTGACCCCCAAGTACCTAAATCACTCCAACCAAAATTAGAGGGATATACATACACAAAATCAGATTTTTCTAAAATTCCATAATCAATAGAAATGTTTTTACATGAGGAGAAAATTCTATTGATAAAGTCTTTTTCATTAGAAGTGCCATACATCCCCTCACCACTTTTAAAAACATCATATATATCTCTTAAATCTTTTTTGTATGAGTCAATAATAACTTTAGAGGTAAATAGAAATATACCTGCGTTCCATAGAAAATCTCCGCTATCCAAAAATTGTAATGCCAAATCTCTATTTGGTTTCTCAGTAAAAGTTTTTACCTTTTTAATATTAGTATTAGAATAAATAGAGTTTGTTTCTTCATATTGAATATATCCATAACCTGTATCTGGGCGATACGGTTGAATACCTAGAGTTACTAGTATCTCTTCTTTAGAAATTACATCAAATATTTCATTTATAATTCGGACATATTCAGCCTCATCTGTAATAAGGTGATCAGATGGCGCTACAATCATCTTAGCTTCAGAATTAATGGAATGAATTTTAAATGCTGCAAAAGCAATGCAAGGTGCTGTATTTCGCATTACAGGCTCACAAAGTATATTATCATCTGAGATTTGGTTTACTTGCTCCTTACATAAATTAAAATATTTATTATTGGTAACAATAAATATATTTTCCTTAGGACATATTAAACTAAGTCTTCTATATGTTTGCTGTATAAGAGTTTCTCCAACTCCTAAAATATCTAAGAATTGTTTTGGCCTCTCTTTTTTACTAAGAGGCCAAAATCTTGACCCAATACCTCCGGCCATTATTACGGCATAATTGTTTTTATTCAAAGTAATTTTTTTTACAAAGTTAAAATATATTTATAAATCAATTTTTTTAATCTGTGTTATTGGATTAAAAAGGTAATATCTATTATTATCTAAATTTAGACATTTTATTCTTTTTCTAATTTTTTGATATTTTATATACTTTTTACCTGAGTATGTAAAATTATCTCCATCATTAATTTCTGAAATTGTTAAAAAAATTTCGCTATCATATTTTCTTAAAATTAAAGATAAAAACTCATCGTTAGTTGTACTAGCAGATGGATTAATTAAGTAACTAGAAAGTACAGGCAAAATATCATCAGGAAAAATATTATAATCAAAAAAATTCAGCATTAATTTTTTAAAAATTTCTTTCCACTGTCTTGCATGAGGCTTTATAGTGTTTCCAAATTCAGCAAAAGTAAAAGCATGAGCAATTTCATGAGTTAATGTAATTAATGAAGCATATTTATTTAAATTATTATTAATCGTAATAAAATGCTGATTATTTCTAAATCGATAATCTCCTAATTTAGTTTTTCGTGGATTGACAAATCTAATATCAATACTTAATTCATTAATCCATTTTGTGATTTGGGGAGATGCCAAAAGAGGAATATAATTTTTGAAATCCAATGTTAAACTTAATAAGTATTAAAATCCTAAAGCTAATGCTAAGTAACCGACAACTAAAGCAATTACTAGCCCAAGTAAAGATACAATAAATCCATCTTTTTTATTCACTGCAAGTAAAGGAAAAATTCCGTCTCCACTTGTTGAAATAGCAGCTGCGATTAGTGCTGCCATAGGGAAATTAGGAATGGTAATAAAAGCCACTGCAACTGCAATTACTCCTCCACATCCCGGTGTTACTCCTATTAAAGCTGATAACAATACAACAAGATAAACAGAGGATGTCATCCACGCATCAAATGTATCAGCACCTACTATTACATCAATAACATAGTTAGCAACAAATAATCCAAGAAAAACATATGTTACAACCATAGCAACATCCAAAATCGCATGTAATATTGTTGATTTAATATTTCTGTAGGAGGAATAGCAGTCGTGATCTTTAAAAGTAAATTTATTTAATAAGTAAAAAATTATGCATGAGATAGTCAACGCTATTGAAAGCAAGTAAGTTAGACTTGAAATAGACTCAATCTCTCCTCCCCATAACGCCATAATAGAATCGGGAGCTAAAAACATAGCCATCGCTAAAATGGCGTAAAAGCCAATTTTTTGAATAAATATATTTACTGAGGTATCTTTTGTTTTTTTAACATTTAGATCCTCGTTTTTTATTTGTTGAATATTTTCAGATTTAGTTCTAAAACCAATAATATCAAAAAAATATCCAAAAATAACTCCAGCAACTATTCCAAAG
>NZHS01000065.1 GCA_002689735.1 Flavobacteriales bacterium | reverse complement strand
TCTTGTGAAAAAGCAAAGATTGGTAGTAGAAAAAAAGTGATTATTAAACGCATACTATTTATTTAAATTTCTTTCAAAATTAAAATTTAAAAAAATAAAATAAAGTAAATTTGCAGTCCTTTAAACAATAGTTATTAACTATAAATATTTAACCCAAATGCAAGATAATAAAAGGAAAATCATAAGAGGCTTACTAATAATATTTGCAGCATTTATTTTTATAAAGCTTATCATGAGTTTTAAAAAAGATACCAGTATTAACGAACTAACCGAATCCAAAAGACTTGTAAGTTCTGAAATTGTTAAACTAGAAAAAAATATAATTTCTGTTCCTATTTATGGTAAGTTATTTTCTTTGAAAGAAATAAATATTGTAACTGAAGCAAATGGAATTTTTTACGGAGAAAAATTCAAAACTGGAATGAAGTTTTCAAAAGGCGATACTTTAGGATATATTAAATATGATGAAATAGAAAGTAACCTAAATAGCCAAAAAAGTAATTTACTTAATCAAGCATCAAAGATTGTCTCTGAAATCAAATTTGACTATCCAGATTCTTATCAATCTTGGTTTAATTTTATGGATAAAATTAATTTTAATGATCCTCTTCCTAAATTACCAGAAATTAAAGATAAAAAATTAAAAAATTATTTATCAGGCAAGAATTTTTTCAACTCTTATTTTACTGCAAAATCTACTGAAGATAGACTTAACAAGCATTTAATTATTTCTGAATTTAATGGTAGTTTAAGTGATGTAAGTATAAAGTCTGGAACAGCAGTAGTTTTTGGCCAAAAAATTGGAAAATTCCATAATCCAAATATGCTTGAATTTGAATCAAATACAAGTATTAAAAATACTCTTCTGATTAAAAAAAATATGCAGGTAAATATTAAAAGTGATGAATACTCGGGAGAAAGAAATGGTTTTGTTTCAAGGATTAACAAAACTTTAAACCCTTCTTCACAAAACATGAGTGTTTTTATTGAAACTAATGATGATGATCTATACAACGGGATGTATGTCTATGGTAATATAATTGTTGGAGAGGTAGATAACACTTTTAAAATTAAAAGAAATCTAATTCAAGAAAATAATGTTTTCACCATTGTTGATAATAAATTAATCTCAACTGAAATAGATGTAATTCAAGTTTTTGAAGATAATGCAATTATTAGAGGTCTAAATAATAACGACAGAGTCTTAAATGAACCTATTAAAGGTTCATACAGTGGAATGGAAATAAGATTTAATAAATAGAATGAGAGATCTTATAAAATACTTTGTTAAGTACCCTGTATCTGCAAATATTATAATGCTATTAATTATAATATTTGGATGTATGGGCTTATTTAATTTAAGAAAAACTTTTTTCCCTGAAAGATCTGCTAAAATTATAATTGTTGATGCAGTTTTCCCTGGAGCATCTCCATTGGAAATTGAGCAGATGGTAACTCTTAAAATTGAAGATAATATTGATGGAATTACCGGAATCAAAAGAATTACATCTAAATCTCTAGAAAATACAAGTAGTGTTGTTGTTGAAATTGAAAATAATGCAAATAACCAAGTAGTTACTCAAGATATAAAAAATGCTATTGATAGGATAAACTCATTCCCAGATGATATGGAATCTCCGTCAATCTCTTTGATGGAAGATCTTAATCCGGGTATTTCCTTTGCGATAAATGGTGAGGTTTCATTAAATCAATTAAAAAAGGCTGCAGAAGAAATTGAAGATGATTTAAAAGCCATGGATGGTGTCTCAAAAATCAGAATTTCAGGATACCCTGTTGAAGAAATGGAAATTTCAGTGAGAGAAAATGATCTGAAAAAATATAATTTATCGTTTCAAGATCTCAATAGAGCAATTTCTAATGAGAATATTGATATTACTGGAGGAACAGTAAAAAGTCGTGATGAAAACTTCATGATTAGAAGCAATAATAAAAAATATACTGCAAATGAAATTTCAGAAATTGTAGTAAAAAAGATCAACAATAGAATAATCAAAATTAAAGATGTTGCAAGTGTAGACAGAATTTGGAAGGACATTAGTAATAGAAAATTTTACAATAATACAGCAGGTGTAGTAATAAACGTATTTAATACCAACAATGAAGATATTAGTATTGTTGCGGGAAAAACACGCGCATACTTAGAAAATTTTAATAAAATAAATCAGGATATTAAAGCCGATATTATTATTGACAATTCTATTATTATTGAACAAAGAATAGCACTACTAACTAAGAATGGAGTTATTGGTTTTATTCTGGTTTTATTAATACTAACATTATTTTTACATCCTAGCCTTGCTGGATGGGTTGCTGTAGCAATTCCAATCTCTTTTGCTGGAATGTTTATTCTTGCCTCTTTCTATGGAATTACATTAAATGTTATTTCACTTTTTGGAATGATAATTGTTATTGGAATTCTCGTAGATGATGGTATTATTATTGCTGAAAACATTTATCAAAGATATGAACAAGGTGAAGATCGTATAACTGCTGCAATAAATGGAACTCTAGAAGTTCTACCAGCTGTATTTTCTGCAATATTAACCACCATTGTAGCTTTTTCATTATTTTTTATGCTCGATGGTATGCTCGGTGACTTCTTTCCNGAGATGGGATTTGTTGTAATAGGAACATTAATATTTTCATTAATTGANGGNGTAATNATTCTTCCTACACACATAGCNCACTCAAAAGCCTTAAAAGGTATTCAACCTCNTAATAAATTAAAAAGAATAATAGACAAAACAACTAGTNTTTTGGAGAGTCTTAAAAGAAAATACTATGCTCCNCTTTTAAGCTATACGATTAAGAACCCATTCACTATCATATTAATCTTCATTTGTAGCNTGGCAATAACTGTAAGTGCAATGAGTGCTGGTTTAATCAAATCAACTGTATTTCCAAATATTGAAGGAGAAAGTATTATTGTAAATCTAAAATTTGAAGCTGGTTCTAGTGAAGAAAAAACTAAAAAATGGATTAACTATATAGAAGACAAAATAATCCAAAAAAATGAAGAAATAAGTAAAGAATTTAATAATGGAAATTCTCTTGTAAAAGCAATTGAGAAAACAATTGGAAANAATCAAGCAGCCGATCAATGGAGTATGTCAGCAGCTCAAAGTTCAGAAAAAAGTTATTTAAATGTAATCTTAACCCCATCTGAAGANAGGTCTATAGGTACTTCAGAGATAACTAANCTTCTAAAAGATGCAGTCGGAGAAATCCCTAGTGCTGAATCNTTAACCTTTGATATAGAAAGCCCTTTTGGNAAAGCAATTAGTATTGCATTATATTCAGAAAATAANAATGAATTATTAAGTGCAATTAAAATATTAAAAGACTACATGATTAATCTTAATATGATGAAGAATATTCAAAGTAGTGATCAAAAGGGATTAAAAGAAATAAAGCTTAAACTTAAAAATAAGGCTTACCAAATGAATCTNTCTACAGCTCAAATTCTTAGCGAAATAAGAAATGGNTTTTATGGCTTTGAATCACAAAGATTACAAATTGGAACTAATGAAGTTAAAATATGGATTAGGTATGATAAAGAAGATAGAAACTCAATATATGATTTAGAAAATATGCGAATCAATATTATGGGTAATAATTATCTTGTTGGTGANTTGGTAAATATCAAAATTGAAAGAGACCTTCTAAGNATAGATCATTTAAATGGAAAAAGATCTGTCCAAATAGATGCTGATCTGTTAAACCCNAAAATTGACAATCCAATTACAATCACNGCTAATGTTGAAGAGTTTATAAATTCTAATATAAAAACTATTTACCCATCAATTAAATATTCTGTTGAAGGTCAAATTAGATCTCAAGCAGAAACAGGNAATTCACTGAAATTCTCTGGGCCTATNGTGCTTATATTAATGCTNACTATTATCCTNTTCACCTTNAGAAGCTTACTTCAAACATTTGCAGTATTTATTTTAATTCCATTTGGGTTTATTGGAGTTGGTTGGGGACACTTTATACATGACTTTCAGCTATCTATGTTCTCATACTTTGGAATGATTGCACTNATAGGAATTTTAGTAAATGATTCTCTTGTATTTATAAGTAAGTTTAATAAAAACTTAAAAGAAGGACTAAAATTTGAAGATGCCCTTACTCAAACAGGATTGTCAAGATTTAGACCTATTATATTAACCTCTATTACTACTGTTGCTGGACTAGCACCATTAATATTTGAAAAGGAACTACAAGCTCAATTTTTAATTCCTATGGCAATAGCAATTGCCTATGGATTAATTCTTGCAACACTTTTAACACTAGTATTTCTTCCTGCTTTTTTAAAAATTACTAATAGGATAAGATACACTAAAGAATGGATTTTTTCCGGTAAAGAACTAAATGAAGAAGACAGAGAACCAGCAATTAAAGAGATGGAATATGAAAAGATTTAAATTTCATAAAATANTATGTNTNACTATAAGTAGTTGTATTTTACTTACAAACTCAATAATNGCACAAAATATNTTGAGTTTAGAAGATGCTTTGTCAATAACTCTTAAAGAAAATATTGACATAAAAATTAAAACTAATGAGTTAAATCAAGTAAAAAATTACGAAAAAGTTGGTGTTTTAGGGACATTACCAAGGTTAAAAATTAACGGTTCAATTTCAGAAAATGAAGGAACTTCTAGTCTTGAATTCGCTACAGATGATTTTCCGACAATTGAAGATGCAGAATCTGAGTCAAAAAACATTAATGGTAATGTAGAATTTAGCTACAACCTTTTTAATGGCTTAGGCTCGATTTATACATTTCAAAAGCTAAAAAAACAAAGTAACTTAAAGTCAACGGAACTATTACTTCAAATGGAGCAAGTTTTANTTAGAACAGCAAAACAATATTATGACATTGCATATTTGCAAGAACAAAATAAAATACTGCTTGANCTACTAAATGTTTCTGAAGAAAGGTANAAAAGAATTAAAGTTCAAAACGAATTTGGAAATGCCTCAAAATTAGATTTATTAAGTGCAGAAATTGATTTAAATAAAGATAGTGTTAACGTTATTAATTCTAAATATGANCTTGATATTNCTAAGGATCAATTGAAACTAATATTAAATACAGAATTAAACGATGATTTTATAGTTNANAANCAAGTTNAAATTAATACTAANCTANACTANAATGAACTAAACAAGCAAATAGCAGATAATAATAACAACATTATATTTCAACAATACTTGATTGAAATAGCAAAAAANGATAAAAAAATAAATTCTGTATCCATATTACCNAAAGTTAATTTCTCTGCTCAGTATGGGTANAACAATACAGAAAGTAANACCAGTTTAATTCTTGATCAAACAAGTTTAGGNTTAACAGGNTTTATTAANTTTTCATGGGATATTTTTGATGGNNTAGCTAGAAGAAAGGTTACNCAAAATATGCAGATNCAAGTAGAATCAAATATTTTAGAGCTTACAGCGATAAAACAAAAAATACAAAAAGAATTTAATTCTACTTTTCAGCAGTACTCAAATAGTATTAATCTAATAGAAATAGAAAAAAGAAATCAAGCTACTTCTGAAAAATTCTTTGAAAGAGCTAAAGAGCAATTTTATCAAGGACAACTTAGTAGAAACGATTTTAGGTTAGCTCAAGTTGATTTAAGTATGTCTAAAAATAAATTAAATCAAAGAATGTATTCTGCTAAAATTGCCGAGTTAAACTTATATAGATTATCTGGCAAGATTTTAGATCAAACTAAATAATAGATTACTTAAGAAACTTTTTAACCCAGGAGAAATAGTCAATTACTGTAGTTCTTGAAGGGTTTATAGTATCTGAATAAGTCTTAATAAATGCCCTTATTTTTTCTTCAACCGATTTGTTATCTATAATATCATTTATAATAGAAATCAAATCCTTATCAATTGAATAGATTTTATCTTTTAATAACTTTTTATAACAAGATAATAAGGTTTTTACCTTTTCCTTAGCAGATATAAAGTCTTTGAGTTCAACTTTTAAAATGATCTGCAATAGATATACTTGGAACTGAAATACATTATCTAAATTCACAAAGTCATGTTGTAGAATTAATCTAGAAATATTTTTCTGAGACAGCTTAAATTGTTCTGTCTGAAAATAAATAATTGATGTATTTAAATATATAAATGAGGAGTAAGCAGGAATACTTTTAATCACCTCGTTTTGACTAGCCTCTTTTAATACTTTTAAAGATTTTTGTATATCTGTTTCACCATAATTAAGCACTAAAGCATTGTAATAATAAAACATATACTTATCCTGTAAAAAAGCATCATACTCACTCATTGCTTCTTTAAGCTTTTCAGCATATTTTAAAGAAAGTTTATATTCTTTATTTTTATAGGAGCAATTAACCAAATAAGTTAATAAAGTAAGTTTTTCTTCATGATTATTTCTATTAAAGAATTTTTCCTTATTAAATTGTTCTAAGCTAGCTAATAAGAAATCTTGCAGAGCCAGAAACTCTCCATTTTGAAGAAGTATCCTAGAGTACATCTTAAATAATCTAAGCTTAAATCTTGGACTATTTAATAGGATTTCATTTTGTCTAGTCTCCGTAAATTTTTTATTTATAATATTTGTTAATGAAGCTTCAGATTTAGAAAAATTCTGCTTAGTTTTTATATCATACATTATTCGAGCAAGCAGTATATCTATCTGGTCTATTTCTCTGAGCATATTAATATTATATTCTTTTAATTTTATATAATTTTCAATATCTATAGATATTAACTCATGAGAGAGTTCAATTATCTCAGTATATATAATGGATAGTAACTCATATAGCTCTTCCTTTATGGCAATTTTCTCTGCTTTTAATAAATAATTAAAACTTATTTCTAATTCTGCTCTATTTTTAAAAACTCTAGCCAATAAAATATAACTAAATGATGAGGATTGTTTATCCTTCGAGATATGCTGCCAAGTCATAGAATTATTTATATCGTTATAAATTCTATTTTTTAATTGGTAGTAATTATTTGAATTTGAAATACTTAATTTTTTAAGAATTTCCTTTGTAGAATGATCTTTTTGCTTTCCTTTTTTTAGAAAATTAAATAGTTCTTCATCCTTTCTAGATTTGTTTTTAGCAGAAGTTGTTCTATTTATAAATAACTTATAAAAACGTATTTCATCTTTTGTTAATGATTCTATTATTTTTTCTAGATCTTTCAAAATAAAATTATTTGTCTAGTAAAATATATTTCTTACCATTTCTAATATACATAGANCCNATNGGCAAGGTTTTTATAGAATGATGCTTTCTGCCATAAATATCATATATAATTCCATCTTCAANATTTTCTANAACAATATTATTNGTGTNAGTAGAAGTATTTANNACGTGAATAGAAGTTNAACTAGAGTCNGTATTAATAGGNGTAATAGAGGAAGGCCAAATAACAATNAAATTATCACCTGCTTGCAGCANTGCANCTGTNGTTGCAGGCATATTTTGCATACTTTGAATATTCACACTTATAGANTCGTTTGGTGCAAATCCAAGCAAAGAAGGANTAATGGTAAATGGAAACTGATATATAGANTTAGGATTAATCACACTAGAATTAACAGNATGACTTCCGTACCAAAGGTCTATTGGGGTTGTAATTGTAAATGATCCTGTATTCACTAATGTGACATGAATATCAAAATTTTGGCCATAAGCAATGGTGTCTTCACTAATGTAAGTTTGAATATCAATAGAATATTGTGCATCTACCCTTATACTAAAGATAGATGCACAAATAACTAAAACAAAAACAAATGATTTATTACTCATATTTATTTAAAGAATTTCTTTTCAGTTGATCCGTCGTCATACATATAAAACAATACTTCATTCTTTTTAAATTCAGTTTCTCTACCCATAAGATCAACAATTTTTAAAAGTTTTCTATTTGAAATAGCTTGACCCAAATTATCAGTTCCTGTTGTTCCAGGCTGTGACGTTCTAAGGGCAATCCATGATCCACCATCAAAGTAAACCATTGTTGGATATATGCATACCCAACTCATTCCACTATTATCAATAATCGTAAGTTCTAAAAGATAAAGACTAGTATCTCCAATAGCCATTTCAAAAGATGGAGTTCCACTAGTAGATGTATTTCCAGTCATTCCAGTAAATGTAAATTCTGTCCAAGTATATAGAGCTGGTCCGGTGTAACCTAAGCTAGAAAGATTAGTTCCAAGGGTTATAGAATCAACTGTTGAAGCTATCACTGAAACATTTAAGGAATCACAGAAAACATTTGACCAGCTACTTGAACATGCTGCCTGACATTGAGCTAAAGAGGAATACAGCCCATTTCCAGTTCCTGGATCAAAGCATCCAAAGATTGGATCACATACAAAAGTAGGCGTTGGAGGTGGTGTACCACCAATTACCCACATTCCAGGACTATTTGGAGAACTTCCATTCCAAACTAACCATTCACAATCAAAACAAATACTCCCTTGTGGTGGATTTGCCCATAAATTATGTTGGTATAAACTATCATATAAGTAAGCATTATAACATACATATAAGGAATCTGAAGGCAAACCATTAGACCCAACATTTTGAACAGAAAAAGTTGCTGGAGCTCCTTGCCACATCATTGGATAAAGACCAATATTCTGTCCGCTCGCGTCAAAAACATCCCAAAATGATAATGAATCAATTAAATCTGGAAATGAATTATTATTTACATAAGATGATTGGAAAGATACAGTGTTATAATCATTGTTAGCTTCAAATATGTCCATTTGACTACAATCAAAACTTGGAGTCAATGAACCATTATAGGTGTAAGAGGTTGTGTAAACACATCCAACTGCTGTTGTTACTGTACAAGTATAGGTTCCAGCAGATGTTGCTATAGTAATTTGGTTAGTATCTCCATTAGACCACAAATATGTATAAGGATCAATATTACATACAGTAGTTGAATAAGAAAGATCAGCATTTAAAGAATTTCCAGAAGCAGAAATTTGGAGATCACCATATACACACGGATTTATAAAAAGTATAATTTGAACTGAATCAATATCCTGACAAAAATTGAAAGTTGTAGAATCTAGATATGTTACAGACAAAGTAGCATATAATGGAGAAGTAAGATTAGATAAATCTCCATAAGTATGACATGGACTTTGTTGAGTTGATGTAAAGCCATCTCCAAAATTCCAAAAATAAGATACAGAGTAATTAGTTGAAAAGTTTGGAGATACATTAGAACTATCCAAAAAATAAACTGTTCCACCCCAGCCCGAAGATATGTAAGGATTAGAGGTACACTGAGCCTGACCGTATATAAAGGTAATTACAGTTAAAAGAGTTAGTATTAATTTTTTCATTTTATTTATTTATTAGTTTTTATATTAAAAATAAGTTAAACACCATTGTGTTTTTTAATCCGATAGCAAAAGTAAACTAATAAGAGCCTCAAGGTATAATAAAAATCACAAAAACTTACATATCCAGACTGCAAATAAATATATTTACTAGATAATAAAACTTATAACTCCAAAATTAATTTTAATGAAATCTGTCAATTGTTTTAAAATCAAATTTATAGATAGAATCAGAGATTAAAGCCTTTGAAAATTCATTAGAAAAATGCGGCGCATTTAAAACTCCACGTGCACCAAGACCGTTAAAAACACCTATATTATTAAACTCATTATGCATACCAATAAGTGGCTCACGATCTTTTACTGTAGGTCGTACACCAGCAACACTTGAAATTACTTTATACTCTACATTTAAAACCTCATCAAGCTTATCCTTTAAGGACTGTTGACCATCTTTAGTAAGATTTTCTGTCAAATCATCTCTGTTATAAGTTGCTCCAACAGTATACATATAATCACCGTTTGGAATAATATAGATTCCTTTACTTATAATTTTATCAAAATTCTCTATTGAGGGTATTTTAATTTGCATTAGCTCGCCCTTTGTAGGAGCGATAGGTAAATAATCAAAATATGGATTTTCTTTTATTCTAAAGCCATCACAAAAAATAATCTTCTCTGCTTTTAAATTTTTATACGAAATATAGTTTTTATTAAACTCAGAAAAATTAAATTTTTTCTCCAGAAGCATATTATTATCTTTAAAATACTCTCTTGAAACAGCTAAAAACTCTTTTAGATCAAGATATCCAGCATGTTTAACTAATGCACTTGAAAATTCATCTTTTAATAAAGGAAAGGTATTTTCTTTACAAAAATTATCAATGTATAAATCCATGTGCTTATTCTCATATTTATCAATCCACAAATCTTTAGTTTCAAAAGAATCAAACAAACGAAGTAGTGGTTTTTTAAATAGAAATCTTGAGTTTAATTTATCTTCTAAATCCGAATATCTATTAAAAGCAGTTGTAAGATAATTAGAGGGCATAGCAGGAATACACCTTTTCATACTCACAGGATTTATAAGCCCAGCCGCTACCCTACTTGCAGAGGCTTTTAAATGAGTATCAATGATAATAACTGACTTTTCTAGTTCTATTAGATCGTGTGCTAATAAAGTACCTGCAAGGCCTTGACCAACAATTATAAAATCAAACTTTTTATTGTGACACATCTTATTTGAAATTTGAAAAAATTGATTAATCAAATATACAGATAAATGAAAGCCCTATAAAATTAATTATAGGGCTTAGAATTATTGAAAATAAATATTAGCGTTTAATTGAGAATTAATTTCTTATTTACAACTCCCTCTTTAGTTTCAATCTCAAGGAAATAAACACCTTTACCAAACTTATCTAGATTAATTTGTTTTGTGTATTCACCAATAAACTGTTGTTTATCTTCAATGTATACAGAATTACCTAACACATTAATTATTCTAATCTTTAAATCTTGAATTTTGTCTGACCTAAAGTTTATATTAAATACTTCCCTTGATGGGTTAGGATAGATATCTAAATTCTCAATAGCTACTCCCCCGCTCAATCTTACGCCGCCAGGCTGCGTCCAGAAGATTGGAGTCGTCCAGCTTGGAGATCTATAAGCAGTAATATTAGAATCACAGAACAATCTTCCTTGAGCTCTATAGGATTCACCAGCTTGTAAGCCAAATTTATTCACAAAAGATGTTGGGTAATAAACTCCAAAACCTCCAGCTGTTTGCCATACTGATCCAGCAGTATCTAATCTCAACAAAATTCTAGCAAATACATAAGTATTAGTTGTATCCCAAGTAAATTTAGCTTTTGCTTGATTATTACTAAATGTTTGAACTGCAAGATTAGTTAAGTCAGGACATACATCTTCAGTAGTAAACTGAACAGAAGGAGAATAATTTGAGGATGTTCCATTACAATAGAATGCTTTCATCTTAAATTCATAGTTAGTAGAAGGGATAAGATTTAGTAATTGCTTGGATGTTGTATTTAAACCAAAGTTACATAAACCATTTCCAACTCCTGCAGACTTTGTTGTCCATGCATTAGTTCCTACTTCTCTATATCTTACAAAGTACTTCCATACCATACATGAAGAGTCGTTCATATTATCCCAAGCAATTTTTACTCTAGAGTCAATAAGATCATAAACATATAATCCTGTTGGCTTTGGAGAGGTACAATTTGACATATATTGACATGTGCCATCATCAAAGCAAGCAGCAGAATCAAAATTTAAAGCTGAGGGATCAGTACACCCAAAGTAATATATGCATGAACCATCATCGATTGATGCCAAAGGATTATAGTTACAAGAAGTAGGATCGGTACATCCAATAAAGATACAAGAACCATCATCAACTGTTGCGCCAGGAAAATAATTAAGGGCTAATGGGTCTGTACAACCAAATATACCAGCAATACATGATCCATCGTCAACTGTAGCAAGTGGATCATAATTTTGAGCAGTTGAGTCTGTACATCCATAAACGGGTAAAATACACGTACCATCATCAATACTTGCAAAAGGATTATAATTTAAGGCTGTTGAATCTGTACATCCAGAATAAATACAGGAACCATTATCAATATTAGCTCCAGGAAAATAATTAAGGGCTAAAGAATCAGTACAACCGTATACAAAAGGAATACAAGTTCCATCATCACAAGTTGCAAGAGGATCATAATTTAAAGATAGAGAATCAGTACATCCAAAATTACAATAGCTACATGTTCCATCATCTACATTAGCTAATAAAAAGTAATTTAAAGCTAAAGGATCTGTACATCCATAAACAATTGCAATACATGAACTATCATCAATTGTTGCAAGTGGATTGTAGTTTAAAGCGGTAGAATCAGTACACCCATAAACAAAATAATAACAAGATCCATTGTCAACTTGAGCTGCTGCATTATAGTTAAGTGCAGTACTGTCTGTACAGCCTGTGATAAGGGGAAGAGAAATATTTACATTGTCAACCCAAACATAATTTACTGTAGCAGGATTGTTTGAACTTGATCCGTACTTATTTACAGATTCAAAAGTAATATTATGAATTCCACCTGAAAACATACTTAGATCATAAGAAAGAACAGTATTACCACCAAAAGTATAAGGAAGGTTTGTATTATTATATGAACTATTGCCATAACTATCAACTATTACATTACCGTCAACTTTGATTCGCAACCATGAAAAAGGAGTTGTAATGAATGATGAGAACATATCTGTTTCAAAAGTCATTATTATAGTATCAGAAAGACTATTATTAGTTAAATCTAAACATAATGATGCAGAACTAACATGTTCATTATTTGCATATGCCTGATTTTCAGTTACATATGTACCCCAGTTATTAGCTGTACCACCTTCAAAGCGTAAACTAACCGTATCAGCAATTGCAGATGTATTGTTTAATGTAACTGCTGCTTCTGATCCAGATGTATTTGTCCACTCAACAATAGAGAAATTATTAGATTCAAAATTTTCAGTGTAGTTTGTTGTTTTACAAGAGTAAAACAGGCAAGACAAACTATCGTTAACATTACAATATGAACAGAAATTTATAGAGTAAGGGTCAGTACATCCAATATATATACAGGACCCATCATCATAATTTGCAGTGGAATCATAATTATTTGCAAAAGGATCAGTACATCCATAAATAGGCATTTCTAAAAACCTTACTAAATCAACTGCCATATCGGATCTCCATAATTGACCTGTAACACCTTGAATTCTTACAGAAATATTAGATGTGTAGGCACTTAAGTCAACGTAAGTTTCATACCATTGATTTCCTTGATTACCAGAAAGTGTCCACTCTTCAAACCAAGTTGTTCCACTGTCTGGAGAAACATCAATACTTAAAGTACCCATATTTGCTCCTCTCATGTGGTAAGCAAATGCAATTCCCAAAGAAGACCACTTTGTTGGGTCAATACATTCCACATACATTATTGCTTCTTTATTAGGATAACCATTGCCATTTCCAGAAGCTTCTGTATACATGTAAAATGACCCATCATAAGCTGAACTAGGTCCTGTTCCATTTGATGGAGTTGTACCAGAATTATTTGTCCAATCAATATCATTGTTTGGATCCATCAACCATGTAATTCCTAAACCAGACTCAAAACTAAATGAAGAATCGTTTTCAATACAACCAAAGAAACATGATCCGTCATCAATAGAAGCCGTAGAATCATAGTTAGCAGCAAGTGGATCGGTACATCCATTTACTATAAAAAGACAGGAACTATCATTAACATTTGCAAATGGGTTGTAGTTAATCGCTAGTGGATCATTACATCCAGGAATTGGATTCGCAAGTACAGTAAATGTATCGCTTGCTGTACATCCTTGACAATCAGTTACTACAACAGAATAAACTCCAGGATTAAGATTTGAAATATCTTCTGTTGTATCACCATTACTCCATACATATGAGGCCGAAGTACCAGTAGAATAGTTAATAGACCCATTCCAACATCTTGGTGAAAAATCTAGTGTACCAAATGCACTACAACCGTGACCTTCAGTTATGGTTAAACTACCATTAGATGCCCATACAGATGATCCAGCAGTACCACTACCATTAGTATATTGAACAGTTGAACTATTAATTACATGAAATGCATATGTTGCACCAACTGGAATAATAATTGGATTAGCAAATGTTACTGTTCCAGTTGCAGCACTAGCGGTTAAATCAACAGTTGCTGATCCAGCTGATATCCAGTTAGCAGAAACAGTATAGTCTCCAACAGAATACCACCATTCAGAATTAACACCAGTTATTGAA
>NZHS01000064.1 GCA_002689735.1 Flavobacteriales bacterium | reverse complement strand
TCAAAAATAAAGTCTTTACAAATAAATGCTAAAATTGATAGTGAAATAATAGCAATTCCTGAACGAATCAAATGCCATCTCAATACTTCAAGATGATCAAGAAAAGACATATCTAATTCTTTTTTACTCATTGAACGATGCCTTCTTTTATAATATCATGTAAATGAATAATTCCTTTATACGAACCATTTTCAACAACAATCAATTGCGTAATGTTGTGAGATTTCATTATTTTAAATGCATCATAAACAAGAGATTGACTATCTATTTTCTTAGGGCTTTGTGTCATTATCTCTTTTGCTCTTAAATTTAAGAGCTCAGTGTTGTTTTCAAAACACCTCCTTAAGTCACCATCAGTTATCATTCCCACAATAGTTTTTTTATCATCACAAACTGCTGTAGCACCAAGTCTATTTTCTGATATTTCTATAACAATATCTTTTAATAAATCATCTTCAAAAACAAGAGGGACCTTATCATTTATAATCCTCTCCACTTTCAGAGATAATTTTTTACCTAATATTCCTCCAGGGTGAAAACGAGCAAAGTCTTCCTTACTAAATTCTCTGTATTCTAAAAGACAAATAGCCAATGCATCTCCTAAAACAAGCTGGGCAGTAGTTGAAGAAGTAGGAGCTAAATCATGGGGACAAGCCTCTTCACTAACATAGGCGTTAATATTAATGTCACTATTCTTTACAAGAAAAGATGATGGATTACCACATATTGAAATAATCTTATTTCCTAAAATTTTTAGATTTGAAGTTAGTAATCTGATTTCTTCAGTATTACCGCTCTTTGAAAGACATATTACAATATCATTTTTTTGAACATTGCCTAAATCTCCATGTATTGCATCAGCTGCATGAAGAAAAACAGAAGGTTGTCCTGTAGAATTAAATGTTGCAACAAGTTTGCTGGAAATATTGGCACTCTTTCCAACTCCAGCTACAATTAGCCTACCTTTTGATTCCGAAATTAATTTAACTGCCCGAACAAAATCATCATTAATACTATTAATTAAATTTTGAATAGATCTATATTCAATATTTATTACATTTTCAGCAATTTTTTTAATTTCAATTGATGATTTCATAGTAAATTAATAGTATATTCGTTTAGTAAATAACGCAACCTAAACAAAAGTATTACTTTTAGATGGATATTAAAACAAGTAAGAGTATTAATACAGATATCTTACATGAAAATCTAAAGAAAGTTTTTGGATTCAATAATTTTCGAGGAAAACAAGAAGAAATCATCTTAAACCTTCTAGCAGGAAATGACTCCATGGTAATCATGCCAACTGGNGGAGGAAAATCTATGTGTTATCAGCTACCAGCCTTACTTTCAGNAGGTGTAGCAATTNTTATTTCTCCATTAATTGCCTTAATGAAAAATCAAGTAGATNCTTTAAGAGGNTTTAGTGATAATGACAGTATTGCTCATGTACTAAATTCTTCATTATCAAAAACTCAAGCTACACAAGTAAAAGAAGATATAACTAACGGAAAAACCAAATTACTTTATGTGGCTCCTGAGTCACTTATTAAAGANGAAAATATTGCCTTTTTCAATAAAAATAAAATCTCATTTTTTGCTATTGATGAAGCCCATTGCATTTCAGAGTGGGGACATGACTTTCGTCCAGAATATAGAAANTTAAGACAAATAATAAATAATATCGCTCCTGCTCCTGTCATTGCTCTAACAGCTACAGCTACACCNAAAGTAAGATTAGATATTATGAAAAATTTAAGAATTGAANATGCAAAACTATATTTAGATTCTTTTAATAGAAAAAATTTGTTTTATGAAATACGTCCAAAACAAGATATTGCNAAGCAGCTTATAACATATNTTAATCAAAGAAANGGAGAATCAGGAATTGTTTATTGCCTTAGCCGAAAAAAAGTAGAAGAAATTGCTGAAGTTTTACAAATCAATGGTATTAAAGCTCTTCCATATCATGCTGGTTTAGAAACAAAAAAACGTGTCGCACATCAAGATGCATTCTTAATGGAAGATTGTGATGTTATNGTAGCAACAATTGCTTTTGGAATGGGTATCGANAAGCCAGATATTAGATTCGTAATACACCATGATATCCCAAAAAGCTTAGAAGGGTATTATCAAGAAACTGGTAGAGCAGGTAGAGATGGAGGAAAAGGAGATCTTGTTACATTTTACGATTATAAAGANATTGAAAAACTCGAAAAGTTTCTTCAAGGGAAACCAATTGCTGAGCAAGAAATTGGNAGGCTATTAATTATGGAAACAATAGCCTTTTCAGANACATCTATGTGTAGAAGAAAATATATTCTTCATTATTTTGGNGAGGAATTTGCTTCTTCCGATTGTAATNAAATGTGTGATAATTGTAAAAANCCTAAACCTACTTCNGAAGGAAAAGTNGAAGTGAAAAAATTATTAGAGGTAATTATTGAATGTAAACAAAGGTTTAAACCAAANGAAATTGCAAAGATTATGATTGGTGAAAGCAATAGTCTAATCAAACAACACATGTCTCAGATAAGTCATGTATTTGGATCTGGGAAAGAAAAAAGTATTCAGTTCTGGCACTCTATAATAAGACAGGTATATGTAAAACAATTAATTACTAAAGAAATTGAGTCATATGGCGTTTTAAAAATAACAGACAAGGGAATTGATTTTATAAATAGCCCTAAAAGTTTTATGATTACTGAAGATCATGATTATAATGAACTAAATGATCAAAAGATAATAACAAACCAAAAAGGACAGGCATTAGACAACAAACTTTATGCTATTTTAAAAGATCTTAGAAAACAGCAAGCTAAAGCAATTGGCTTGCCTCCATCTATTCTATTTATGGAGCCCTCATTGATAGATATGGCTAATCAGTATCCAATCACATTTGAGGAATTAGNTCAAATTCAAGGNGTCGGAGTAAGTAAGGCAAAAAAATATGGCCAAGAATTTATTGATGTAATAAAAGAATATGTTGAAGAAAATGAAATAGAAAGAGCCGTAGATCTTGTAGTTAGAACTGTGGCAAACAAGAAAAATAATAAAATATATATTATTCAATCTTTAGATAAAAAAATGAATCTTGATGANATCGCTAGAGGAAAAACACTTACTATTGATGAACTTTTATCAGAGATTGAAAACATTGTTGAATCAGGAACAAAAATCAATCTCTCACATATTATTGATGAAATGATGGATGAAGAGGAGTTAAATGAAATACATGACTTCTTTAAAACTACTGAAGACTTTTCTTTTGACGAAGCAAGACAAGAATTTGATGAAGATGAATTTAATGACGACGAAATTAGAATTTTAAGAATTGATTTCATCTCAAAAGTAGGTAACTAATGAATACATTAATTATTTCTAGCTCNCTTGCAAAAAGCTCTAAATCATTTATTCTTTGTCAAGAAGTGCACAANAGACTTCAAAAATTAAATGTAAAAAGTGAAATAATTGATGCCAGAAATTTTNAGCTAAATGCATATCATTCAATCCAATCTAAGGAATTAGTACATTTAGAAAATAAAATTTCTCAGGCAGATAACTTAATTATTGCAATGGGNGTNCACAATTATTCANTAAANGATTCCTTNAAAATAATANTAGACAATTGTTTTAAAAAGGTAGAAGGAAAGTTTTTTGGAATTCTTTGCGCTGCAGGAGGAGACAAAAGCTATCTCTCAACAATGCATCTTACTCAAATTTGTATGAATGAATGGAAAATGATACAACTNCCAAGAATAGTCTATGCCTCCTCTAAAGATTTTAATAATAATGCTTTAAAATCAAAAGAAGTAAAAGATTGGATGACACTATTTTGTGATGAATTCACTAGNATNGGAAAAAAACTNATGAGCTAATAGCTAAATAAGCAANCATACCCATACCAATTTTTAAGGAATTCTTCATCAATATCAAATCTAGANGTATGCAATCCNTGAACAATACCTTTTTTCTTNTTTCCTGTNCCTAGCCGATAAAAACAAGATGGAACAGNATTAGCAAAGTATGAAAAATCTTCAGCAGTCATNCTAATGGGNANGTCTATTACATTTTCTTNNCCAAGATATTCTTTNGCAGAANATATTTGTTTTTTAGTAAATTCTTCNTCNTTGTNTAATGCTGGATANCCATGTCTAATNTCTANCTCTATCTTCACATTATATTCTTTTTCAACATCANTCACAATACTTTTCATATCTATATGTGATTGTATTCTATATTCTTCAGAAAGAGCTCTAAATGTTCCCATTAACTTCACNTGATCAGGAATAACATTTGTAGATCCATCTGCTTGAAAATAACCAATAGCAANAATAGAATCCTTATGACTTGCAAAAAAAGNTGTTAACTTTAAGATTAAATTAGATGATGCTAATATTGGATTATTATATTGGGAAGGAATTGCAGCATGACCGCCAACACCTTTTATTTTAATATAAAGTTCATCTGTAGAAGCCATATAGATNCCAGATCTAAATCCAACTTTTCCTACTTCTAAATCTGGAAGAACATGCTGAGCAATTACATTNGTGACATTTGGATTTTCTAAAACTCCTTCTGCTATCATTTGTTTTGCACCACCAGGCAATCTTTCCTCAGCTGGTTGAAAAATAAACTTAATTGTACCACTCCATAATTCTCTACTAGAGTGTAATATTTTCAAGGCTCCTAAAAGACATGCCGTATGAGCATCATGACCACATGCATGCATNACACCCTCATTTTTNGAACAATACTCAACGCTGTTTTTTTCATTAATTGGCAAGGCATCAAAATCTGCTCTCAAAGCTAAATTTTTTGAGGCAGGGTTTTTNCCCTCTAAAACAACTAATATTCCTGTTTCAACATAACCATCAGTAAAACTTATCCCCCACAGATTCAATATTTCTTTTATATATTTTGAAGTTTCAAATTCTTGAAATGAAAGTTCAGGATACATATGTANATGACGTCTAATAGCCAAGATCTCATCAAAATAATTCTCACTTAAATCTTTTATCNTATTAATCATTTNCCTAGAATGAATTTAATTGCAAAAACTAATAACACTATACCAAAAAATCTTTTTAAAATTTGTGGATTCATTGAAATAGCAAATTTTGATCCTACATATCCCCCAATAAGAAAAGCAAATGCTATTACAATTGCATATTCCCACTTTACAAATCCTGATTTATAATAATTTATAGCTGCTAATATTCCTATTGGAGGGAGCATCACCGCAATAGAAGTTCCTTGAGCTTCTTGTTGCGAAAAACCTAAAAGCAATAATAAAGGAATAATAACTATTGCCCCTCCAACACCTACAACTCCACTAAGCATACCGGCCAAAAGACCAATTAAAAGAAGAAAAAGAATTGTAATAAAACTCATAGAAGTAATTTCAGACAAATATAAAGAACTTATATCTTTGCAAAATATTATAATTATGAAGATCAAAACATTTACATTTAATCAATTTCAAGAAAACACTTTTGTTATTTCTGACAATACAAGAGATTGTATAATTATTGATCCTGGTTGTTACCAACAAGAAGAAAAAGATGAATTAGAAAACTATATCATAGAAAATAAACTAAAACCTATCTATTTAATTAATACTCATTGTCATATTGATCATATTTTAGGCAATAATTTTATTTCTAAAAGATGGGGTTTAGACCTTATGGCAAACAAAAAAGATTTAGATCTTCTTAAGAATTCACAAGATATCGCAAAAATGTATGGTTTTTTTAATTTTGAGTCATCTCCTCTACCAAAAAAATTTTTAAATGAAGGCGATATTATTAAGTTTGGAAACTCAGAACTTAATATTTTATTTACTCCAGGTCATGCTCCCGGACATATTAGTTTATATTCAAAAAAATATAATTTCATCTTATCTGGTGATGTTTTATTTAAAAATAGTATTGGTAGAACTGATCTTCCAGGCGGAGATTTTAATATCTTAATTAATAGTATTAAAAACAAACTACTAACACTTGATAATGAAACTATTGTTTACTGTGGACACGGACCAAGCACAACCATTGGGGAAGAGAAAAAACATAATCCTTTTTTATCATAAATTAAAATTCCTTTTCAATTTCCATAATTGTTCTAAATGTTGGAGCACTATTTGAGTATTTTAAATTGTATTCATTTCTTAAATCAGTTGCAAATAAAGTTTCATACTTCTGAAGATCAGCTAAAGATTTTGATTTATATGCTATTGCATAAGTAGACCCAGAGTCTGAATTAGAAATAATTCTATTAATTGTAGCTGAAACAAATAGCTTTGTTTCTAAAACCTTTGGAATATGCTTTTCTTTCATCCATAAAAGCCAGTCCTCAACTATTTCTAAATCAACATTTGCTGTAATATTATATATAATCATTTCTCTTCAGTTATTTCATCACCTCTTAAAAAGCGAAATCTACTTCGAGCTTCAGAGGCATAAATACTACCCTCATGATTTAAGATGATTTTTTGATAATAATCCTTTGCCTTTGCGCTATCATTATATTCATTCTCATAAATTTTAGCAATATTGTATAGTGCATCATCTATTAAAATCTCATATGAAAAATCATTAATAATTTTCTCTAACATCTTAACAGATGATTCATTATCATTCTTTGCTAAATAAATTTTATATTTTCTAAAATAAATCTCGTCAGACAAGTCGTGACCCTTAAATATTGTTAAAATAGAATCATAAGATAGAATAGCTTCATCATATTTTTGTTGAAAGAACAATAAATCTGCTCTAGCAAACTGCATCATTGGCTGATCAATTGTATCAAGATTATAATTATCTGCAATTAATAAAGATAAATCCATTGCATCATTAGAGATTAATTTAGAAGTAGATGCCTTCAAAACATCTAATTGTGCTTGTGCCCAAGTAAAGTCTCCCTTATAGTATGCTATTTTTGCTCTCTTAAACTTTGCCGTGTGGCCAATAGGATTTTCTTTAAAATCTTTTTCCACTTGAGAGTAAAATAAGAGAGCATCCCAAATATTGCCTGATAACAACATAATATCAGCGTATTGTATTTTACACTCAGCTATGTCTATAGGATCAGCATTTACTATTTTCATTGCATCTTCAAGAATAACTTTAGCTTCCTCTAAATTTTTCATGTAAAATGCTTTAAAATGAGCGTAATTTGAAAGCAATAAAATACTATAACTATTTTTACCAACTTCATTAATAACTGAATTATATTTCTCATTAATTGGCTCTAAATTTTCATTCTTATTTTTTAAAATTTTAGTTTCTGCAAAAAGTTTATTTATATGTGAGGTTATATATAGTTCAGAATTAAAACCCTTAGATATAATGTAATCTAACCCTTCAATAGCTAGTTTAAATTTTTCTAAGTCTAATAACTTTTCTGTAATATCAAATATCTTAGCTAAGGAGTTTTGATTTCTTCTGTCTAGTGAAATTACTTGCTGAAGCGCGAGTTTATACTGCCGATTTTGCATAAAAAGCCAAACGAGCATTTCATTAAAATCATAACGATCCGGATACTTTTTAATAATATTTAGAAGAGATCTTTTGACTAGATTAGTATTGTCATAATCTTTTATTCCATTATTGTCTAAAAATCTTTGAATATTAGAAAAAACAACCTTTTTTTGATTAGGATTTTTTAATAAAAAATCTAAATATTGATTAACCATCATTTCATCCTTACCTAATAAACCATATAATTGAGCTTTTTGGAGATCGTATGAAAAAGAATCATTAATCTTAGAAGATCTTTCATATATCTCTAGAGAAAAATCATACATTTCAAATGACAAAAAACGATTTGCTAATTGTATAGCTTGAGAATTTCTTCCATTTAATTTTCGGAATANTTTTTTTAGATTGAAAGTAAACTTATTTGATTTTTCTTGCTTTTTTAAAGATATAATTACATCAACTAAATAATTTAATCTTTGAGGATTTTTAGAATATAATTTCTTAGCTAACTTTTCAGCAGTGAAAAAATTATTAGTGTTTATTAGTGAAATAAAATATGGGCTATATGTATTTACTGGGTTATTACTTTTATTTAATTCTTCATATATGATAATAGCCTTATCATAGTCTCCGTTAATAAAATATTGATAAGCTATTTTTTGATTATTATTTTGAGCAAATGAGGAAAAGGTAAATAATAATAAAATTAAAACTCTCATGAATTAAATGCTATCAAATCCAGTATAGGCTTGTAAAACTTTTGGAATCTTAATACCATCACTTGTTTGATTATTTTCAATAAGTGCTGCAAAAATTCTTGGCAATGCTAATGCACTACCATTTAAGGTATGACATAGTTGAGATTTACCTTCATTGTTCTTAAATCTTAATTTTAATCTATTTGCCTGAAAAGATTCAAAATTTGAAACAGAACTTACTTCTAACCATCTTTTTTGTCCAGCTGAATAAACTTCAAAATCGTAGGTTAAAGAAGATGTAAAGCTTAAGTCTCCTCCACACAACCTTAAAATTCTATAAGGTAATTCAAGTTGATCTAAAATATAAGCTACGTGTTTAACCATTTTATCTAAAGTAGAATATGAACGATCTGGATGTTCAATTTGCACAATTTCAACTTTATCAAATTGATGTAATCTATTTAATCCTCTAACATCTTTTCCATAAGAGCCAGCCTCTCTTCTAAAGCATGGAGTATAAGCTGTACATTTAATTGGAAAGTCTTTTATAATAGTATCTCTAAAGAAATTTGTTACTGGAACTTCTGCTGTAGGTATTAAGTATAAATCATCTTCTGTAACATGATACATTTGACCTTCCTTATCAGGAAGAGCACCTGTCCCAAACATCGAATCAGAGTTTACTACAGATGGTGGTAAGTATTCCTCATATCCTGCATTAATATTTTGATCTAAAAAAAAGGAAATCAATGCTCTTTGTAATTTCGCTCCTTTTCCTTTAAAAACAGGNAAACCAGCTCCAGTAATTTTATTACCAAGATTAAAATCAATTAAATCATATAATTCTGTAAGCTCCCAATGAGNCTNAGAATTCTCGTGAAGCTTAGGNATTTCACCAACCTCTTTAATAATTTCATTATCATTTTCAGAATTACCAGATGGAACACTTTCATGTGGAATGTTAGGAATTTGCAATAAAATTTCTTTGATTTCCTCTTGAATTTCTTTTTGAATAGCAGATAATTTTTTTGACTCTTCTTTTAATTCTGCTGAAGATTTCTTAAGCGCATTAGCTTTATCTAGCTCACCTTGCTTATATAAAAAACCGATTTCTTTTGCACTTTGATTTAGCTTAGATAAAATTTCATCGGANTTCTGTTGATTTAATTTNCTAGAATTATNTTTTTTTATAACTAAATCGATTAAATCTAAAGCATCAAAATTTTTAATTTTTAATAATTGAACAATCTTATTTTTCTGTTCTCTTAAATTGGAAATATTTAACATCTATAAAGTGTTTAAAACAAAATTAAAAAAAAAACCCTTGATTGCTCAAGAGTTTCNCTTTTATACAATCTGTTTATTATTAGGCTTCTACTGAAACATAGGATTTATTGTTTCTTTTTTTAGTAAACTTTACAGTACCATCAGTTAAAGCAAATAAAGTATGGTCTTTACCCATACCTACATTATCACCAGGATTATGTACCGTTCCTCTTTGTCTCACAATAATATTACCAGCAATGACTGATTGATTACCAAATATTTTTACACCAAGTCTATTACTTCTTGAGTCTCTTCCATTTTTAGTACTACCTGCTCCTTTTTTATGTGCCATTTTATAAAGTTTTTTCAGTTATAATTATTTCTTCGCTGCTGGCTTTTTAGCTACTGGCTTTTTAGCTACTGGCTTTTTAGCTACTGGCTTTTTAGCTACTGGCTTTTTAGCTNCTGGCTTTTTAGCTGCCGGCTCTTTGTCTGTCTTATTTTCAACTACTTTCTTTTTTGAAGTAGATGAGCCAATTTTTTCTATTTCAAGCTTTGTTAAATATTGTCTATGACCATTTTTAACTTTATANCCTTTTCTTCTTTTCTTTTTAAAAACAATTACCTTATCTCCTTTTAAGTGCTCCATTACTTTTGCTGTCACAGACATTCCTTTTACTAGAGGAGAACCAACANTTACCTTGCCATTATCATCGGTAAGTAACACTTTATCAAAAGACACTTTTGNTCCTTGCTTTGCATCTAGACGATGTACAAATATTTGTTGGTCTTTNTCAACCTTAAACTGTTGTCCTGCTATTTCAACTATTGCGTACATTTTAATTTTGTTTTTAAAAATGGTCTGCAAAAGTAACAAAACAAGAAGAAATCAGCAATATTTTTGTTTTTTTTATTAGAAAAAGATGAATCGCTACTTAAGTTAGTAAAACAAATAAAAAAATTTAGTTTTATATTTGCAGAAAGATAATTACATGAGATTTAATTTCTTTCTAACATTCATATTTACAATATCATTCACAACTTTTGCTCAAGAAAGATGTTCAACAAACGAGCATGTTGAAATTTTAAATAATAAATANCCTGAATATGAACAACAAAGAAAAAAGGTAAACNTTGAAACAAAAAATTGGATAGAAAATCATTATTTCTCAAATTCAAAATCTATCATTACAATTCCTGTAGTAGTTCATGTTGTTTGGAATACTAGCGCAGAAAATATTTCAGACCAACAAGTTATCTCACAAATAGATGTTTTAAATGCTGATTTTAGAAGAACTAACATAGATGCAATAATGACTCCTAATGTATGGCAAGGAATTGCAGCAGATACGGAGATTGATTTTTGTCTAGCCACAGTTGACCCTAATGGAGCTCTCACAACTGGTATCACCAGAACACAAACCAGTCAAACATCATTCTCAATTCAAACAGACAATATGAAATCTACTGCATCTGGAGGTATTGATCCTTGGGATCAAGATAAATATCTCAATATTTGGGTTTGTGATTTATCAGGAGGTATTCTAGGATATGCTACTCCTCCTTCTAGTTTTAATAATCCAGATGATGGTGTAGTAATTGGTTATAGATATTTTGGTACAACTGGAAGTGTACAAGCCCCGTATAATAAAGGTCGAACTTGCACGCACGAAGTTGGGCATTGGCTAAATTTAGATCATGTGTGGGGAAATGGAGGTAATTGCGGTAACGACAATGTAAATGATACTCCTACTCAAGAAGAAGAAAATTATAATTGCCCTGCTTTTCCTCATAATACAAATAGCTGTGGCACCTCTAATTCTAATGGAGATATGTTTATGAACTATATGGACTACACTAATGATGGGTGTATGAACTTATTCACACAAGGTCAAAAAGCAAGAATGATTTCTGCAATCAATCAATACAGACCAGACCTTCTAAGTCATAATTTATGTAGCACCGTTCCTCCAGTTCCATCTTGGAACTGTATAAATGGTAATTGTGTTGATCCTTTAAATGGTAATGGAATTTATACCGACTTAAGTAATTGCCAAGCATCATGTTTCTGCGCAGCGGGAACTCCTCCAATTTCTGAAGATTTTCAAAGTGGACTTCCAAGCTGGACAATAATTAATAATGATGGAAGCGATACTTGGGAAATTACAAATTCTGCAGGATATAGTAGTAGTTCTTCTATTTATATTAATAATGCAGAATATTCAGCAAACGGTCAATATGATGATCTTATACTTCCTACTCTTAACCTGACATCATACTCAAGCATCTATCTTACTTTTGATTATGCATACACCTTATGGACAAATCCTGCTTCTGCTCAAAACTGGTCAGACACTTT
>NZHS01000063.1 GCA_002689735.1 Flavobacteriales bacterium | reverse complement strand
TGTTGCTTATAAGATAGTCTAAGGCTTGTGCTTAACAAATTCCTTGAAGCGTATAACTGTTCAGCTGGAAGAATATCTCCACAGAAAGATCAAAGTTATAGCTGCTGAAAGGGGTTTGACTGTTAATACTGTTATGGTTGAGGCTGCTAAGTTATATTTAGTCAACAAAGATGTAACTACAGATCAACTGTAAATACAGGTTAAATGGTCAAATGTCTTAATAAAACATTGCACACCTAGGAAAACTATAAATAATAGCAATTATATATCGTCCTGATATGGATAGGAAATGCTTATGTGAAGAAAACCTGTAGCATCAGACACTAAATGTGGGGTGTTATGTATCATCCTGTACATGGGTAACACACTACTCATTTTACATATCCTGTCCTCTAAATCTATGCAAATCTCTGTTGTTTACTTCGATTTAACGCAATGCGTACCCTCTTTTCATTCGGTGATTTCTATTTAGGCGTTGATGACGTGGCCTACCACGAAGTCAATGTCCACTTATGGAAATTTCAATTACAATTAGGTGGTCCCAAACCATTGAGAGGAACGGATGGACCCTCTAAGGAAACAACTCACCGATCCCAAGATTGCTCGTCTACTCAAGGTGATCAATTTGATTCGGCTGTATGACCGAGATGTGCCAGGCCAAGTGATGGCAACGCTTTTATGGGTTGCAAGTCATGAGGGTGGGCATAAGACTGCATTAGAACAGGATCTCAACCTCTCTACTGCTAGTACGTCTCGTAATACAGACTGGCTTGCTAAGAAAAATCCAATTCTTGGCCGCCCTGCATTGGGGTTAATCGTGAAAGAGCCGGATGAGTGCAACAAGCGTAGGGTCACACTTTCGCTTTCTTCCAAGGGTCGGGACTTAATTAAAACCATCAAGGAGATTCTTTATGAGTGACATCCGGACGTGGGGTCCAGCATTGGACTACACATTCCGCACATATGACAAATGGAGACGAGGCGGTGGCTCAGAAGCTGCTCGCATTAACACCAATCACTTCACCAATGAATACGGGAGAAGCATCAAGCTCTCCAATATCTCACGCTCTTTGGTCAGTGAGTTTCAAACTTACTTAGAAGAGGAGAAGTGCCACAAGGACTCAACGATAAACAGAGTGACCTCTGCAGTATCCCAATGTCTTAAGTGGTGTCATCTAGAAGGAGTTAGCTCCTATTTTCCTCCCAAATTCCAACGACGAGAAGAGGGAGAAGGTGTTGAATTGTTCTTTCAAAGGAACGAGGTAGAACGCCTGATACGTGCATCACGTGATCCGTTTGGCCGTGATGATCTGGCTGATCTCATTATTTTCAGCGTGTTTATGGGAACGCGAGTTTCAGAAACATTAAAGATGAAAGTAAGGGATGTAGATCTTGGACGTAAGTTAGTTCACATTGGTGGACGACCAGATGTTCAAACCAAAGCCAAGAATCACCGCGCCATACCGATACACGATCGATGTATTCAAGTTTTATCCTCAAGACTTGAAGGAACTGATCCACAGATGAGCGTCTTTGGGGAGGAATGGTCTAGCCGTTTTATGGTTAGCAAAACCTTCAATAAAATTCGTAATTACTGTGGAATTGGTACTGACTATCACGAGGACAATCCCTATCACTGGCACGTACTCCGCCATACATATGGTACGTGGCACGCAGAAGCAGGGACACCAATGCGAACACTCATGAAACTCATGGGACACAAGCGCATTGACACCACACTACGATATGCAAAAGCAACCGATGAGTCTTTGAAAAAAGCTCAAGCTGCGATCTAGGTGCATCCAATGAATCTGAAATAAGGCAATATCTTCCAACCGACGGGCTGTTAGAATGAATCAGCATTCACGCAAACCCGTTGGCCCACCTGGCGGAATTGGTAGACGCGCTGGTTTTAGGTTCTTGTGCCATAATTATCCTTATGTAGTTTGGTAGTAGGAGGGACAGGCTGAAAAGCTTGCCCCTTCTTTCTTTTAGGACGTGTCCAGATATAGATAAATCTAATTTGTAAATCCTGTGCATTAATTTATGGTTTCACCGGACCAGATTGAACGGCAGATTCTGCTGGAAAGAGAACAAATCCGACTAGGTATAGAAAAGTTAAGAGATAACACCAAACGTTTAGAGGATAAGGAGTACTCATCTGCTTCTGTTTATGGCATTGCTTCAATTGAATCATTACTGCCATTAGTCACAGAAGAAATAGAACGAACCAACTCACGAATCCATCAAAGACAAAATGGTGTTTTATTTAAAGAAATAGCTCAATACTTACATGAGATTGAGCCGATGGCAGCCGCCTCTATCACCTGCAAAATCGTCTTTGACAAGGTGTTTAGCACGAGGGCTGGAAGTAATCAATTGGTCAATATCTGCGATGCTGTGGGCAATGCTGTGGAGAATGAGGCGCAACTACTCCACTATCAAAAGCACGCTCCAGGATTGTTAGAAGTTTTAAAAAAGAATTACTGGCATAAATCCACAGGGACTCAGCAAAAGGTCGTGGTCATTCAGACCTTGATGAACCGATGTGATGTTAAACAGTGGAAAGCTTGGGGCAGATCGATACGAGTCAAGCTTGGAGGCTGGCTACTTGAATGTGTTTTAAAGACCAGTGGCTGGTTTCAAAAGGACATTAAGCAGTTTGGTAATAAAAGTGTTCAGTATTTAATCCCAACCGATGCCTTTATGAAGATAAAGGATGAGGTCATGGCCAACGCTGAACTGTTTGCACCACTGACTTTTCCCATGCTGATACCTCCTAATGATTGGGAGAATGGTAAGGCTGGTGGATATCTTTTGAACGAGGTTATGTTGGGCCACGATATGGTCCGCAGATCCAACTCACCACGTATACAGGGAGAGAAACCAATTGCCTTTCTAAACAAGGTGCAAAAGGTTGCTTACACACTAAATCCATTCACTGTTTCAGTAGCTGAACAGCTAGAAGAAAAACAGATCAGTGTCGGTAAGTTCCTCCCTGTTCATAATCATGAGCTACCACCTAAACCGTCTGACATAGCAGAGAATGCTGAGTCAAGGAAGGCATACAGAAGGGCTGCTACTAAGATCAGAGACCTCAATGCTCAAGAGTTTAAGAAGTCTTGTAGAACTCGGCTGCAGATGGAGGCAGTTAAAAGGTTTAAGGATGTTGATAAGTTTTGGATTCCGTGGTCGTTTGACTACCGCTCCAGAATTTATCCGATCCCTGCCTTATTAACGCCTCAATGTACCGACTTCGGGAAGAGCCTCTTAAAATTCGCTGATGAATCCTTTATGGACGATGAGGCTGAGCGTTGGATTCGTTTTAGTGCAGCCACTACGTATGGGTTAGATAAAGAAACTATTCAAGATCGTCTTCATTGGACTTATGAAAATGAGGACTTAATTAGTCGGATAGCTTTAGATCCAATTGGGACTATTTCAGAGTGGGAAGTAGCTGACGAGCCTTGGCAATTCCTTAGTAGTTGCGATGAGATGTACCACTGTGTCATTAAGAAAGACCGCTGTAGTACAGGCTTAATGGTGGCTATAGATGCCACTTGTTCAGGACTCCAGCTGCTCGCCTCTTTGGCCGCTGACAGACAGACCGCTTCCTTAGTGAACGTCTTGCCAACAGATAAGCCACAAGATGCCTACAAAGTAGTAGCTGAAACTGCTAAACCTAACTGTCCTGATTCAGTTAAAGAATATATGGACAGAAAAACTGTCAAGCGCGTAGTCATGACCTTGCCTTACAATAGTAAATTTTACTCCAATAAAGCGTACATCAAGGAAGCTTTGCTAGAAAAAGGAGTTGAAGTTAGTAAGGAAGATTTAATAGCTACTGTCCACGCAGTTAGGGATGCAATGAATGTCATAGTTCCAGGACCGATGCGAGTTATGAAATGGATAGAAGAGGAGGTCAGTAAAGCACTTAAGCGTGGAGTTACTGAATTGTCATGGGTCACGCCCACTGGTTTCGTAGTCACTCAAAGACTAATGAAGAAACAGATTAAGACAATGCAACTTCAACTCTTAGGTCTATGTAAGATGAGCGTCGCAACTGATGAGACAAAGGTAGTAGACAAGGCCAGACACAAGGCTGCAACTGCACCCAACCTAATTCATTCTATGGATGCCAGTTTACTTTGCCTCTCAACTTTAGCGTTTAATAATAAGCCAATAGCTCTCATACACGATAGTGTCTTATGTAGAGCGACAGACATGACCGAGTTATCCAAGGTCGTGCGAGAGACGTATAAAAATATGTTCGCTAATCATGATTATTTAACAGACTTTGCACGTCAAATCGGAGCAGAGACAAACCCACCAATCATTGGAGACCTCAAACCTGAGTCAGTGATTGAATCCACTTACTTTTTTTGTTAATGAGTATTACCCATACCACATCAGAGCCTGTCATCCTTGAAGGTTTTCAGGCCATCCTCAAGCCAGGAAAATTTGGCACATACAATCTTGTCGCAGTAGTAGACGAAAGTCTCATAGACAAACTAGAAGAGGAAAGAGTATCAGCTTTAAAATGGGCAGAGTCAAAATTAAAAAATAAAGCACGATCATCCCTCAAGCCCACGCCATGGGAGGAGGTCAGCGATGGTAAATATAGTGTCAAGTTCTCATGGAAAGAGAACAACAAGCCTCCCGTATTAGATACAGAAGGTAGTGCCATCGTTAACAAGGACACGCCTATCTATTCAGGCAGTATGGTCAAGTTAGCTTTCAAGCAAAAGCCTTATGTCCTACAAGATGAAGTCACTTATGGAACCACACTAAGGATAAGTGCTATCCAAGTTGTGTCTCTTAAAGATGGCGTTGGGATGGATACCGGAGATATGAATGACGACGACGCAGCCAAACTGTTTGGAACATGCAACGGCTTTAAAACTAGCGCACCTAACGTAGAGATTGAGGCGGCTGGTACACCTTCCTCAGTTGAAACCGATGACTTCTAATGTTTCGGTCTCAGCTGGAAGAGAAGGTATCTGATTTCTTATTAGAACTAGGTGTTGAACAGGAGTATGAAAGTTCTAAAATAACTTATACGTTAGAGAAGACATATACTCCAGATTTCTACCTCCCTAACAAGGATTTATATCTAGAGGTCAAGGGTTATTGGGACGCAGAGGACCGCAGAAAACAAAAAGCAGTCCGCAAACAAAACCCAGATTTAGATATCCGAATGATATTTCAATCACCGTTCCTGAAAATATCTAAAAAATCTAAAACTACTTACGCCAAATTCTGCGAGAAAAATAAAATTCTCTGGACTTCTTGGCACAACATACCAATGGAATGGCTCATATAGAGAGCGAACACGTCCGGCATATCTCTTGCAATTCATGTGGTTCATCAGACGGAGCATCTCTCTACTCTGATGGACACACACATTGCTACGTATGCGATCACCACACCTCTGCAACTGGAGAGGTAACCCACACTACATCCATGCCTACTAATGTCCAACTCAAAGGATCAGCCCAAAGGCTGCATAAACGAGGAATCTCCGAAAAAACAAACCAACTCTACAAAATATATAGAGACGGAGAACTACTACGCTTCCATTATTTCACGAACGACGGAATACTTCAGGGCGCAAAAGTAAAGACTAAACAAAAGGATTTTTACTATGAAGGCAACAGCACTGATACTCTCTTTGGTCAGCATTTATTCCCTAGTACTGGCAAACGGGTCGTGGTTTATGAAGGGGAATTAGATGCTGCATCAGGCTACGAGGCACTCACAGGTTGGCCTCATGTATCACTACCACACGGAGCAAAAGGTGCGAAAAAAGATATTAAGAAACAGATTCCATTTTTTCAAGGATACCAAGAAATTGTACTCTTCTTTGATGGAGATACTGCAGGAAGAGAAGCAGCAAAGGAGGCTGCATCAGTACTACCACCTGGGAAGGTCAAAATCGCCAAGATGGAGACCTATAAAGACGCTTCAGACGCTTTACAGGCGAACGATGCGGAAGCCATAAGGAAGGCAATTTGGAACGCCACTGTATATCAACCTGATGGGATCATTGATGCAAAGACTTTATTAAATGAAGTCACTACACCCACAAAACCATTTGATCATGAATACCCATATAGAGGACTCAACCAGAAATTACACGGGATCAGGTACGGAACACTTACGACATTTACTAGTGGCTCTGGCCAAGGAAAAAGCTCCATCTGCCGTGAAATTGCAACTGACTTGCTCGTCAAGGGCGAACGGGTTGGGTACTTGGCACTTGAAGAGAGTAACCGACAAACAGCTTTAGGCTTGATGTCATCTGCTGTTGGGAAGTCATTACATCTAGGAGAGCATGATGAGGAAGAACTTAAAGAAGCGTTCAATAAATCAATTGCTAACTGGAATCTCTATATGTTTGATGGGTTCGGGTCGTTTGATCCCGACGTTATCTATAACCGCATAGAGTATCTAGCTACTGGCTTAGATTGTAAGGTTATTTTCTTGGATCATTTGTCGATATTATTGTCCGGATTAGAGGGAGACGAAAGACGAATGCTGGATATTACGATGACACGTCTACGAAGCCTAGTTGAAAGAACAGGCATAGCTCTATTTCTAGTAAGCCATTTAAGGAGATCAAGTAATGACAAAAAATCCCACGAGGAAGGAGGCAGAGTGTCTCTCTCCCAGCTTAGAGGGTCTCATAGTATCGCTCAACTCAGCGATTCGGTCATCGCTCTGGAACGAAACCAACAGAGTGAAGAAGAACGAAATACTACGACTCTTAGAGTTATTAAAAATAGATATTCAGGCGAATGTGGCGTAGCAACAAAATTGACGTATGACTTATCCAACTGCCGATTTAGTGAGAATGAAACTCCGGAATCATCCTTTTTCCGTGGAACCAGCGAAACCACGGATTTTTGAAGAAAGCGAATATGAACACCCTTGGTATAAACACGCTAAGGACTCAACACAATTAAATAAACCTAAGCCACCCAGCGAGGAGGCAGTGAAGAAAGCTCAATTCAAAGATAAGACTTATGAGTGGAGACCTAATGCTCGTCGTTGACATCGAAACTAATGGGCTGCTGCATGACTTGACACGTATACATTGCATTGCCATTCATGACTCAGAAACAAATGAAATCGAAACTTTTAACGACGAAAAAAACAATAGGTACTCAATCACTGAGGGACTATCCAGAATGGCTGTTGCAGACACAATTGTCGGCCACAACCTCCTTGGTTTTGACCTCCCAGCTATTAGCAAAATATATAACCATTTCTCTACCAATGCTCGTATTATTGACACTTTGCTTCTATCACGTCTTTTTCATCCGAACCTTTTAGATATTGATAGAAATAAAAAGTGGGAGCATATGCCTCTTCAACTATATGGCCGCCACTCATTAGAGTCATACGGATATCGTCTCAAAACCTATAAGGGTGACTTCGGTAAGACTACCGATTGGAGCGAATATAGCGAAGAGATGGAAGAGTATTGCAAGCAAGACGTAAAGGTCTCGGAAAAATTGCTATGGCATTTCCACCGTTATGTGACTGGCTCGTCTTAGAGCATAAGGTCGCAGAAATATTAACAAATCAGGAGTTACATGGATGGTATTTTGATGAAAAATCTGCATGGGAACTTGAATCAACTCTCCGAAAAGAGTTGGAAGAAACTACTCAAGTACTTCGAGACAGGCATCCTTTCGTTGCCGGATCAGTATTTAATCCTAAACGAAATAATCGGACACAAGGCTATGTCGCTGGTGCTGAAAGCATCCGACTAAAAGAAACAAACCCTACATCAAGAGATCATATTGCATGGGTATTGACAACTCATTATGGCTGGAAGCCGTCATTAATAAGCTCCAACGGCAAGCCCGTAGTAGACGAGATAGTCTTAAAGGAGATTGGGACGGATACTGCTCTGAAGTTTCTCCGATGCTTGGAACTGAAGAAAGCATTAGGAATGATATCAGAAGGCGTGAACGCATGGCTGAAGCTATGTACGACCTCTAGCCGTATCCATCACCACTGCTCAGTCGCCACTAATACTTTTAGATGTCGGCACAACAAGCCCAACGTGGCCCAATGCCCTGCAGGGTCTGAGTACAGAAAATTATTTACTGCTAGTCCAGACTTATGGATGGTTGGCGCAGATTTAGCCGGAATAGAACTAAGAATGCTTGCACACTACTTAGCCCGTTACGACGGTGGTAGATATGCAGACATCTTATTGAACGGAGACATTCATCAGGTAAATGCTGACAAAATTGGTATTACCAGACGTGAAGTAAAAAGTGTCTCATATGCATTTTTATATGGAGCCTCAAATGTCAAACTTGGAACAACCTTTGATAAGCAATTATCAGAAGATAAGGCAAGAGCTAAAGGAAAAGAAATACGTAAATCGTTCATTGCCGCCATCGATGGACTATCAGAGTTGTTATCGGCTATTAAGAAGCGGTCTACTACAGGCGAGATCATGGCTATCGATGGAAGAAAACTTCTAGTAGATAGTCCTCACAAAAGTCTTAACTACCTTTTACAGGGGTCAGCCGCGTGCATCGCGAAGCGTTGGCTCTATATAACTCATAACACCGTCAAAGAAGCTGGCCTACGCGCTCAACAGCTTGCTTTCATACACGACGAACTTCAATTTGAGTGCGAAAAAAAAGACATTAATGACCTTAAATTCACCCTTGAACACTCTGCAGCAGCCGCTGGGGAGTACTACAATTTGCGAGTACCTATCGCAGCCGAGTCTAAATCAGGACTCAACTGGAGCGAAGTCCATTAGTCAGTATTTAGGAGAACCTAAAGAACGAGGCTATACACAAGACCGAGGAAGATTTGCAGAGCTAATAGCATTTAACACACTAAGTAGGCTTGGCTATGACGTTAGATTTGAAGCCCCTTGTGATTATGATTTAACCATTCATGGTGAATCAGGGATTACCCGAATACAAGTCAAATCTATCAGTGATCGCAATAGGATTACCTTGGGTAAATCAAGCATGAGAGCCAGTGGTCCTAAGACAAGTAGATATAAGATTGATGCCTTTGACTTTTTATGCACAGTTAACTTAAAGACAGAAGAAATTTATCTCATACCTATTAGTGCTTTAGAGAGTTCATCTTTCCGTGGAGAGCTTAAAACATCTACCACTATGAATAAGTACAGAGGTTATAAAATCATATGAAGCTGCTTTTTGATGCTGACTTCACAGTATATAAATGTTGTGCTGCAGCCGAAGATGAGATTAACTTTGGTGATGATGTTATCTTTGTAACCTCTAAGTTTTCTGAAGCCTATAGCTGTGTTAAACGAGACATTGATAGGGTATGTAGACACTTTGGATTATTTGATGAACCTATCTTATTTTTTAGTGATAGTTTAAATTTCAGAAAAGAAATAGAGGGGTCGTATAAAGGCCACAGAAATCGTAAGAAGCCTTGCGGTTACAGGAGAGTCATTAATAAGCTATCAGAAGAGTATGAAGTTATCAAGATGCCTACCTTAGAGGCAGACGATGCTCTTGGAATTTATAGTACAAAAAATCCAGGAAATATCATTATCTCACCTGATAAGGATATGAAGCAAATCTCAGGCCAACTCTACAATCTGGATCAATCTTTTACTATAACTAAAGAGGAAGGTGCTAAGTGGCATCTAATTCAGAGTTTGGCTGGAGACAACACTGATGGTTATTCAGGAGTTCCAGGACTGGGAGTCAAGCGAGCAACCGCTTTATTTGATGAGAAAGGGTACAGCTGGAAGACAGTTGTAAATGCATTTAAAGAAAAAGACTTATCGGAAGAGGTCGCACTAATGAATGCACGTTTAGCAAGAATATTAACCGTAGATGATTATGACTTCAAAGAACAAAAACCAATCCTTTGGACCCCCTCCCCCGATTACAGAGTTGACGATGGAGCAAGACTTCAAGCTACGTCAACTTAAAGATGCAATAGAGCATCCTATGTGTTCTAGAGAAGATGTTCACACCATCTTCCTAGCACTCCAAAAACAGAATTTTATCTTAGCCAACTGCCTTACAAATTTATTAAAGAAATGGCCGAAACCACCAATGAAACCGGACCCGAATATTACAGGCTTGGCTCAATCCAAGTTTGGGATTTTATACGTGATAAGGAACTCAACTTCCACTTAGGAAATGTTATCAAGTACGTCTGTAGAGCAGGTCATAAAGAAGACGACATAGAAGATCTATCAAAAGCAATCCACTACCTATCAAATGAAATCGAATTTAGAACAGGCAAAAGAGTTCAGGAGTGCGTTCGGGGTCCAGAACTCCCCGACTTTGCCTACCAGAGCTATGCAAAAGAATTTGATCGTTGAAGAATTTAAAGAATTTTTAGAAGCAGAGGGGATGTTGTTCAGAAACAATAAACCTTTTCATGAGGACGCTATTAAAGAACTCAGTGATCTTGTATATGTCTGTTACCAATATGCAGAAAACATGGGATGGGACTTAGACGAAGCCTTACGTCGAGTCCATGAAAGTAATATGTCCAAACTAGAAGACGGTAAAGCTGTCTATAGAGAGGACGGAAAAGTATTAAAAGGCGCACACTACAAACCACCAACTTTAAGTGACTTAGTTTAATGGATAAATTATTAGAAAGAACTATAGCGAGAACTGGCCGTGTTCAATCATGGCTAGATAATCCAGAATCACGTCTACCCGTATCATGCACAGTTTTCGTAGTTGAAGACCAAATGGAGGGACCAAATGGGATTGAAGCATCGTGGAGATTCGCCAGCCATGCCCTCCGGAATGGGGCGGGCTGCGCTATACACCTATCTAATCTCCGTCCAAGAGGACATGAAAATGGAAAAGGACTCGTTGCTTCGGGTCCGGTGTCATTCGGAAAAATCTACTCAATTTTAAATGAAACATTACGCAGAGGAGGCGTGTACAAAAATGGAGCAATTACGCTTACCCTTGATATTTGGCATGACGATATTATTGAGTTCGTGCGCTGTCCTAGAGTGGAACTCCCTTGGGTCAAAAGGTGCGTCAACCTTACTCAAGAAAGCTGGGACAAATCAAATAGAGAAACTAAAGCAGCCATTATCCACGGAATTAAAAGTGGAGACATTTGGCTTGCAAAAATAAAACATGACAAAAATGGAAAACGAATCAGATCGAACGTATGCCTTGAAATATTCTTGCCCTCACGTGGAACCTGCCTCCTTCAGCACTGTGCTTTATCTGCCTGTGGTATTGGAGAAATCAGAAGGTCTATTGTTGGAGGTATGCAAGAGTTGTGCGAACTCCATCCGAAGACAGGCGTTGGTCTGTCGGGAGAATACCTCTCCCCTGAAGAGGATCGTCAGGTCGGCTTTGGATTCCTTGGATTAGCAAATCTATTAGGACAACATGGTGTCACCTACGCAGAGTTTGGTGATGCTTTACATGAAGTTTTAACGAGTGGTATTAGAAAAGGTGTTGGCGGTATTATTGCTGGTGAAATCCATGAAGGTGTTAAAGAAGCTGCAGAAGTAGCTAAGTATTACAAGATGGATCGTGCATTCTGCATTGCCCCAACAGCTAGTTGCTCGTATAGGACTAAAACCTTTGACGGTTACACCTCTACACCAGAGATAGCACCCCCAATCTCTCGGATAGTTTCCAGAGATAGTGGTACATTTGGTGTTAAAAATTATGATTACGGCAATGTAGAAATTGCCAGTGAAGTTGGTTGGGATGCCTATAAAAAGGTAGCTGATAACTTTATGAGAATCTTAGATTCTACAGGACTTCTGCACGGCTATTCGTTTAATAGCTGGAGTGATGTCGTGACATACGATGAAAACTTCGTGGCAGAGTGGCTTCGGTCTCCTCAAACAAGCTTATACTATTCGCTTCAGGTGATGTCCGATACGCAAGATAAATCAGATGCGTATGCTGCATTAGATGCTGAAGATGTACAAGACTACTTGGATGGGATAGTAAAGCAACCGATCACATGCGATTGCCAGGAATAAAATGAACCCGTATGACAAATTACTCAATAGAAAGAGAAGATGGACACCAGTCCAAACAACAAAAGGAAAGTTTAAGGAGGGATCAGAAGAGACCCTCTTCCGTGCGCTTGCAGTACGCCATATGGAAGTACCAGTTGGGGATTTTATATCTCAAGCACTTGGAAAAGATGTTCCCGACACTGCGCGAGCACTTCTAGCGGACAACGTTAGAGATGAACTCAGACATGACTTAGCTCTCGGTTATGTAGTGAATGCCCATGGAACAGATCCACAGGCAGAAAAAGAGGCTTTTCTATTAAGGGATGCATGGAATGAGCATCCTGATCACACCATTACCAAAGCATTAGTNATTGAACGTGCNATATTCTTTGTNNTACTNCCTATGTTTCGCTTTAATGGCGATGCTGGTCTCAGAACGGTATCAGCTGATATTTCCAGAGACGAACAAATACACGTGGCCACTAATAGCCTTGTATGTCACGATTTGGGCTTACGGCCTAGTAATTCTCTGGACAAACTCAGGAAGGCCACGATTAATTGGATATTACAACCCCTAAGTACAAATACTTACGGCGATAAATATTTAGACAAAAAATTTTGGCTAGATGCTAGTGATCGCCTTATGTATGAGGGGAAAGCCCCAGAGTTCTCTGAAACTAAGAGAGCAAGAATGCCATCCTTCTTTGAACATAGCAATGTCAACCTTCCCCAATACTCTTGAGCCTTTACTTGGACCCACAGTTGAGTCCATTTTACATGAGCTTGAAGACATCCATCCACCACTAAACCCTACTCCCGATGAATCAATGGAGAAAATTATGTATCGCTCTGGCCAACGTTCAGTTGTGGAGTGGATAAAAACACGTATTAATGAGGACGAATAAATGGCTTTAGATATAGATAGTATTTATGAAAAACTGATAGGCAGAAAGGCTGGTTCAGAAGGTAAAGGTTATTGGACTAGTGAATACAATAAAGCTATTGCTGGCACAGAAGAGGATGGTTCAGATAAGCAAACNTCAGAACAGGCTATCAAGAACATTGAGAATGCCATCAAACAAAGNAAAGAGTACACAGGTAGAGAGACTGCTAAGTCAACTGCCCAAACTCTCCATGGAAAGGAGGCTTTAACTGGGGATGCTCAAGAAGCTTGGCTAGATAGAATCATTGGTCCAGGTGGAGACAAGATTGCAAACATTGGAGACACAATGAAGGCAGATGTCGATACTCTGTACCGTAAAAGCCATGAAGAAGGAGGTTTAGGTAGAGCAGGTAACTTTTCTGGAGATGCTACTAAAGATTCCACTGATGCTAACTACTGGGTTCATCAGATGATGACAGGTGGAGCAGACATGGATGAGGTAAAAAGAAACGTCAAGGCTAGTGGTGAATACATAGGCAATACACCTGCAACTGGTAACGAAGAAGAAGCAGAAGAAGAGGTGATTGCTGATGGTGGTGGTTCTGGTGGTGGTTCTGGTGGNGGTTCTGGTGGAGGTTCTGGTGGAGGAGGAGACTCTTTCAACTGGGATGACTTCATTGGTAAATTCCAAGGTTGGTATGACAACAACATCGCCTCTACTCAATGGCCAAACTATGGCTACGGAGGACATGATCCTGTTGGTGGGGTAAGGATAAACAAATCCCAACAAGCACGTGGTGGAAGGGCATACAAAGGCTCCAGAGGTACATTTAATAGACAAGGTTTAAGAATAAGCGGACTTAACACTAAATAACCATGACAGCAAAATCTAGATACGACTATTTATCAGGTGAACGTACCCAGTTTCTAGACGAAGCAGAAAAAGCAGCGGAATTAACTCTTCCATATTTAATTAGGGGTCACGAAGATTTCAACAAGGGAATGCGTCACCTACCTACACCATGGCAAAGCGTCGGAGCTAAATGCTCAGTTACTTTGGCAGCAAAACTATTGCAGTCACTAGTACCTATACAGACAAGCTTTTTCAAACTGCAGGTAGATGAAAGCCAACTTGGAGAAGAGTTCGGACCTAAAGTTAAATCAGAACTAGACTTATCATTTGCAAAGATTGAACGCACTATCTTAGAAGCTATTGCAGCATCTAATGATCGTGTTGTTATACATGAGGCACTACTACATTTAGTTGTAGCTGGAAATGCCCTAGTCTTTATGGGTAAGGATGGTCTGAAGTTATATCCTCTCAATCGCTACGTCGTAGAACGAGATGGCAACAGCAATGTGATTGAAATAGTAACGAAAGAAAAAATTGCCAAGAAATTAATTCAAGATCAACTACCAGCGGATGTACTTAATGAGTACAAGACCAACGTGGTTGACAATTCAACTGATGACGTTGAGGAATGTGACATATATACTTATGTCAGAAGAGACAACAACAGATACGTCTGGCATCAGGAAGTACACGGTAAACCATTACCAAAATCCTACGGGAAAGCACCTGTTGATGTATCACCTTGGATCGTACTGAGATTTAACTCAGTAGATGGAGAGGATTACGGAAGAGGTAGAGTCGGCCAGTTTATTGGTGACTTAAAATCATTAGAGTCGTTGTCTCAAGCTCTCGTTGAGGGTTCAGCAGCGGCTGCAAAAGTCGTGTTCACAGTCTCACCTTCTAGTACAACTAAACCTCAAACCCTTGCTAACGCTGGGAACGGTGCAATTGTACAAGGGAGACCCGATGATATCGGTGTTGTGCAGGTAGGTAAAACTGCAGACTTCAGAACAGCATTTGAAATGATGCAACAACTAGAGCGTCGTATCAACGATGCGTTCTTAGTTATGCAGGTTAGACATAGTGAACGGACAACAGCAGAAGAGGTACGCCTCACACAGATGGAGCTAGAACAACAGTTAGGTGGACTATTCAGTCTTCTTACTACTGAGTTCTTACTTCCTTATCTCAATAGAATACTTAGTCAATTTCAAAAACTAGGTAAGATACCACGTCTACCAAAAGATGTAGTTAAACCAACAATTGTTGCTGGTGTTAATGCACTTGGCAGAAGTCAAGACAGTGCAAGTCTTGGTCAGTTCTTACAAACCATTGCTCAAACAATGGGACCAGAGGCTATACAAAAGTTTGTTAATCCAGAGGAAGTTATTAAACGTTTAGCTGCTTCACAAGGTATTGATGTATTGAATCTAGTTAGATCAATGCAAGACGTACAACAAGAACAGCAACAGGGTATGCAACAAGAGATGCAGATGGAACAGATGAAGCAGCAACCAGCAATGATGAAAGCTCCACTCATGGACCCAACTAAAAACCCTGCGTTGGCTAATGAATTAGAAACACCACCAACTACAACAAATGAGTGAAACATTAACCTATGATGCTGGTACAGATACTGTTACCACATCTGAGAATTTAAACGAGGCTGAACAAGAATCCCTAGAGATTGGGGAGGAGATGCAAGCCCAAGAGGAGAATCTATTAGCCGGTAAATATAAGAATGCTGAAGAGCTAGAGAAAGCTCACGTAGAACTCCAAAAGAAATTGGGCGAAAAATCTGACGAGGATTCAGAGGAAGTAGAAGAAGAATCTGAGGAAGAATATGAAGAGTCAGAATTTGATGGTGAGAATATAATAGAGAAGCTTTATGAAGCTGGTTCTAATGAGGAGGAAATCTCTGAAGAACTTATCACTGAATTAGAAAACTCTAGCCCTGCTGAGTTAGCCAAGCTTGCTTTAACTTATAAGCAACAGGCATCCGAGGGAGTGACTAGGGATTTCTCTGATGAAGACGTATCTCAAATCCAGAATCTAGTAGGAGGTCAAGAAGCATATACCAACATGATTGAGTGGGCTGGTGAAGCCTTACCTGATCAAGAGGTAAATCTTTTTGATGCTGTCATGGATAAAGGTGATCCCCTAGCTGCATACTTTGCTGTTCAAGCTATGGCATATAAATACCAAGATGCAGCTGGAAAGGATGGAGAACTGTTGACAGGTAAAGCACCTAGATCAACNGCAGATGTATTTAATAGCCAAGCAGANTTNGTNAAAGCTATGGAAGATGATAGGTANAANGANGACCCTGCTTANAGACAAGCAATACAACAAAAACTAGAACGNTCNGACGTTAATTTCTAACATNATGTTTGGTAAAAAAAAACAGTTAACAGAACAACAAAAGAAAAANAGGAAGCAAGGCATTCTTAAAACCGAAGAGGCTTCAGCAAAGAAAACTAAAGCAAAGTTAGCGGAACAAGAGCGTAGTAAAAAATTCCTTAAACAGGCAAAGAAAACTAAGCTTGGAAACATGGTTGGAAAAAGAACCGATGCTATCAACGCAGCATTTAACGACAACTTTTAGATAGTCGTGGCGACCTGACCGATCATCCTCGCCATTGAGTATTTATTTAATCTTAAATGAACGATACAGAAATCATTGCACTACAACCCCCTATTG
>NZHS01000062.1 GCA_002689735.1 Flavobacteriales bacterium | reverse complement strand
TATCACACCTGGAGTTCCTCGAGAGCCTTCTGGAAAAAGAATTAGAGACCTAGATTTTTTCAACATTTTATCCATAGAATCAATAGGATCATTATTAGGATCATCTCTGTCTCTTTGAATAAGAGTTGCGTTAACTAAATATCTCATTAAAATCTTTTTAAAAAGAGAACCACCAAAAAAATCTCTCGCTGCTATTGGATGTACTTTATGTATATATCTTGAAGGTATGGCACTCATTATAGCCATAGTATCCATATGACTGTTATGATTAGCTATAAGAATAAATTGTTTTTTATTTTTTAATGTTTTTTCATTAACATACTTTAACCCTATAAAAAATTTTAGGAAATTTTTCCAAAAAAATGAATAGATAATAATTAAAATGATTTTCTTCATGAAGTTATTAAAATCAAATATACTAAGTGAAAAAATGGAGAGGCAGTTGTAGACAAACTATCAACCCTATCTAAAATACCTCCATGTCCTGGAATTGCACTACTCATATCCTTTACTCCAAAATCTCTCTTTACTGCAGACATAATAGCATCACCCATAAAACCAAATACTGCCATTGAACTACTAATTGCTATTAATTGCCAAGTATTTAGAGGTGTTAAAAAACCCATTAAACAACCAATAACAGTGGTAGAAATAACACCACCAATAAAACCTTCCCATGTCTTATTAGGACTTACCCTAGGTAATATTTTATGCTTACCAAAAATCTTTCCCCACACAAATTGCATGATATCATTTGCTTCTGTAATAAAAATCAAAAATAGTAGTAAAGCTTTTCCAGAAACACCATTAGAATTCATTTCAGGAAAATTAATTAATAATGCTAAATGACTAATTCCAAAAACACCCAACATCAAAGAAGTTGGTAGAATACACATTGATCTAATAATATCTTTTGTTTCTCCAGTAAGCACTAATAAAAAGGGAACTATTATAAACATGAATACTGGAATAAAAATCAGAAATAATGTATAAAACCCCTTAAAGGCAAAATAATATTGAATTGGAATGGATAAATAACAAAAGAACAATACTGATCTGTCAACTTCTCTTAAATTCAATAAAGAATACACCTCTCTCAATGTTAAAAAAGATAAGAAACCCAATGCTAAATATGTGACAACAGGATGTACAATAGAAGCAAAAAGAAATATGATACACATAACCCACCACGATCTGGTTCTTAATTGCATTTCATCAACTAACTTACTCGGATTAATACGATTCCAAAACCAAAATAAAATAGTTGCAAATACAAGTATTGCTAAAATGATTGCAATAACCCACTGTATTTCAGCAATCAGATTAACAGAATTAAATATTTTATTCATTTTTTAAGGATTTAGTTAAACGAAGAAAAGAACTGATAATCATTAAAATAATAGCAAACAAAAAAATATAATCTAGATAAACTAGAATGGCATTTGTGAAATATAAGATAATACATATGATGCCCACAAAAAATGCTCTGTCACTTTTACCCATTGGTCCGTCGTAGCGTCTAATACCAGAAATAGATTTTGCAAGTAAACCACAAAATTCATTAATAACAGATAATGATATAAAGATTATGATTAACTCGATTGATAAAGAATTAAAATATATAAAAGGAAAGTAAATTGCTATGTCGGATAATACATCACCTATTTCATTTAACACCTCTCCTTCTTTAGATTTAAGATTATATGTAGTTGCCATCATTCCATCCAATGCGTTAAGCATCATTCTAAATAATAGACCTATAGAAACAAATAAAAAATAAATTTTATTATCAATTCCTAAAAACAATAAATAGCCAATAAAAAAAGAAAATAGAATTGTAAAAACTGTTAAAAAATTTGGCGAAATTCCGAAGTTATGCAAAAGCTTAAGTAAAGGCATCAACAGTTTTTGAAACTTAGGTTTTAACTTATAAATAGAAATCATAATCTAATCTTTTTAAAGGGATCCCAATTATATTTATTACGTCTAGCTTCTTTAGTAAATGATCCATTTTTATAAAAGTAAAGTATTTCAGATCCAATTACATCAAATCGTTTATACATAAGATCGTGATCTAGCCAAGTATGGAAGTAATCATCATAATTTTTTTCAATCTTTTTTATATCAAATGAATATGGTCCATACTCGTAAGATGTTTTTTCAAAAGCACGCATTAATCTTGTAGCTTGGTTTTCTATAATTACTCCTATTTCTAAACCATCATCATCCTTTAAAGGATTTAATTTAACCTTACTAAAATCAAAGACTAATTGACCAAACTTGATTTTAGTTAAAAAAGGAAGCTTGTCTACTCCTATTTTAGCTGCTCTTTCTTGTATTGGGCTTCTATCGTAAATAATCTTTTTAATATTTTTCTTTCCATTTATTTCAATATATCTGTTTAAAATATAACCTCCAATAATGTAACACATAAAGTTTACTTCTTTGTAACTGTCTATTTCATGTAAATCATAAAAAACTGAAAATTTATATAAACTTTCGTCCAGGGAAGAACGTTGCTTATAATCTGGTATAAAAACATCCATTCCATTATCTTTAAAAAATTCTAATTGGATCTTTCTATATTTTTTTGAATCACCAACGCCATTTAAAATAACTAATGCCTTTTTTTGAGATTTTGGAATATTATTTTCAATATGTATATAATCCTTTGCATTTAAGCATTCTATTGATAAAAACAATAATAATAGATAAAGAACTATTTTTTTCATGCTACAAAATTAATTTAATGAAAAACAAATATTATGCATTGCATAATATCAAACATCATTACTTTCTAATGATTTTTTTTACCCTTCCATTATTATAAATATAAAACAAAGGCATATTTAAGTGTGGGTATGTTTCTCTACCTAGAATATCGACAATTTTTAATAATTTAGTATCATAATTACTAGAGTAAAAATTAGTATAAGTTTGGTTATTAGAAATTCTTACACTGTCCATTATAACATCTATATAAGGAACATCATTAAAATTAGTTTGTACATCNCCAATATCTTCAACAATATTAAATCCAGAAGTTGTAATACCAAAGACAGGATGTTTTGAGGTAAAAGGAGGTTTATCAAAATCTAAATAAGTNTTATCAACAAGGTTAATAAAAAATTGACATGTTCCAGTATTTGGACCAGAATTGGCCATTGAGATCGTTTTCTGGATATTACTTAATGTACTGTCAAATTCATCAGTTATTGGAGGAGGTGCTGGAGAAACATCACCACCTTGAATCATAAAATTTGAAATAACTCTATGAAATAAAGCACCGTCATAAAATCCAGAACTTACAAGATTTATAAAATTTGATGTAGTGATTGGTACTAAAGAATCATAAAGTTCAACTGTAAAATCACCATAATTAGTATAAAAATCAACTTTAGTTTGACTGTTAACTTTTATTGAAGAAAAAAAAATGAGACAGATTAAGAAAATACGCATACCAACAAATCTATAAAATTTATTTAAAAAAAAGAGGCCTAATAAAATTAGGCCTCTTCANCACAATACAAAATATAATTATTGAACAATTATTTTTTTNTTAATAGTTCCTTGATTGTCTGTTATCTCTAAGAAATATACGCCNNTAGCATTGCCACCAATACTAATCTGCTTGGTATACTCTCCAACAAACTGCTCTAGGCTTTCTGTATATACCACCTCTCCTACTATATTCAATACTCTGACTTGTAGACTTTGAATCTCTTCAGAAACAAAACTCACATTAAAGATATCATCTGTAGGGTTTGGATATACATCCAAGTTATTTATCGTTGTACCTCCATTCATCCTTATCGTTCCAGGCTGTGTCCAAAATACTGGAGTTGTCCACCATGAACGGTAGGATGTAATATTAGAATCACAGAAGGTTCTACCCTGTGCTCTATAAGACTCGCCAGATTGTAAACCAAACTTATTAACTGTAAAGCTTGGATAGTAAACTCCAAAGCCTCCTGCTGTTTGCCAATTAGCGCCTACCGTATCTACTCTCAAGGCTACCCTTGCAAATACATAAGCACCAGTTGTGTCCCAATCAAATCTTACCTTAGCCTGATTAGCATTAAAGGTAGTTGCTGTAAGATTGGTCATTGGTGGACAATCAGCTGCTGTAGTAAACTGTGAGGATGCAGAGTAATTTGATTGTGTTCCTCCACAATAGAAAGCTTTCATCTTATATTCATAAGTAGTTGCTGAAGTTAGATTCTGTAGAGTCTTCGTAGTTGTATTTAATCCAAAATTACACAGACCGTTTCCTACTCCAGCTGACTTTGTTGTCCAAGTTGATGTTCCTACTTCTCTATATCTTACAAAATACTTAAAGACTATATTACAAGAATCGTTCATATTATCCCAAGTAATTTCAGCTTTGGTATCTGTGACCAAGCCTAATGTTAAACCAGAGGGCTCTAAGCTGTTAGGATTACAATAATAGCAAGAGGAGTCACTAAAAGTAGCAAGTGAATCATAGTTGAAAGCCAATGAGTCCATACATCCAGAAACTGGCGGAACCCAGGCACCAATAGCATTATCTAATTGACTCTCAATTGTAGAATATGTGCTTGTAGTAACACAATATAAAGGACATAGAGTTGTATAAGATCTATCAGGATATACTACAAAATAACTAGGGGTATAATATAGCTGATAGTTTATTCCAACGGGAGAAACATTGTTAGCAATTGGAAATGCCACACCATAATTCGAAATAAAATTTGCAATAGCAGTACTATCTGTTGAAGAATTAACCTCTAAGCCTAAAAATCTAGCAACATTAGTGCCATTAGGACCATTAGTTTGATAGGAATTCTCCGTTCCCGGAGCATAATTAATACAATTTCCGCAGGTAACACTTAAAAGCTCTAAAACTATAACATATCCACTATCTAAATAATTATATAAAGTATGGGAAGTGCCATTTATATCAGTGACAGTAAAATTAGGAGCATATCCAGTTCCATTTAACATACCTGACTGAGAAAAGCTAGAAAAGCTAGAAAAGCTAGAAAACAATATAAAAAGTAGTAGATATTTTTTTTTCATTGTAATATTTAATCTCTTACAAATTTAACAAAAAAAGAGAAAAAAATCAAACATCAAAACTAGATTAAACTATATTTGCTTTTATGAAAAAGCAATGGATAGAAACTATTAATAAAGCATGGCAGGACAAAAGTCTATTAATTGAAGAAAAAACTCAAAATACTATTCACCAAGTTATTGAAGAAGTTGATAAAGGCAGATTACGTGTTGCAGAGACAGAAAATGGAAATTGGAAAGTTAATGATTGGGTTAAAAAGGCAATTATCTTATACTTCCCTATTCAAAAGATGGAGACAATTGAGGTTGGACCTCTTGAATTTCATGATAAAATGAAATTAAAATCAAATTATAAAGAGTTGGGAGTTCGCGTTGTACCTCACGCAATTGCAAGATATGGTGCATACCTTTCTAGTGGAGTAATAATGATGCCATCATATGTAAATATTGGTGCTTATGTTGACTCAGGAACTATGGTAGACACCTGGGCAACTGTAGGGTCTTGTGCGCAAATTGGAAAAAATGTCCATCTTTCTGGTGGTGTAGGAATAGGTGGTGTTTTAGAACCAATTCAAGCAGCACCAGTAATAATTGAAGATAATGCCTTTATTGGATCTAGATCAATAGTTGTTGAGGGAGTTAAGATTGAAAAAGAAGCTGTACTAGGAGCTAATGTTGTACTAACAGCTTCTACTAAGATAGTGGATGTTAGTGGAAATAACCCTATCGAGTACAAAGGGATAATTCCTTCAAGATCAGTTGTAATTCCTGGTTCTATAAACAAAGAGTTTCCTGCAGGAAATTATGCTGTTCCCTGTGCATTAATTATAGGTAAAAGAAAAGAAAGTACTGACAAAAAAACATCTCTAAATGATGCTTTAAGAACCTTTAATGTGTCGGTATAATGCGAATAGGATTTGATGCAAAAAGAGCCTTTACTAACTTTACAGGATTGGGCAATTATTCTCGAGATACTATTAGAATTCTAAGTTCTTTTTTTGATAAAAATGATTACTTATTATACACCACAAATAACAAATTAAACAATCGATTAGATTTTCTCAAAAATCAATCTAACATTAGTATTAGATCACCACATAAATTATTAGACAAAATATTTAGCTCTTATTGGAGAACAAAAAATATTTTAAATGATTTAGAAAACGATAATATAGATATTTATCATGGATTAAGTCATGAACTACCACTTGGAATTGAAGATACTAAAATTAAAACAATTGTTACCATTCACGATTTAATATATTTAAGATATCCAAACTTATTCTCATCAATAGATTTAAAAATATATGACAAAAAATTTAGATCTGCCTGCAAAAGAGCAGATAAAATTATTGCAGTAAGTAAACAAACTAAAAAAGATGTTATTAATTACTTCTCTATAAATGAGCAAAAAATAGAGGTTATATACCAAGGATGCAATAACGCTTTTAAGAAATCAGATTATGATAATTATGAATTGATAAAAAATAAATTTAGTCTCTTTGACAAATATCTTTTATATGTTGGATCAATTGAAGAAAGAAAAAACCTGATTACACTTTTAAAAGTTTTAAAAGATTTACCAAATAAAAAGTTGATTATAATTGGTGATGGCTCAAGCTATAAAAAAATGTGTATGAATTTTATACATGAAAACAATTTATTAAATAGAACAAAGATTTTATCAGGTTTAAGTCTAAATGACATGGCATCAATCTATCAAAATGCTGAAATGCTTATTTACCCCTCTATTTTTGAAGGCTTTGGCATACCAATATTAGAGGCTCTATATTGTAAAATACCAGTTATTTCTTCAAAAGGTGGATGTTTTATTGAAGCAGGAGGTCCAGACTCAATTTATATCGATCCTCTTTCAAAAGTGGATATAATTGAAGCAATTAATAAAATTGATAACAATCCTGAAATCAGAAAAAAAATGATAAGTAATGGTTTAAAACATGCAGAAAATTTCAGTGACGAAAATATTGCAAATAATCTAATGAAGGTTTATAAATCTTTATAAATGAAAAAAGAGATAGAAAATGCATTAGAAATTTTAAGTGAAGGAGGTATAATATTATACCCATCAGATACCATCTGGGGAATTGGTTGTGATGCCACAAACGATAAAGCAGTAAAAAAGATTTATGAACTAAAAAAAAGAGCGAAGAGTAAAGCATTAATTATCCTTATTGCTGAATATGCAAATATGTATAAATTACTTGATCAAGTATCTCCAAATGCATATAGATATATGCATGAGTCCAAACCTACTACTGTAATTTTTGATAATATAAAAAACATTTCTAATCATGTGTTGGCAAAGGACGGAAGCGCTGCAGTAAGATTAGTTAAAGATAAATTTTGTGAAAATCTAATTTTAAAACTTGGACAACCATTAGTATCAACTTCTGCAAACCTAAGTGGAGGGAAAAATCCAAAAAATTTTAATGACATAAGTATAGAGTTAAGAGACAATGTTGATTATATAGTAAATTTACGTCGTGAAGAAATAATGGATACTCCTTCATCAATAATAAAGTTATTTTCAAACGGAAAAACAAATAAAATTAGATAGTGAATTTTAAAGAATCTTTAAATCATACTATTTTTTCAACTATTTCAATAGTTGCAGATGAACTTGAATTTCCAACATATGTCGTTGGTGGATGGGTAAGAGATCTTATTCTTCAAAGAAAAAGAAAAATAGAAGATATAGATTTTGTTTGCATTGGAAGTGGAATAGAACTAGCTGAAAGAGTATGCCAAGAATTAGTAGGTAAAGCAGTTCTAAAAGTTTATCAGAATTTTGGTACTGCTATGATTTCTTATAAAGGTGAAAACTTTGAATTTATAGGTGCCCGAAAAGAATCTTACAGAAAAGACTCTAGAAAACCTATAGTTGAAGATGGAACGCTTGAAGATGATCAAAATAGAAGAGATTTTACTATAAATGCTATGGCAATTCAACTAAATAGTGAAAATTTTGGGGAATTTTTAGATCCATTTAATGGTGTAAATGATTTAAAAAAAGGAATAATAAGAACACCAAATGACCCTGAAATTACATTTGATGATGATCCTCTTAGAATGATAAGAGCAATTCGTTTTGCAACTCAATTAAATTTTACCATTGAAGATAAAACAAAAGATGCAATTATAAAAAATGCTTCAAGACTAGAAATAATTTCTCAAGAAAGAATAACAGATGAGTTAAATAAAATTATTTTATCCCATATTCCTTCAATTGGTTTTAAACTTTTGTTTGACACAAAACTGCTTCACCAATTTTTTCCAGAGTTCTGTAAACTTCATGGAGTTGAAAAAATAAATAACCATTCACATAAGGATAATTTCTTCCATACTCTTGAGGTTTTAGATAATATTTCTGAATCTACTGATGATTTATGGCTAAGATGGGGTGCAATATTGCATGATATTGCTAAACCACAAACCAAAAGATATGAAGAAGGAATAGGATGGACATTTCACACTCATGAATTTATTGGAAGTAAAATGGTTAAGAAAATTTTTAAGAAGTTAAAACTCCCCCTTAATCACAAAATGGAATATGTAAAAAAAATGGTAGCCTTGCACCTGAGACCTATAGTATTAGCACAAGATATTGTAACAGATTCAGCAATTAGAAGATTATTGTTTGATGCTGGAGATGATATAGATGACTTAATGAAATTATGTGATGCAGATATAACCTCAAAGAATCCAAATAAAGTAAAAAGGTATTTAGCAAATTTTCAATTAGTTAGAAAAAAATTAAAAGAGGTTGAAGAAAAAGATAAGCTTAGAAATTTTCAACCACCAGTAAATGGAAATGAAATAATGGAAATTTATGATATAAAAAATGGCAAAGAAATTGGACTACTTAAGAAAATTATTAAAGATGCGATACTAGACGGTTTAGTGAAAAATAACAAAAATGAGGTACTAGGCTTTTTAAGAAAAACTGCAAAAGAATTAAATATTAAAACAAAAGATGAAATATAATATTCGTATTATTTTAGAGTCAAAAGAAGATGTAATTAGAGATATTGAAATAAATTCAAATTGTTTATTATCAGAACTACACTTCTTTTTAATAGAATGTTTTGAACTTAATAAAAATGAACTTGCTTCTTTTTACACTACAAATAATGAATTAGAAATCATTAATGAAATTCCTTTAATTTCTTTTGAAAAAAGAAGTTCAAATATGGACAATACAAATCTGGAATTAATATTGGATGAGGGTAATAATAATTTAATTTATGTTTATGATTATATGAAAATGTGGAGATTTCTTATTCAACTAAAAAGCATAGAAGAAAATTTTGATTTTAAAAAGTGTACTAATAAAATTGGAGAGATGCCAAAAGATGCACCTGAAATTAATTTTTCTGAAGATCAAAATGAATATGAAGAAGGTATAGAGGATGAGTACTACTAAAAAATTATTTGTAATTCTTGGCCCAACCGCAAGTGGTAAGACTGCTTTAAGCATACAACTTTCTAAAGAATTGAATGCTGAGATAATTTCTTGTGACTCAAGACAATTTTATAAAGAATTAAATATTGGAGCTGCACCACCAAGCAAAAATCAATTAAAACAAACAAAGCATCATTTCATTCAACACCTTTCTATTAAAGATAATTATAATATTGGACAATATGAAAAGGATGCAATTAAAAAAATATATTCTCTTTTTAAAATTTATAATAATTTAATTTTAGTAGGTGGATCCGGGTTGTATATAAATGCAATTTGTAATGGTATAGATGATATTCCTGAAACCCCACAAAAAATAAGAAATGAAATTAATAATGTCTTTTTAGAAAAAGGTATTATATGGTTACAAGAAAAAGTTAAAAAAATTGATTTAGATTTTTATAAAAATTCAGATACTAATAATCCTCAAAGATTAAAACGATGTTTAGAAGTTTATCTAAACACTGGACAAAAAATATCATCCTTCTACAAAAAAAATAAAATAAAAAGAGATTTTAAAATTATAAAAATTGGAATTTCAACAGAAAGAGAAGCATTATACAACAAAATCAATCATAGAGTAGATCAGATGATAAAAAATGGCCTAATAAATGAAGCTAAAGAACTATTTCAATATCAAAAATATAATGCTTTAAATACTGTTGGCTATAAAGAATTATTTAGTTTTTTTGAGAAAAAAATTGATAAAGAAATAGCTATTGAAGAAATCAAAAAAAATAGTAGAAGATTAGCTAAAAGACAAATAACTTGGTTTAAAAGAGATAAAGAAATAAATTGGTTTAATATAAATAAGCAAAATGAAATAATAAAATTTATCTTAAAATCGTAACTGTTCCCTGAATTGGATCATATCCGTTACCAAGCTCAATATGATAAAAATATACTCCGTCAGGAGCATCATTACCACTTTCATTTTTCCCATCCCAAGGATCATCATATCCAATTGATTCATAAACCTTATTACCATATCTACCCCAAATTGTAATCTCAGAATTAGTATATAAAAAAGCTTGTTCGAGATTCCATATATCGTTTACTTGATCATTATTTGGTGTAAATACATTAGGAACACACTCAGATGTCATAGCAGCAATTCTAAAGACTGTATCTAATATACATCCATTATTATCCATAATAGTTATCGCTAATTTACCAGGACTTAAACCTAAATTAATTGTACTATCTGTACTTCCATTGGCCCATGAATATGTATATGGGTCTGTTCCACCACTGGGTGAAACAGATAATTCGATATCAAGATTCTCTAAATCACATTCTATTAATTCATTTGCAGGATCTAAATTAACAGTTATATCATCAATAGTGAAAAATGTATCAATCTTACATCCATCTCTATCAGAAACCTCAACCCAATGATCTCCAGGACAGATATTTGCTTTTTGAGTTGCAAAGCCACTTGTAGGCCCCCAAAGATAAGTATATGGTCCAAATCCCCATAAATTAGAGTCTGGCAAAACAGTTGTAATCTCAAGATTGACTATGTCTGAAAGTAAATACCAATTAACTATTAATGTGTCTTCAGAAAAGCATCCATTGCTTAAATCAGAGGTCCTAATAACATATGTGCCTTCACATAAATTATAGACTTCAGCTCCAGTTGCCACAATATTGGTTGAGTCATAAATAAAAAACCATTCATAGCCAAAAGATGATCCAGAAGAAATAGAATCGACTATCACCTGAGACAAATGATTTGTATCATTATAATTAACAGAAGTCACTAAATCATATGGCATTAAGTTAAATCCAACAGAATCAGTATTTCCACATGAATCTGTTGCAATCACCCAGCAACTATTTGACATAATGTTACTAACTGACTGTGTTATTTCTCCAGTACTCCATAAATATGATATTGGAGTTGTTCCTCCAGAAGTTTGTATACTTGCAGAACCCCCGTCAGAACATAAAGGATTATTAGAGCTTGAATCTGAAATAAAAAATTCATCTGGTTGAGTTATTATAATATTCTCTGAAATTAAGCAACCATTATTGTCTGTTAAATCACATGACCATATTCCTGCTCCTAAAACTGTTTGGGAATTAGTTGAGTTGTTGCTCCATGAGAAGCTGAACGGACCAGTGCCACCAGAAACTATTGCAGAAATTGGAGTTAAACCACCGTAACATAACAATGGTGTTGTAAAATTATTAAAAGATAATGCTAATGAATCAGGCTCATTCAATACAAATGTTGTAATGAACTCACATAAATTATCATCAACAATATTTAGTATATAAATTCCTGAAGATAGTCCAAATAATGAATCGCTAAAACTTGTTACGTTTGACCAGCTAAGAGAATATGGAGATTCACCGCCACTTACATTCACTTGTATAACTCCATCGCTAAGACCATTACATGAAGGAGAGCTTAAAATACTATTAACTGAAATTGGATCATTTTGTTCAACATTAAAATCAAAAAACTGAGAACAACCTATTGAATCTTCAATTTGCAAAAAATAACTTCCAGCAAATAGACTATCTGCTAACATATTTGTGCCTATATTTCCACCCCATATATAAGTATATGGAATATTACCACCCCATGTACTGTCTATATTAATAGTTCCACTTGGTGTATTGTAGCATAGAGCATTAACTATTGTATTACTAATTTTAATTTCAAAATCAGCTTGAATTGTATCAATAAATATAGTATCAGAACATTGAAAAACTGTATCTAAAATTACAATATTATAACCGTTACCAGTAGAAAGCTCGAAACACCAATTTGAATCAGACATATTATTTGACTCAAGCCAATAGTAATGCTCTAATCCATTACCTCCAGCTATTGAGTCAATAAAAAATAAACCTGAGTCAGAAATACATTGGATTGGAATAATTTCTGACACAAAAGCTTCATATGGTTGGGGCTCAAATAAAGTGAAAAAGGTATCTATTATACATCCAAAACTATCTTCAATTATAACTGTATATGTTCCAGCAGCTAGATTATTGAATGAAATACTATCAATTACTAATGAAGAATCACTTAAAGCTGCAAGCTGATTAAAATTTTGTGAAACAACTAATTCATCACTTCTAGAAATCGTATCGTTATTAAAATCAACTATATAATAATTATAGTTTCTACTAGAGTGAAATTTTCTACCGCCATTTACTACAACATTTACATTACCATCCTGACCTTGATAACAACTAATATCTTTTCTATTAAAACTATCAATTAAAAGAGGATAAGGATTATTAACAAACTCCCAACCCAATGTGTCCTTACAACCAATAGCATCTGTAACAACTATATTATAAAAACGAGAATAAACATTATTTAATACATTCGTTGAATCACCAATTAAAGTCCAATTTAGTGTAGAAGTGTCGTTTGGACCTACATACCATTCATAATTATAATACTCATCTCCAGTAGTATCATTAGGAAAATAAACTAGTAGTGAATCATATGTACTCGAATCTGGATCAAAAACTATTCCGCCAAATGTTGGTGCAGTTAAAACTCCTGAGGAATCTCCAAAACATTTTATTTTTTCTTCTTGACCAAGACCAATAGTAACAGCACATGGCACGAAAAATATTACCGTATCGGGAACTAATCCTGTATTAGAATCAAAAAGGGTAACTCTATATTTACCACAAGTTGTAGTATGTAGAGTGTCATAATTTAAACTTAAAAAAGAATTAGAATCAATCGGTAACCATGAAGTAGAATCATATGGCTGGTACTCCCACTCATCTGATTCAATTACAAATACTCCTGGAGAAAGATTTAATTTAACATATCCTGTGTCATTATAGCAATTTATTCCTTGAACCGAAACAGAATCTATCTGACAAAAAACAGAAAAATTAAAACAAAATAAGACAAGAAATAATAGAGAGATTCTTCTCATTAAAAAAAAATTTAAAGCAAATATACCGAAATATTATTTGTTTTTTAAAAGGAGTCAAAATCAAACACATCACCTTCTTTTGTAAGAAATGTATTATGAAAAAATTGTTTAGATTCATCAAGTAACATATTCAAATCTTTATATCTTTTCGAATAATGACCTATTAACAGTTTTTTTACATTGGCTTCTTTAGCAATATTAGCTGCATCTTTAGTTGTAGAGTGTCCTGTTTCATTAGCTCTTTCATCTAACTCCTTAGAAAATGTAGCTTCATGATATAATATATCTACATTGCTAATTATTGGAATAATTCTTGACGAAAACCTAGTATCAGAACAATATGCATATGAATGGAGATTTGAGATTAGTGTAGTTAACTCATTATTATTTATAATCTGATTATTTTCATTAATATAATTAGCACCTTTCTTAATTTCATGAATTTTATCAAATGGAATTTTATGCTCATCAATCTTTTTTTGAATAATTTCTCGTTTGGATGATATTTCTTTAAATAAGAAACCTGAACAATCAATTGTATGATCAAGCAAGAAATTAGATATTTCTATATTGTCATCTTTAAACAAAATCTTTTCCTCATTTGCAGGTAAAACATGAAAAAAAAGAGGGTAATTTAAATTTGTATTTGAAGCAGATAATTGAACATTAATTATTTCTTTTAAAATTTCATGAGCATAAATATGAAGTTCTTTCTTTCTTCCAAGTAGATGCATTGAGGTTATTAGACCTATTAAACCGTAATAATGATCTCCATGTAAATGGCTAATTAAAATATGACTAATTCTCTGAAAACTAAGCTGATATTTTCTGAGCTGGACTTGTGTATTTTCTCCACAGTCAATTAAGAAAAACCTCTCATTGACATTTAACAATTGAGCAGTTTGTTGTTTATCAACTGTAGGAATAGCAGAATCACATCCTAAGATTGTTAATTTAAAAGACATTAATAATTAGAAACAATAAGTTTTTTTGAAATTAGATTATTAGAATTCTTAAAACAATAAGTATACATTCCAGAAGATAATTTAGAAATATCAATATCAAATTTGTTTACACCATAATTTGAATTTATTTTTTTCTCATTAACGATATTACCAAGAATATCTAAAATATAAAAAGAAACATTTTCACTTTTACCAATTACAAACTGAAAACTTACATTTTTAGAAGCAGGATTTGGAAAAACATCTAAAATCTTAAAAGTAGAAGCATTTACTTGTTCCAAAGTAGCTGTTGTATTTGAAATATCTATGAAAAAATAATCTACGGTATCTTCTTGAGTATAAGTGCCAAATAGTGGCACATTAATTGCTAATGTAGAAGTTGTCATAACTAAAGGATAATATCCTATATCAGCCTGTGTAGGATTAATCGTAGAATAAATTTCAGCACAAGCGTATGTTCCACCTGCAAATGAACAGTTTGGAGGATTACAAGAATATGTGAAATTATTTGGTAGACCCGTAATACTTGTTAAATCTATACTACTGATAGTTACGTTAAGATTTAGACCACTTAGTGAAACTGATGTGTCTAATGGAGTTAAAACATCAATTTGAGAAGAATATGCTTGACCGACAAAACCTTCGTTTAAATTAGTAATTTCATCAGGGAAAATTCCTGGTGATGTAATTGAAAGATTAGGAGTACATTGAGAATATGATAGTAAAGCTATACAAATAGCTAAAAAAGTAAGTAATAATTGTTTCATTTTTAAATTTTTAATTAAATATTTAATTGTCTTTCCATTTCTTCCATATCAATAAAGTCGTATGCCTCCTGTAATGTTGGAACAATGTTTAAATTATCATCAAAATTAACATTACTAACTATAACAAATGATCCATTATTAGCACGTACATACTTTTCAAATTTAGTGAAATTATTTATCAAAAGTTTATGCAAACCATTTTCAAGCGTTGATAAATCAGCAATAAAATTTGTAACTTTTTGAGATTTATTTAATTTTGAAAAATCATTTTGATCCGAAATCTTAAAAACTAAAGTGTTCTTCATATATTAATTTTTATTTGAAAGTAAGTATAAAACAGCCATCCTAATTGCAACTCCATTTTCAACTTGATCTAAAATTAATGAATGATCTGAATCCGCAACATCGCTTGACAACTCTACTCCTCTATTAATTGGTCCAGGGTGCATAATTGTAATTTCATTTGATAAGCTGTTAAGAAGATCCAAATCTATCCCATATACGTTAGAATATTCTCTTAATGACGGAAAAAGATTAACATCTTGTCTTTCAAGCTGAATTCTTAAAATATTTGCTATTTCACACCAATTTAATGCTTCATTTATATTTGAGAAATATTTTATTCCTAAATCATTTAAGTATTTTGGCATTAATGTTAATGGTCCACAAACAGCAACTTGCGCACCTAACATTTTTAAACAATAAATATTAGACAAAGCAACCCTTGAATGAAGAATATCACCAATAATAACCACTTTCTTTGATTCAACATTTCCATATTTTTCTTTAATAGAGTATGAATCTAAAAGTGCTTGAGTAGGATGTTCATGAGTACCATCTCCAGCATTAACTATATTAGCATTAATATTTTGAGAAAGAAAAACAGATGCACCTGGATTAGGGTGTCGCATAACAACCATATCAACTTTCATAGCAAGTATATTATTAACAGTATCTAATAAAGTCTCTCCCTTTTTTACAGATGAAGCTCCAGATGAAAAATTTATTACATCTGCTGACAACCTTTTTTCTGCAATTTCAAAAGATAATTTTGTTCTTGTAGAGTTTTCAAAAAACAAATTAGCTATTGTAATATCCCTTAATGATGGAACTTTTTTTATTGGTTGATTAATTATTTTTTTGAAATTATCCGCAGTATTAAAAATAAGTTGAATATCATTTCTATTTAAATATTTAATACCTAATAAATGATTTACAGATAATTTATTCATTATTAGATTTTAAAATTAAAATATTTTTAATCTCATTATTTTTTTCAATATTTACAACAACCTTTTCAGAATCAATAGAGTCAATAGTCTTTCCTGTATAATCTGGTTGAATTGGCAAATGTCGACTTAATCTCCTATCAACAAAAACAAGTAATTCAACAGATTTAGGCCTTCCAAAAGGCATTAAAGCATCAATTGCTGATCTTACTGATCTTCCTGTATAAAGCACATCATCAATAATTACAACATTTTTATTATCTACTGATAAATTCATATCCATTTTATGAGGAATTATTGGTTCATTCTGATTTCTCAGATCGTCACGATAAAATGAAATATCAAGCTCACCATAAACAATATTATTATTTATAATTTTTTCAAGTTTATTACAAATAATTTTTCCAATATATTTTCCTCTTGGAAGGAGAGATATTAAAACTGTATTTGAAAAATCTTTATGATTTTCAATTAATTGATGACACAACCTATTAAATATAATTTCAATCTTTTTATTATCTAATATTAATCTTTCATTAGTCATATGTCACAAATATATTCAAAAAAAAACCCCGATAACGGGGTCTTTAATTATTTTTTTTCTTTATCCAGATCATCTTTCAAAGACGATAGTCCTTCAATATCACCCAATGTTGATTGTTGTTGTGATTGTTGAATTTCCTTAACAGCCTTATTTGTATTTGAGGCTGTTCTTTTCTTTTCTTTAATTAAATCATCTTTAAAAGAAGCTGTATGAGAAACCAATATCTTTTTATTCTCTTTTGAAAACTCTAAGATTTTAAACTTTAGTTTTTCATTTAATTTAACTTTTGACCCATCTTCTTTATCTAAATGACGCTTAGGAGCAAATGCTTCCACATCATCATTTAACATCACTAATGAACCTTTGTCATATTCTTCTGTAATAATACCATCAAATTCATTA
>NZHS01000061.1 GCA_002689735.1 Flavobacteriales bacterium | reverse complement strand
TTTGCAATGTTGAAAAAGAGGCAGTTATTGAATCAATGGATGCTAAAAGTATTTATGAAGTTCCTCTTTTAATGCAAAAGGAAAATCTTGACAAAGTTGTTCTCAAAAAACTTAATATAAAAGATACAGCAGATGTTCAGTTGGAAAAATGGAACAACTTTTTATTTAAATTAAATAATCCAAAAAAAGAAGTAAACATTGGTTTAGTTGGAAAATATATAAAGCTTAAAGACTCATATAAATCAATATGTGAAGCATTTATTCATTCTGGAACTGAAAAAGATTGTAAAGTAAATATAAAATGGATTCATGCAGAGGAACTATCTGAGGAAAATGTAAATCAAAGCTTAAAAGATTTAAATGGAGTTTTAGTTGCTCCAGGATTTGGTGACAGAGGAATAGAAGGGAAAATAAATGCTATAAAATATGTTAGAGAAAACAACATTCCATTTTTTGGAATTTGNTTAGGAATGCAGTGTGCTGTAATTGAATTTGCACGAAATGTTTTAAAAATGCCAGAGGCTAACTCTACAGAAATGAATCCAAATACNGANCANCCTGTAATTGATATTATGGAAGATCAAAAAAATGTTTCAAATAAGGGTGGNACAATGAGATTAGGCGAGTATAATTGTNCCNTTGAAAAAAATAGCTACTCATTTGCTGCATATAAAANCATAAATATTCAAGAAAGNCACAGGCATAGNTATGAATTCAATAATAAATNTTTTGATTCATACAANACTTCTGGAATGCATTGTGTTGGAAAAAATCCTGANAACAATCTTGTTGAAATAATTGAAATNCCTGATCATCCCTGGTTTGTTGGAGTACAATTCCATCCAGAATATAGCAGTAATGTTTTAAACCCTCATCCTCTATTTAATAGTTTTATTGAAGCTTGTATTANAAATAAAAAATGAAAAATTANGATAAAAATTCTTTAACTGGGTTTGTATTAATGTTTTTAATACTTCTTGTTTTTAATTTCTTTTTTCTTCCAACAAATGAAGAAGTTAAAAAAGAAGATAATTCTAATCCAATTGAATTACAATCTACTCAAATTCAGCAGATTGATGAAAGTTCAAATACAATAAATCAAGAGCCAGTTTACAATAAAATAAATAAATCAGATTTCGGTATTTTCTCAGAATCTTCATTTGCGCAAGATCAAGAAGTTATACTTGAAAATGAAAAAATTAAACTTGTCATCTCAAATAAAGGGGGACAAATAAAATCTGTTGTTATTAAGGAAGGTCCAAATCAAAAAAAATATACAACTTACACAGGCGAAGAACTTGAAATTTTTAATTCAGACTCTTCTATATTTAATCTTAATTTCTCAACTGGAATTAGTATCAATACCAAAGACTTATACTTTGACCCAATTTCTTATAATACTTCAGAAAATCAGAATTCTGTTACAATGCGACTTGCCGTTGACAGTATTCACTACGTAGATTTTAACTATAAAATTAATGATGATTATTTAGTAGATTTTAGCATCAATCTTATTGGAATGGATGAAGTAATTCCAAATGAGTTAAATTATATGAATCTTGAGTGGCAAATGAAAACGCCACAAACTGAAAAGAGTAAAACAAACCAGGATATGTATACTGGAATATACTATCAGTTTTTAGCTGATCAAGATGATATTGATTATTTGGGATATACAACAGCAGAAGATGAGGAAAAACTCTCAAACAAATTATCGTGGGTAGCTTTTCAACAACAATTCTTTAGCTCAATTTTGGTATCTAAAAGTGGTCTTGAGAATGCTTCTCTATACAGTGTAAAAGATGAAAACTCAAAGTACATAAAAAATCTTTCTGCCAAATTTGAATTACCTTACAATCACAATAGAAATGAGAAATTAGATTTTCAATTTTATTTTGGGCCTAATCATTACAAGCAGTTACAGTCTTACAATTATAAATTTGAAGAAATCATCCCATTAGGCTGGGGTATTTTTGGCTGGGTTAACAAATATATAATTATAAATATTTTTGACTTTCTCAGTAAATTCTTTACTAACTATGGTTTGATAATTTTTATACTTACAGTTATTATTAAACTTGCTTTATCTCCATTCACATACAAAGCATATTTATCTCAAGCTAAAATGAAGGTTTTAAAGCCTGAGATTGATAAAATGACTGAAAAACATAAAGGGAAAGACCCTATGAAAGTTCAACAAGAAACAATGAGCTTGTACAGAAAGGCTGGGGTAAATCCAATGGGAGGATGTTTACCAATGCTATTTCAATTTCCAATTTTAATTGCAATGTTCCGTTTCTTCCCAGCTTCGATAGAATTAAGATCTGAAGCTTTTTTATGGGCTGATGATCTATCTGCATATGATTCTATTTATGACCTTCCTTTTGAGATACCATTTTATGGCGATCATATAAGCTTATTTACTCTACTGATGACTATATCCACTCTTCTTTACACTAGAATGAATAGTCAAATGGCAAGTGGGCAAATGGCTCAAATGAAGTGGATGATGTATTTGATGCCAATAATGTTCTTAGGCTTTTTCAACAATTATGCTGCTGGCTTGAGCTACTATTACTTTCTAGCTAACATGTTCACATTTAGTCAACAATACTTCATGAAAAAATTTATTGATGAAGATGCTATTNTAAGNCAACTAGAGGAAAATAAAAAGAAACCAAAGAAGAAATCTAACTTCCAAAAGAAATTAGAAGAAATGCAGAAAAGACAAGAACAAAAACTTAAGAATAAAAATAAAAGNTAGTAATGAGAGGCTACCTGTTAATAATATTTATTATTATTCTATCCTCTTGTAAAACAACTTCAAATCAAATCTTTAATGATCAAAAGAAACTAATTATTTCTTTAGAAAAGACNGCTTGCTTTGGCACCTGCCCTATTTTAAAAATTGAAATCTACAATAANGGTNCAATCGTTTATAATGGAATAAAGCATGTAAAAAAAATAGGTATNTATAATTTACAAATTGAAAAACAAGAAATTCAAAAAATTTTATNAAAGGCAGAANAAATAGGTTTTTATAAGTTAAAAAAAGAATACACAGAAAGAATATCAGATCTACCAACAACATATATTATGATAAATGGAAAATTAATAAAAGATTATTTTGGGGCACCAAAAAAATTAAAAGATCTTGAAAATCAAATTGAAAAAAAAATCNTNGATCTATTAGAACTTAATTCTTTCTAAAAAGAATNTTAAAGCTCTTTTCTTATCTGTATTAAGATTATAAGAAATNTTTTTATTTAAATANTCTTTATAGTTNANATTAGAATATAAAGTTTGTTTNTNAAATATTGCNTCATCTATATTATCTATTNCNTATTTAAGAGCAATATTAAATTCTTTTTGAAANGCTNTATCTAATTTAGTTNTTGAAACCCAGCATGCAAAAACAAATGGCATTTGAGTCATTTTGTTCCAGTACTCAGCTAAATCATATACGTANGNNTATTTACCATTTAAATCAAAAGCACGATCTCCTATTACTAATGAAGCTTGATCATCCTTTATATTANATTGAGATTCTTTAGANGAATTATANAAGANAGGNGAGNTTTTCCAATAATCTCTTAAAAGTAANTTTAATAACTCTACAGAAGTTCTAGATTGATAATCTAAAGTAATTGATTTAATCTCATTTATTGGAACATGNGANTATAAGCATACGGAATCAACAGTATTTTCAGNACCAATACAAAAGTCAGATATTATACTAATATTCTTTTGATCATTTAAAACTACAATTGGAACTAATGCAATATCTAGNTCTCCTTTTTGCAGTTGNTCAGCAATTTNAGCNGGATAAGATAGGGAAATNTCAATTGACTTGGATATTAAACTAGATTNTAGTCCATANACAAATGGCANTGAATTAAGATATGAAATCACTCCAACTTTTATCATATCAAATAATCAAAACAATACCAAATACAGAAAATAGAATAAACAAATTTTAAAATTGTACCACCAAGAAAACCAACTAGAGAGCCTAAGGCTATCTTAAATGATTTAAAAAAATCATAATCAGATTCAATAAGTGCTCCTAAATATGCACCAAAAAAAGGACCAATAATGATACCAAAAGGAGGAAAAATAAAAAGACCACATAAAATACCAATTACAACTCCAACTGTAGAAGATCTTCCTCCTCCAAAATACTTTACGGAATAAATTTGTAGCCAATAATCAAGAAGTGTAATTATTAAAGCAAAAGCTCCAAAATAAAAGAGGTAATCACCCTCAANATTGAACGAGGTAAAAAAGTGCAGNAATAATAATCCAAAAAAAGAAAGTGGTGGACCTGGAACTATTGGCAATACAGANCCAATCAAGCCTAATATNAGTAAGAAAATNGATATAATTATTACAAATGTGACCACAATACAAAAATAACCAAAAATGAAACTAAACTAAGAATGAGAAATATTATATTATTAAATTAAGTAATTTTGTAAAAAAAATAATGAGCTTANCTCCTTTAAATGCAATAGGACCAATTGATGGAAGATATAATTCCAAAACAAAAGATCTTCAGAATTATTTTTCAGAAGCTTCACTGATTAAATTTCGTGTTAAAGTTGAAATTGAATATTTTATTGCATTATGTAATAGCTCAATCATACAATTGAATCACTTTCCCTCAGAAAAATTTAAAGAATTAAGAAAGATTTATTCAAATTTTAATAATNATNATGCGCAAAGAATTAAAGAAATAGAATCTATAACAAATCATGATGTTAAAGCAGTAGAGTATTTTATAAAAGAAGAATTCAAAAAGTTAAAGCTTGAAGAGTTCAACGAGTTTATTCATTTTGGCTTAACATCTCAAGACATTAACAATACAGCAGTTCCATATTCTATTAAAAAAGCTCTTGAAGAAATTATTNTGCCTGAAATAAGTAACTTAATTAAACTAATAGAAAAAAATGCTAACATTTGGAGTGATATATCTATGTTAGCCAGAACACATGGACAGGCTGCATCTCCAACAAGAATGGGAAAAGAAATGATGGTTTTTGTTGAAAGACTGAAAAACCAATTATTATTAATGAACAAAATACCANATACTGCAAAATTTGGAGGTGCTACTGGTAATTTCAATGCTCATCATGTTGCATTTCCNGATATTAATTGGGTTGACTTTTCTAACGATTTNCTAAAAAGCTCCTTAGAGCTTAAAAGACAACAAACAACTACGCAAATAGAGCACTATGATAATTTAGCTGCCANAATGAATAATTTATCAAGAATTAANACGNTNTTAATTGATTTTTCAAGAGACATATGGACATATGTTTCAATGGATTATTTCAAACAAAAAATTAATAAAAATGAAGTTGGTTCATCTGCNATGCCTCACAAAGTAAACCCTATAGATTTTGAAAATGCTGAAGGAAATTTNGGTATTGCAAATAGCTTNTTTAGTTTTATGGCAGATAAATTACCTATTTCAAGACTTCAAAGAGATTTNACAGATAGTACTGTTTTAAGAAATATTGGAGTTCCTTTAGCACACACATTAATTGCTTTAAAATCATTAAACAAAGGGATTAAAAAATTAGTAATCAATAAAGAAAAAATCAGTANTGATTTAGATGANAANTGGGCCGTAGTAGCTGAAGCTATTCAAACTATTCTTAGAAGAGAAAACTANCCAAATCCTTATGAGAGCTTAAAAGAACTTACAAGACTAAACTCAAAAATTACTAAAGAAACAATAGGTGATTTTATTGATAATTTAAATGTTGGGGATAATATAAAAAAAGAGCTTAAAAAAATCAACCCATCAAACTATACTGGAGTTTAAAATTGAAGTTTATTTTTTTGCAAATATTCTTCCCAGTTCCAAATAAAATGTTTCAATAAATTTTTCATTTCACTTATAAAGATTGGATTAGGCTTATTTTTTCTTTTAAATAGTGTTCCTTGAAAATCATTTATATTATATTTTTCAAAGATTGCAAAAGCCATAGCATCTATTTCAGAATCAAATTCATTTAGAAGATCTACAAAATAACTTTCATATTGGAGAAAACTTTCAACATCAGCTATTTTTTCATTTTCACTCGAATTCCTATTAATATCATCAACAATTAGATTACGTAATTTTAACACTTCTTCTTCTTCAAAATGAGATTTTAAATTAGTTAAATTTCCTAGATAAATAATTAGTCTAAACCATTTCACATCATCTGCTTTAAGGTTAGGATTATTTTCTAAATTGTTATTATTATTAATAAAATCTTTGATTTCAACAAAACCGTGAGAGATTACTTCATCTAAAGTTTTACAATAAATGGAAACTAAAGCGTCTAGCTTAACTTTTTTCTTTTTAGATAATAAACCAAAAAACTTAATCATAATTTTAATTTAAACTAAAATATTTAGCAAAAGCCAATACTATATTATCAGCTATAGCTAAACATGCTGTTGCTGCTGGAGAGGGAGCATTTAACACATGTATATTTTTATTATTCTTAACAATTTTAAAATCATCAATCACCTCTCCGTCTTTTCCCAACGCCATTGCTCTTACCCCACTCTTTCCTTTTTCTAAATCATCTAGCTTCAACGAAGGAACAAGTTTTTGTAAATCTCTCAAAAATAATCTTTTTGAAAAAGACCTTTTATATTCGTTTAAACCAAATTTCCAATGATTTATGAACAATTTTAAAGTTCCTATAAAAAATAGAGATTCTATAGCNTCCATCAAATTAAATGAAAACTTATTATATCCCTCTCTTTTAAAAGAATATACAGCATTAGGCCCACACTCNATCGACCCATCAGTCATTCTAGTTAAGTGAACTCCTAAAAAGGGAAACTCTGGGTTTGGCACAGGATATATAAGATTATTAACCTTATGTCTAGAGCTATCTTTGAGTTTATAATAATCTCCTCTAAAACCTACAATTTTCATNTTTGTATTAAGANTGTCTTTTTTAGCTAATCTATCAGAAAATAAACCGGCACAAAAAATATTATTCTTTGTGTAAATCTTTCCCTTACTTGTAAGTAAAAAATTATTGTTAAAATTTAAAACCTCACAGGAAAGTATAATTTTACTTTTTTTATTTATTNAAGTTATTTTTTCAGCAAATTTTTTTGTTGTTTGCTTATAATCTATAATACCTGATTCTGGGACAAATAAAGCTGCATTACCAGCTGCATTCGGCTCTATTTTTTTTAGTTCATTTGAGTCTAATATTTTTAAATCTTTTAATCCGTTTTTTTCTCCATTTATTTTAAGCTCNAATAATTTTTTTGCTTGTATNTTATTTGTGGCTAATACAATCTTCCCACATATATCAATATCAATATTGTTTTGNCNAGCAAAAGCTACAAGTTGTTTTCTNCCNTCAACACANTTTTTTGCTNTTANACTATNNGGNTTNTAATACAANCCCGAATGAATNACNCCNGAATTTCTACCGGNTTGATGAAATGNTAANGAATCTTCTTTTTCAATTACTGCTAAGCATAATTTAGGNTATTTTAGTTGTAATTTGTATGCAGTTGCTAAACCAACAATACCGCCACCAACTATTGCAATATCAAACTTTAATTCTTCCATCTAAAAGGTTTAGATAAACTTATTTTATTAAATAGAAGCCAACCAATAATAAAAAATACAACAACACTTAATAAAGCCATTTGTTGACTATAAAACTTAGTTATCAAGCCAAATAACAAGGGGCCTAAAAATGATGTAGCTTTTCCAGTTAAAGCATAAAATCCAAAAAACTCATTTTTTTTATTTGCAGGAATTATTTGAGACATGTAAGATCTACTGCAAGATTGGTTAGGACCAATCATTGAGCCTAACAAAACACCAGCAATCCAAAAAACTTCTTTTGGATAATTAGTCCATGGTGCTACAAAAGCAAGTATTGTTGAAATTATAAGAATTACTAATGATAGATTAATTACATTACGAGTGCCGATTTTATCTTCATAGGANCCAAAGACAAAAGAACCAAGTGCTGCAAATACATTTAAAATTATACCAAGAATTAAAACTTCATTCATTGTGAAATTTAATNNCCCTACAGCATACACTCCACCTAATGCAAAAATTGTAATTAATCCATCATTATAAAATAATCTAGCTATTAAAAAATTTACTACTTTTTTGTNATTTCTAATTTCTTTAAATGTGGTATANATAGAGGTAAATGAAGAGNATATATCCTTTTTTGTAACCTTAGTTCTTTTGGAATCCTTAAGAAAAATAAAAGTAGGTAAACTGAATAAAACAAACCAAATTGCCACAAAAACACATATTTGTTTGACTTCTTGGGGATTATTCACATCAAAAAGAGCAAATGAAATAAACAAAGCNGACAAGCCTCCTAAAAAACCTAAACCCCAAGCATTTCCTGAAACTCTTCCAATATTTTTATCATTAGATAATTCTTTTAAGTATGAATTACAGAAAACACANCCCATTTCAAAAGCAATATTTGAAATTATTACAAAAGCAATAGCTAAAGACAAATCTCCTTTTTCAGGAAAATATAATAAAGCCGTAAAAAGTGAACATAAGAGAGTAAAAAAAACAAGAAAAAATTTTCTATANCCAGTTTCATCAGCAAAAGCTCCTAANAATGGAGATAAAAAAGCTACTATAATNGCAGTTATTGAAATTGCATTTGCCCATAANAATGTNCCTTCNATCTCATTAGGAGCAATATAATTAACAAAAAAAGCACTGTAAATAAAAGTTATTATTAAAGTTGTGTAAGGTTGATTTGCAAAGTCATAAAAAGACCAGGAAATTATTTGCTTATTTTGCTTTGCTTTTGATAAAAACATATTGAATATAATTNTCAATATTACAAATATATTTTAAATAATAGATTTATCTTACATGATAAAAAATGTAAATTTGCACAAAAATTATTATGAATTTAGAAGGAATAATTAATGTCTCAGGNAAACCTGGTTTATTTAAAGTTATATCAAGGTCTAGCAATAATGTAATAATAGAATCTTTAATAGAAAAAAAAAGAACTGCTATATATTCTCATACTCAAGCTAATCTTTTGGATGAAATTGGAATTTACACATATAATGATACGATTCCATTATCTGAAATATTCACTAANATTGCAACAAAAACAAATTGTGGACNCTNTATAAGTCACAAATCTTCTAAAACTGAACTAACAANTTANTTTAGAGATATATTACCAGAGTACGATGAAGAAAGAGTATATATTTCAGATATTAAAAAAGTAATACAGTGGTATAATTCTATGCAATCACTTAAGATGATTAAATTAGAAAAAGCAAAAAAGAAAGAATCAAAAAAAACTAAAAAGTAATGAAATATAGTCAATTCCCCTACCAGCGAATTAATCTAGAAGAATTCAAAAGAGACACTCAAGTTATGATTAATAATTTTAATTCTGCTAATTCTGCTGATCAACAAATTGAAATTATTAATAATTATCAAAGTGTTCAAAAAAATTATCATAGTTACGGTAGTATTGCTCATTTAAACTTTGCTAAAAANACAAAAGATGANAAAGCAGTAAAAGAAAATAAATACTATAATGAAATTGGTCCTGAAATTGCTGCAATAGATAACCAGTTTACTAAGGCTATAGATGCATCAAAATTTAAAAAAGAACTTCTGTCTGAATTTGGAGAACATTATTTTAATTTAATTTCTATGGAATTAAAATCATTTGATTCAAAATTAGTTAGCTTAATGAAAGAAGAAAATGAACTTAGCAATGAATATAGAGCATTACTTGCTGGAGCAGAAATAAAATATAAAGGCAAAACATTAAATCTTGCTGGATTATCTCCTTTTATGCAAGATATTAGCAGAGAAACAAGAAAGGAGGCGTATGAATTGATGGATGGCTTTTTTAAAGAAAATGAAGAAAAATTAGATTCTATTTTTGACAAATTGGTAAACGTCAGAAATAAAAAAGCAGAAGTTTTAAAATTTGAAAATTTTATACCTCTTGGATATCTTAATATGAACAGATCAGACTATGGAGCTGCTGAGGTTAGTGAATATAGAAAACAAATTGTAAAGCATATTGTTCCTCTAGTTGAGAAAATTAACCTAAAAAGAAAAGAAATATTAGGTTATGATGACATGTTCGTATATGACACATTGTATTTTAAAGAAGGAAATCCAAAACCTAAGGGTGGAGTAGATTTTCAAGTTGCTCAAGCAAAAACTATGTATAGTGAGCTCTCAAAAGAGACTGATGATTTTTTTAATATGATGATTGACGAAGAATTAATGGATCTTGACAATAGAGCTGGAAAGTCTGGTGGAGGATTCTGTACATCATTTCCATCTCTAGAAAGACCATATATTTTTGCTAATTTCAATGGCACTGATCATGATGTAACAGTTTTAACACATGAAGCTGGTCATGCATTTCAGTGTTATCAAAGTAGAAAACAACCGGTTAACAGATATTTGTGGCCAACATATGAAGCATGTGAAATTCACTCAATGAGTATGGAGTTCCT
>NZHS01000060.1 GCA_002689735.1 Flavobacteriales bacterium | reverse complement strand
ACAAATTTAACATCAGAACTCTTTCCTAGTTTATTTAATCTTTGCTTTATTTTATCAATAATATTTTGAAAAGCAGAAGGGCTTTTTGTAGTTTGAGAATAAATGTAAATCGGCTTATTAAAATCAATTTTCTCTAAATCATCTTCCGTTGTAACAATAATTGCCTCTCCATTTGTTTGGCCAACTAATCCAGTCACTTCAGCGTGTCCTTGCTTTCCATAAATAATAATTTGACCATCTATCTTACTTATATCTTCATAACCTTCTTTAATTTGGTGTTGTAATTTTAAAACAACAGGGCATGATGCGTCTAGTAATTCAATATTATTTTTTAATGCTATTTTATAGGTTGATGGCGGTTCACCATGTGCTCTTATTAAAACTTTACAATCTGTAAGAGTTTTAAGCCTTGAGTGATCTATAATTTCTAATCCTAAGTTATTTAATCTATCTACTTCTTTATTATTATGAACAATATCTCCAAGACAATAGAGCTTTTTATCTTTAACTAAGATATTTTCTGCCATCTCAATTGCATAAACTACACCAAAACAAAAACCTGACTTTGAATCAACTGTTATTTTCATTTATTTTTTTTTTGATGATGTTAAAGATAAGATTGTTTTGCTCAACAAAATTAAGATTTGTATTATCAATTACAATAGCATTTTCAGCTTTTATTAATGGATTAATATCTCGTGTTGTATCATCAAAATCTCTTATTGATAAATTTTTAAGTACCTCATCATAAGTAACTTTTTTATCTGCTAATAATAACTCCTTATAACGCCTATTTGCTCTCACATCGATATCTGCAGTTATAAAAAGTTTAATATCAGCGTTAGGCATAACTTTAGTGCCAATATCTCTACCATCCATCACAACATTTTTCTGTGAGCTTATTTGCTTTTGAAGGGAAATTAATTTAGATCGAACTTGTTCAATTTGACTAATCTTGCTAACGTAATTTGAAACATCATTATCTCTTATTAAATTTTCCACATTATTTCCATTAAGAATGATTTCAGATCTGGTATTATATTTAAATGAAATATTTATTTGATGAAGATTTTTTAAAATTTTTTGATATTCTATCTTCCCCTCATCTACAAAATTGTTCTGTAAACAGAATAAAGTAACTGCTCTATACATTGCTCCAGAATCAACATATTTCATTTTAAATTTTTTNGAAATATCTTTTGCTATAGAGCTTTTGCCACATGAAGAGTGTCCATCAATTGCAATATTTATTAATGAACTTTTCATATNCCAAAATTACTAAGATTAGTATTAATNCTGAATGTATTTAAGTTTCCAGAAAGGTGATAAGAAGATCTACTGTAGCTAAATTTAATTTTTGAAACATTTATTCCAAGGCCAAACGAAAAACCAACCATTCCGNTATAGGAATCTATTGTCATATCAAATCTTCTTTGGAAATTAAAACCTCCTCTAATAAAGAAGTTTTCTTTAAACAAATTTAATTCCCCTCCAATTACAACATGTCTTAATAATGTCTTAGCAATACTTTCATCTTGAAATTCAATTTCTCCTGTTTCATTATTTGTAAAACTATTCAAAGAATAATCGTTACTAATATCATACCTATTTAAGTGTTGTAAAACTATAGAGTATCTAAAAGGAAGATGCTCCAATTTTTTACTGAGTCCAAACTGAATCTCAAAAGGAACCTCTTCTTGAAAAGAAGAATATGAATTAATTTGTTTTCCAAGATTTTTTAGCAATAGAGTTGTTGTAAATGTCTTATCATTATTAAAATATGTNGATGAAANATTTGATGTTAANGCATATGAACTNTAGCTATCATAATTTGAATTTAAAAATTTCAAATTTATCCCAAAGCTTAAATTCTGCATTAATAGCCTTCCAATTCCAAGTGAAAAAATTTGNTCTGAAGCAGANAAAGTNGATCCTTGTTCTCCTATTTNATTAGTTCTTAAAAAATCNCCATAATTTATTGAAGAGAAACCTAATGAGACACANCCAANTTTATCTANNGANTTTGAATAATCAAANGAGACCATTTTAATATCAGANAAATAATCAATAAAATTAAAACTAATTTTATTGTTCATNGAAATATTTAAAATAGATGGAACTGTCTGAGCAAGAGAAATATCATTATCATAGACTGATATTAGATTTCCTCCCATTGCTATTGATCGTGAAGAGAAATCTGTATTTACAAATTCAAAAGAAGAATTTCCATTTTGAGATAAAACAGTTACAGGTATTATAAGTATAAAAAGAAAACATCTCAGATTCATTAATGTAAAACTAAAAAATTTAAAGTAGAGCAATAGAAATAACCTCATGCATGTTATCTACATAATGAAACGTCATATCTTTTAAATATTGCTTATTAATTACTTTAACATCTTTTTCATTTTGTTTAGACAATATAATCTCTTTTATTCCAGATCTTTTAGCAGCAAGTAATTTTTCTTTAATACCTCCAACTGGNAGAACTTTTCCTCTTAAGGTAATCTCNCCNGTCATNGCAATNTTATCTTTAACNANTCTTTTTGTAAANGCAGAAACAAGAGATGTNAACATAGTAATNCCAGCNGAAGGGCCATCCTTAGGAGTTGCTCCNTCNGGAACATGAATATGTACATTAGTNTCTTGAAANAACTTTGAATCTATATTATATANGCTTCGANTTTGCTTTTAANAACTCTAAAGATAATGTTGCTGACTCCTTCATTATTTTACCGATATTTCCNGTAATTGAAAGTTGTCCTTTNCCTTTACTTAAACTACTTTCNATAAATAAAATATCTCCNCCAACNCTCGTCCATGCAAGTCCNGTAACAACACCAGGAATTGAATTATCTAAAAACCTATCTCTATCAAATTTTGGAGGACCTAAAACNAATTCGACTGTNGGCACATCAACATTTATTACGTATTCTTCTTCAAGCGCNATAGATTTNGCAGCATACCTTATCATCTTACTTATCATTTTCTCTAAACCTCTTACTCCTGATTCTCTAGTGTATTGATCAACGATCTTTTCAAGAATANTATCTGAAAGTACTAATTTNCTCTTTCCAACACCATGNGCTTTGAGCTGTCTAGGAAGTAANTGTTTTTGAGCAATTTTAACTTTTTCTTCAATTGTATANCCACTNATTTCAATNATTTCCATCCTNTCTCTTAAAGCAGGTTGAATAGTNGATAGAGAATTTGCAGTTGCTACAAATAAAACTTTGGACAAATCATACTCTAANTCAAGATAATTATCGTGAAACTGTTCATTTTGTTCAGGATCTAAAACTTCTAATAATGCNGATGAAGGNTCCCCGTGTGAATCTCTTGTAACTTTNTCTATTTCATCAAGAACAAAAACTGGATTAGAGGATTCAGCCTTTTTAATTGCTTTTATAATCCTNCCNGGCATNGCACCTATATAAGTNTTTCGATGACCTCTAATTTCTGCTTCATCTCGCAAGCCTCCCAATGAAACTCTNTGATATTTTCTTCCTAAAGCTTCAGCAATTGATTTNCCTAAAGATGTTTTNCCAACTCCAGGAGGTCCATACAAACATATAATTGGAGATTTCATATCTCCTTTTAGTTTGAGTACAGCAAGATGTTCAATTATTCTTTTTTTAACTTCTTCTAATCCAAAATGATCTCTATTTAAAATTTTATTAGCCTTTGACAAATCAAAATCATCATTAGTATATTCATTCCAAGGCAAGTCTANNATNAGTTCAAGGTAACTTCTTTGNACTGAATAATCAGACATTGAAGGATTCATTCTTTGAAGTTTTTTTAATTCTTTTTCAAATGCTTCTTTTACCAATTTTGACCATTTTTTCTTTGAAGCAAGAGACTGCATTTCTTCAATTTCTTTTCCAGAGCCACTACCTCCTAGCTCTTCTTGAATAGCTTTCATTTGCTGATNTAAAAAATACTCCCTTTGNTGTTGATCTAAATCCGTTCTAACTTTAGATTGAATTTCGTTCTTCATTTCAAGCATTTGAAGTTCCTTAGAAAGTAATTCCAAAACTTTAATTGCACGCTTTTTCAAATCAATCTCCTCCAATAAATTTTGTTTATTAAGCATACTTATACTCATATTTGAAGAAACAAAATTGATAACAAAAGATGAACTTTTTATATTCTTTATTGCAATGGATGCTTCATTTGGNATNTTNGGAGATTCATCTATTATTTTTAANGCNAAATCTTTAATGGATGAAACTAATGCATCAAATTCCTTATCAGAATATGGCTTCACCTCAACATAGTCCTTANTTCTTGCCTTGTAATAAGGATCTGTTTCAATCATTTCATCTAATTCAAATCTTTTTCTTCCTTGTATTACAGCAGTAATATTTCCATCAGGCATTTTCAAAACTTTTAAAATTTGAGCTACTGTACCAATTTTATTTAAATCAGTAAGTTGAGGTAGTTCAATTTTAGAATCTTTTTGAGAAACAACTCCAATGATTTTGTTGTTTTTCTCAGCCTCTTTAATAAGTTTGATAGAACGTGCTCTAGTAACAGTTATCGGGATAATTACCCCCGGAAAAAGAACTGTGTTTCTAAGAGGGAGAATTGGTAGGACTTCTGGATTTTTTTCTTTATCAATTTTTTGCTCATCCTCATCACTTAATAATGGAAAAAATTCACTCTCACCATCAATTGTTGAAGATAGTAGTAATTCTTTTAATTGAAATTTCTTATTCATATATAAATGTCTTTTAACTATTGTATAGTCAAAAAGTATGCCGTTAAGATATTGATTGCCTTTATGTCAGTTATTTCTCGTTACGATATCGTTTTGTCATATTATATACTTCTAATAAGACTTGTTTATCAATATCAGTAAAAGGAATGCTTCTTCTTTTCATAACTTTTTCAGCAGTTGAAAAAAACTTTTCTAATTTATGTATAATAAANCCTGATTTACCTCCCCAGCTNAAAGATGGAATGAAATTTCTTGGAAANCCAGAGCCAAAAATATTTGCTCCNACGCCAACAACAGTACCCGTATTAAACATTGTATTTATACCACATTTAGAATGATCTCCCATTATTAAACCACAAAATTGCAGACCTGTTTTTAAGAATGATTCAGAACCATAGTTCCAAATCTTTACATCATCATAATTATTTTTAAGATTTGAATTATTTGTATCAGCACCTAAATTACACCATTGACCAATAATAGAATTACCTAAAAAGCCGTCGTGCGCTTTTGATGAGTAACCAAAAAANACTGAATTATTAATTTCNCCACCAACTTTACAAAAAGGNCCTATNGTNGTTCCCCCATAGATTTTTGCACCCATTTTNACAACAGAATTNTCACAAATGGCAAAAGGACCTCTAAGCATTGATCCTTGCATAATATGAGCNTTTTTNCCAATATAAACTGGGCCCTCAGAAGNGTTTATATAGCAATTTTCAATTGTAGCGCCTTCTTCAACATAAACAGGNNATTTACCGCTTTTAATATTTGAATCAGTGATTTCNTNTAGNCTTTTCATATTATTTNGAAGATTCATCANTGCTANATCAGCNATTATTTCTTCNNCATTTAAGCTAAATATATCAGTTATTGAGGANAGAAAACTAAAGTCTGAATTTGACTCAACATTATTTAATTCATCTGANCTAAATTCACTATTTCTAAAAGCTAANATNATAGATTCTTTTTTTAAAACCTCNCCTACTCTTAGNCTTTTAATTTCAGTTACAATATCTTTTGATGGAAGTAGCTGTGAATTTATCCAAATATTATCCTCTTTANTTTTTTTTGTATTAAATTTTTCAGCNAAGTAATCATTTGAAAATGTNGATACAGAATCAAAATAACTTCCCCACTTTTCTTTAATTGTTAAAACACCAAGACGAAATTCAGCAATTGGTCTTGTAAGAGATAAAGGATAAAAGTCCTCTCTTTTATTATCAAATAATATAATATTCATAANAGTAGTTTAAGCAAACTTAAATAAAAAACCCCATACAAAAGCACGGGGTTAAATTATCTGAAGAGAAAGAAAATTATTTCTTAAACTTTTCGTATTTNCTTTTGAATTTATCAATACGACCTGCAGTATCAATTAGTTTGGATTTACCTGTGTAAAATGGATGAGAATCAGAAGATATCTCCATCTTAACTAGAGGGTACTCATTTCCATCTTCCCACTTAATAGTTTCATTAGATTCAACACAAGATTTTGTTANAATTGCATAATCAGTAGACATATCTTTGAAGACACATAATCTGTAACTTTCTGGGTGGATACCTTTTCTCATAATAATAAAATTTGGATTGCAAAAATAAAAAGTTTTGTGAAAACTACAAGAAGATATTACTTTTTATACATTTTTANATCTCTAATTTAAATCAGCTAAAAGTTTATTTGTTGNANTNACAGCTGTAGCAGATTCACTTAAAGCTGCTTTTTCACTANNANTTANATCAATTTCAACGANNTTCTCTATACCATTTTTACCTAAAACTACAGGAACTCCAATACAAATATCATTTAAGCCATACTCACCATCTAAATAAACCGAGCANGGGAAAATTTTCTTTTGATCACAGCANATTGCNTGAACAAGAGCAGAAACAGCAGCTCCAGGAGCNTACCANGCAGATGTTCCAAGCATAGAAGTTAAAGTAGCTCCGCCAACTTTTGTATCATTAAGAACTTGANCTAATCTCTCACTATTTATGAATTCTGAAACNCTAANACTATTTCTTGTTGCAAGTCGNGTAAGAGGAATCATTCCTTTNTCAGAATGACCTCCAATTACCATTCCGTCAATATCAGAAATAGGACATTCGAGTGCTTCAGCTAATCTNTATTTAAATCTAGCNCTNTCNAGAGCACCTCCCATTCCAATAATTCTATTTTTAGGGATACCTGTAACTTTGTGAGTTAAGTANGTCATNGTATCCATAGGATTACTTACAATAATCANAATAACATTNGGAGAATGTTCAATNAATTGCGTAGAAACTGTNTTTACAATTCCAGCATTAATACCAATAAGTTCTTCTCTNGTCATTCCTGGTTTTCNAGGNATTCCACTTGTTATTACAGCAATATCACTATTTGCTGTTTTAGAATAGTCATTTGTACTTCCAGTAATTTTTGTATCGAATCCGTTTAGAGAGGATGTCTGCATTAAATCCATTGCCTTTCCTTCAGCAAAATTTTCTTTNATATCTAATAAAACAACTTCTGANACAAAATTTTTTATTGCTANNTATTCAGCACAACTTGCTCCAACTGCCCCTGCTCCCACTACTGTAANTTTCATATTTATTTAAATTTTTAAATTATTTACGCATCAATATTTGCATACTTGGCATTTGCCTCAATAAATGCTCTTCTTGGNGGAACATCATCACCCATTANCATAGAGAATACNCTATCNGCTTCTGCAGCACTATCNATACTNACTTTCTTTAAAGTTCTAAATTCAGGATTCATTGTNGTATCCCATAGTTGNCCTGCATTCATTTCTCCAAGACCTTTATATCNTTGAATTATAACATTAACATCCTTACCNCCNTTCATTTCCTCAATAATTTTNTCTCTATTATTTTCATCCCAACAATACCTGTGATCCTTTCCTCTTTTTAAAAGATATAATGGAGGAGTAGCAATATATACATATCCATGTTCAACTAATGCTTTTAAGTATCTAAAAAAGAANGTTAATAATANTGTAGCAATATGACTNCCATCAATATCAGCATCNGTCATTATTACAATCTTNTGATATCTTANTTTCTCNGTATTTAAAGCTCTTTCATCTTCTTCTGTNCCTAANGAAACTCCAAGTGCTTTATAAATATTTTTNATTTCCTCATTCTCAAACACCTTATGCTGCATTGCTTTTTCAACATTNAGTATTTTACCTCTTANNGGCATAATAGCTTGAAAATGTCNNTCTCTACCCTGCTTGGCAGTACCACCNGCTGAGTCTCCCTCAACTAAATATATCTCACATTTTGCNGGATCTCTTTCAGAACAATCTGAAAGCTTTCCAGGCAATCCAGAGCCAGATAAAACATTCTTTCTTTGTACTAGCTCNCTTGCTTTTCTNGCNGCATTTCTAGCTGTAGCAGCNAGTATCACTTTTTGCACAATAACCTGAGCTTGTTTGGGGTTTTCCTCAAGATAATTTGTNAGCATTTCACCAACTGCTTTATCTACAGCTCCTGTAACTTCTTTATTNCCAAGTTTTGTTTTTGTTTGACCTTCAAATTGAGGTTCCATTACTTTAACAGAAATAACAGCCGTTAATCCTTCTCTAAAGTCATCTCCACTAACTTCAAATTTTACTTTTTTTAATAGACCTGATTCATCGGCATATTTCTTTAAAGTTCTAGTAAGAGCTCTTCTAAATCCAGCCAAATGCGTTCCTCCCTCATGAGTATTGATATTATTTACGTAAGAATGAACATTTTCAGAATATGAACTATTGTAAACCATTGCAACCTCAACTGGCACTCCATTTTTCTCACCATCAAAATAAATAACACTATCCAAAATTG
>NZHS01000059.1 GCA_002689735.1 Flavobacteriales bacterium | reverse complement strand
TTACTGAGAGATCTTATTCCAAACAGAATAAGAATAATAGTTCAATTAGTGGTTGTCGCATCCATGGTTATTTTGGTTGATCAAGTATTAAGGGCATACGCATACGATGTTAGTAAAGAATTATCAATATTTATAGGCTTGATTATTACAAATTGTATTGTAATGGGAAGATTAGAGGCTTTTGCTCTTGGTAATGGAGTATGGAAATCTTTCTTAGATGGAATAGGAAATGCAGCAGGATATGGTTTTATTCTTATTGTAGTTGCTTTTTTTAGAGAATTACTAGGTTCAGGAAAACTACTTGGTTATCAGGTTATTCCAGATATTATCTATGAAATGGGATATGTAAATAATGGCTTAATGCTATTATCGCCAATGGCTTTAATAACTGTAGGTTTATATATATGGTTTCAAAGATCAAAAAATAGAAGTTTAATTGAGAAAAATTAATTATAAATGGAGTCATATTTAAATCTTTTCGTAAAAAGTATTTTCATTGAAAATATGATTTTTGCATATTTTTTAGGAATGTGTTCTTATCTAGCTATATCTAAAACTGTTAAAACTTCCGTTGGTATGGGTCTTGCAGTGATTTTTGTTCTTTCCATTACTGTACCAATAAACTATTTATTAGTAAATTATGTTTTAGAGAAGGGGGCTTTAGTTTGGCTTGGTGAAGAATTTAAAGATATAGATTTAAGCTTTTTATCATTTATAATGTTTATTGCAGTTATTGCTTCTATGGTTCAACTCGTAGAGATGATTGTGGAAAAGTTTTCTCCTGCTTTATACAGCTCATTAGGAGTATTTCTACCACTTATTGCTGTTAACTGTGCTATTTTAGGGGGGTCTCTTTTTATGCAAGAAAGAGCATACAGTAATATTACTGAGGCAGTAGTATTTGGTGTTGGATCTGGTATTGGTTGGTTTTTAGCCATTGTCGGTATTGCGGCGATAAGAGAAAAAATTAGATACTCTCATGTTCCTCCAGCATTGTGTGGTTTAGGCATTACATTTATAATCACAGGCTTAATGGGAATTGCATTTATGAGTTTTATGGGAATTAAATTATAATTAAATGATTATTTTAAGTACACTAAAAGTAATAAGTAGTATATCAGTTTTTTTGTTGTTAATTTTAACATTAATTACAGTTATTTTATTTGTTAAAACTAAACTTTCTCCTTCTGGAAAAATAAAAATAATGATTAATGGAGAAAAGGAAATTGAAGTTGATGGTGGAAGTACATTATTAACAACACTAAGTAATGAAGGAATTTTTCTTCCATCTGCTTGTGGTGGTGGTGGAACTTGCGTACAGTGTACTTGTCAAGTAAATTCCGGCGGTGGTGGTATATTACCAACAGAGGAACCTCATTTTTCAAGAAAAAAAATTGCAAATAACTGGAGACTTGGTTGTCAAGTAAAGGTGAAGGAAGATATGGATATTACCATCCCTGAAGAGGTTTTTGGTGTAAAAGAATGGGAAGCAACTGTTGTTTCCAACTATAATGTTGCTACTTACATCAAAGAATTTATTGTTGAAATTCCAAAAGATATGGAGTATTTAGCTGGTGGTTATATTCAAATTAAAATACCAGAAGGTGAAGTTAAATTCTCCGAGATGGATATTGCTGCACATCCCCAAGATCATCCTGGCGAACCAAATAAGTTTGAAAAAGATTGGTCAGAAGGTCCTTATGCTATGCGAAATTTAGTAATGCGTAATGATGAAGAAATTGTTAGAGCCTATTCTATGGCTTCATATCCTGCTGAGGGTAAAAGAATTATGTTAAATGTTAGAGTTGCTGCACCCCCGTGGGATAGAGCAAAAAATACATGGGCTGATATTAATCCTGGTATTGCATCCTCTTATATTTTTGGATTAAAAGAAGGACAAAAGGTAACTATTTCAGGACCCTATGGAGAATTTTTTATAAATGATTCTGATGCTGAAATGTTGTATATTGGTGGTGGAGCTGGTATGGCCCCAATGCGCTCTCATCTTTATGAGCTTTTTAGAACCATTAAAACTGGAAGAAAAGTTACTTTCTTTTATGGCGGAAGGTCTAGAGCAGAACTTTTCTATATTCATTATTTCAGAGATTTAGAAAAAGATTACCCAAATTTTAAATTTCACCTAGTCTTATCAGATGCTATTGCTGAAGATAATTGGGTAGAGAAAAAAAATCTTGATGATCCAAATGGTGATGGTTTTTCTGGCTTTGTTCATCAAGTAGTAATTGACAAATTTCTACACAATCATGAAGCGCCTGAAGATTTAGAGTTATATTTCTGTGGGCCTCCTCTAATGAATCAAGCAGTTATTAAAATGGCTGATGATTGGGGTATTCCTGATGAAAATGTTCGCTTTGATGATTTCGGTGGNTAAGCTACTTATCTGATCATTTCANAAATTCTTATACACTCTACTGCTTCTTTAACATCATGTACTCTTAAGATGTTAGCTCCATTTAATAGACNTATTGTGTTTGCTNCTGTAGTTCCATTTAGAGCTTNTTCTGATGTTACATTTAGTAAGTTATAAATCATNGATTTTCTTGANATACCAGCAAGTATTGGTAAATTAAATTTTTTAAATTTTTTGAATTTTCTAAGGATTTCATAATTATGTTCTATTGTTTTTCCAAAACCAAATCCTGGATCAATAATAATTTTTTTAAAACCTTTTNTTTGAAGTTGTTCNACTTTTTGCTCAAAAAAACTNATTATATCAGAANTTACATCATTATATGNTGGATTAACTTGCATGTCTTTAGAAGTTCCTTGCATATGCATCATAATATATGGNACATCTAAATTAATTATNGTTTCAAACATTTTGAAATCTTTTTCACCTGCACTGATATCATTTATTATATGTGCNCCGTTTTTNATGCATTCTTCTGCTACTTTAGCTCTAAAAGTATCTATCGAAATTTTTAAATCTTTGGTGTTTTTTTGAATTAGTTTTATTGTTGGTATTAATCTTTCCAATTCTATTTCTTCAGAAACAGGAGTTGATCCTGGGCGTGATGATGAAGCTCCAATATCAATTATTTTAGCACCTTCATTTTCAATTTTTTGAGCCTGATTAATAATATTATCTTCAGTTAAAAACTTGCCGCCATCATAAAAAGAATCTGTTGTAATATTTAATATCCCCATCACAATAGGTGTTGAAAAATCAATATAATTAGTTTTATCTTTTGCTATTTTTGACACTTTAAATATTTTATATTTAAACTTTGATTAAAATTTGATTATATGAATGAAACAATTGTTGAATATGATTCAATAATAAAAAAATGTGAGGACATTTTTGCAAAAAAAATGAAAGATTATGGAAGCGCTTGGAGAATTTTACGAATAAGCTCTTTAACAGATCAAATTTTTATTAAAGCACAACGTATAAGAAGCATTGAAAGTAAAGGTATTCAGAAAATTGACGAAGGTGTAATTAATGAGTTTATTGGAATTGTTAATTATTCAGTTATTGGTTTGATTCAAATTGATTTAGGTGTATCTGAGCAACCAGAAGACCTTAAATTTGAGAAAGTGATGAATTTATTTAATAAGCATGTTCTATCTTCTAAGGATTTAATGGTTAATAAAAATCATGATTATGGTGAAGCGTGGAGAGATATGCGTGTTAGTTCATTAACTGATCTTATTTTACAGAAATTACTAAGGGTTAAACAAATTGAAGATAACAACGGAAGTACTATAATGTCTGAAGGCATTGATGCTAATTATCTTGATATGTTAAATTATGCTGTTTTTGCGCTTATTAAATTAAACAAATAATTCATGAAGAATATTACCTTAATTTCAAGATTACTAATATCTGGCTTATTTCTTTTATCTGCAATAGCAAAGCTTTATCCTACTCCTTTATATGGTATTACAAAGGTTTTTGAAGAAGGACAACTAATTCCTATGGGTTTTAGCGAAGATTTTGCTCCTTTTTTATCTAGGCTGATTATCGCTTTTGAGTTTTTTATTGCATTTGCTATTCTTCAAACTCATTATATTAAAAAGTTAATTATTCCATCAACTATTTTATTATTAATAATTTTTAATGTTGATTTGGCTCTAGATATTTTTGTTGGTAATGATGAAAACTGTGGATGTTTTGGTCAATTAATAGCTATGACTCCAACTGAAGCATTCATTAAAAATATTTTTACAATTCTCTTATTGATCTTTATTTATAGAAATGTGAATGACAAGAAAGAAAGTAGTTTTTTATTGCTTCTTAATGGTTATTTAATAATTTCAGTTCTAATGTTCTCATTATTGCCAATTGCTACAAATTCTAGTAGTAAGCAGATATCTTCATATTCTTCATATGTAGATGAGGCTTTTAATATTAATGAAGGAAAAAAAATATTATGCTTTTTTGATGCTGGTTGTGAGCACTGTATGGATGCCGCAAAGTCACTAACAGAAATTGCAAGTAACTCAACAGAATTTCCAGATGTCCATATTATTTTTTCTGATACAGAAGAAGGTAAAATTCCTGATTTTCTAAAATATTCTGGAANGGAGTATTCATATCAAATAATGGAGTTCTATAATCCTGATGATGACATAAATAGTTATTTAGAAGTATTGGGTTTTGAATATGAAAATCCTGTTATCATATATTATAATAATGGAAATCAAATGAGATTTTATGATGGTACAGGCTCTAATGAATACAATGCAAAGGATTTTGAAAGTTTATTTAATTAATATTTAATTACTTGTTTAATTATCTTATTAAAAAATTATTTTATTCAGTTCTTGTAATATTTGGAGTTCTTACCATAGTTTTTTTCTTATTTAACGTTCTTCCTGGTGATCCAGCTCGTATGATGCTTGATAAAAGGGAAGATTCAAAACAGCTAGAACTTATAAAAAAGAAGTATGGTTTTGATAGGCCTATATACGTTCAATATTTATATTATCTGAATGATCTTTCTTTCATTTCTTTTCATAATAAATCTAAATCATCTTTCACATTTCTAGATGAAAAAAAGTATAATGCAGTTAAAATTTTTGATTTTAAAAATTATAATGTTGTTTCAAAGTCTCCATATTTACGAACTTCATTTGTTAAATCTAATTTAAAAGTATCTTCAATAATAAAATCAACTTTTCCAAACACCTTTTTATTAGCATTTTTAGCAATTTTATTTGCTCTTATTTTTGGTTTAATTTTGGGAGTTTTTTCTGCTCTAAACAAAGATACACTCATTGATAAATCTATTATGTATTTTTCTGTTCTTGGAATGGCCCTACCTTCTTTTTTTAGTGCTATACTCATTGCTTGGGTATTTGGTTACTTGCTAAATGCCTATACAGGTCTATCCATGACTGGTAGTTTATATGAAATTGATGATTATGGTATTAGTAGAACTATACAATTTAAGAATGTTATTTTACCAGCTTTAACTCTTGGTATAAGACCCCTTGCAGTTATTATACAACTATGTCGAAGCTCATTGTTAGATGTATTGTCAATGGACTATGTTCGTACAGCAAAAGCAAAAGGTCTAAACAAGTTTGTAGTGGTATTTAAACATGCTCTTCGTAATTCTCTAAATCCAGTTGTGACAGTTGTTTCTGGATGGTTTGCTTCTTTATTAGCTGGTGCAGTTTTTGTTGAGTATATTTTTGCATGGAACGGATTAGGAAAAGAAATTGTTGATGCTTTAAATAATATGGATTTACCTGTAGTTATGGGTTCAGTTATTTTTATTTCAATGATTTTTGTGATAATTAATATTTTAGTTGACTTAATATACGCTTGGGTAGATCCTCGCGTAAGAATAGAATAATTTATGAGAAAAAAAATAGTTGCTGGTAATTGGAAAATGAATCTTAATTACGACGAAGTTACTTCACTTGTTGATGAAATTTTAAGATTACATTCAAGTGATAATAATGTGGAAGTAATTTTATCTCCACCATTTATATACTTAGATAAAGTTGTAAGATCTTGTGCAAATCATGATCATGTTTTTATAGCTAGTCAAAACTGTAGTGAATATAATAATGGTGCATATACTGGAGAAATCTCTGCAAGTATGTTAAATTCAATAGGCGTTAATTATATTATTATTGGGCATTCTGAACGTCGATCTATCTTTAATGAATCCAATGAAAATTTGAATTTGAAAATTACTCAAGCATTACAAAATAATTTAAAGATTATTTTTTGTTGTGGAGAAAATATTGATCAAAGAGAATCAGGGGAGTATTTACAAGTTATAAAAAAGCAGTTAGAGGAAACTATTCTTTGTTTAGATCAAAAAAGTTTAAGTAAGATAGTTATTGCTTATGAACCTATTTGGGCTATAGGTACTGGTAAAACGGCAAGCTCAGTACAAGCACAGGAAATACATTTCTTTATCCGTTCTTTAATATCGGATAAGTTTGGAACAGAAATAAGCAATAATACATCTATACTATATGGAGGTTCTTGTAAACCAACAAACTCTAAAGAATTATTTTCTCAATCTGATATTGATGGGGGGTTAATAGGTGGAGCTTCCCTTAAATCCTCTGATTTTACTGCAATCATTAATTCTTTTTAATGGAATATATTGAAGTTGATATTGAGCTTGAAAAATCCGAGGTATTTTCTGATATTGTTGTTGCAAGATTAAATGAAATTGAGTTTGAAACATATCTCGAAAACAATAATGGTGTGAAGTGTTACATACAATCAAAATTATTTGATAAAATGAAACTTGACATAGAGTTAGATAAAATCAAACAATTTACTAAGCTAAATTACAATATTAATCATGTAGCTCAAAAAAACTGGAATGAAGAGTGGGAAAAAAATTTCAAACCAATACAGATTAATTCTCATTGTTTAATTCGATCTGAGTTTCACAATAATAATGGCAATTTTAAAGATGAAATTATAATCACACCCAAAATGTCATTTGGGACAGGGCACCATGAAACAACATTTTTAATGATTAATGAATTATACAATCTTGATTTGAATGATAAATCAATACTTGATATGGGAAGTGGCACAGGAGTTTTGTCAATTGTTGCCTCAAAAAATGGTGCTAAGCAAGTAGTAGGTATTGATATTGATGAATGGGCTTTTCAGAATTCAATTGATAATGCAAATTTAAATAATACAAAGAATGTTTCTTTTTTACATGGTGATATTAACTTAATAGAAAATCAAAATTTTGATATTATTTTAGCAAACATTAATCGTAATATTATTGAAAAAGATATTGAAGATTATTATAATTTACTGNNTAATAAAGGGGATTTACTCATTAGTGGATTTTTAGAAGAAGATGTAGATTTTATTATTAATTTGTCGATTAATAATAGATTTAATGTTATTAATAAAAAAAATAAAGGTCAATGGTCAATGGTGCATTTAAGAAAATAAAATATCTTTTCCTTTTTCTGTTTTTAATAAGTATTACTCAAACTAGTGCTCAGAAAAAAATAACAATTTTTTCTGAAGANTTTAAATCNTACATNCAGGAGCTTGAAAGCGTAATGACTTCTTCAGATAATTCAGATTTAAAGTCCAATTTCAAAGATTTTAAAAAACTCTCATCAAATAATATTTTTACTAACAAGCAAGAAAATCAAATCATCGATATTTCTAATAAGATGCTTAAAAAGAGATTGAAAGCCTCTTCACATTTTAATAATTTTATTCTTTGTTTATCTTCTTTAAAAAATAAAAATATTTCAAATGATAATATTGACGACTGGTTAATGGTTGTTTCAAAAATTATAGATGGTTTTTCTAGTAAAAAACTAATGGTATTTTACTATTTCACTTTAGACCTTATTGATAGTAATACTTTACGAGAAACAAGAACAACGATATGGAAAACTTCTAGCGATGATTACTCATTTAAAATTGACGATACTGGTCCATATATTGTTTTTAATAGTTTCACAAATATTTTATGTCAATCTGATGGTGATAAACTATCTATTTATAAAGTTCTGGGAGATTATTATCCATATAACTATAGGATAAATGGTTCTGAAGGCTTAATGAATTGGGAAAAAAAAGGTTTAAGCATTGATAGTGTTTATGTAAATTTAAAGAATTATGTGATTGATACAAGAACCACTTTAGTAAAAGCAGATTCTGTTTCTTTTATGAACAAATTAATGTTTGATTTTCCTTTACAAGGATTTTTCTCAGATAAAATCACAAAGGGTAAACAAGTAGATAATTATCCAAAATTTGTTTCATACTCCAAAGATATTATAATCGAGAATGTTTATCCTCAGGTGGATTATAAAGGCGGCTATAAACTTCAAGGATCTTCTTTTATTGCTGATGGCGGAAAATACGCTGATGCAAGATTAATTTTTAATAATAATGGAAAAAAGATATTTGTAGCTAATGCAAATAAATTTCAATTAGGTGGGGATATTATTTCTTCTCAGCAAGTTGGAATTAAAATTTATTTTGATAATGATTCTCTTTATCATTCTAACCTAAAGTTTAACTACAATAACAATAAAAGAAAGCTAAAACTTACTAAAAGTGGAAAATTTAATTCCACTATGCTAAATACATATCATAAATTAAATATGCAGTTTGAATTACTTGAGTGGGAAATAGATGAGGATATAATCACTTTTGGTTCTTTACCTGGAACTTCTGTATCAGAAGTTAATTTTGAATCTGTAGATATGTATTTAGAAAAAAGATTTGATGAGATGCAAGGTATTGACGCTATTCATCCACTGATATTAATTGAAAACTATGTTAGTGAGAAAAAAGAGGATCAGTTTTTTGTAGAAGACTTTGCTAGATATGCAAAATTCCCTCTTGTTCAAATTCAACATTTTTTAATGGATTTAGCAAATAAAGGATTCTTGTTTTATGATTTTGGTGAAGAAAGAATTACTGTTCTTCCAAGTCTTTCAAGATATGTGATGGCAAAATCTAAACAAGGCGATTATGATGTTATTCAATTTAATTCAAAAGTTGTTGGAAATTCTTTAGTTATTGTTAATGCAGCTTTAAATATTAAATCAAAAGACTTAATTATTAGAGGTATCAATCAAATTGCTGTAAGTGACTCTCAAAAAGTTGCTTTTTACCCTAGAGGAGGTGAGGTTAAAATTTTAAAAAATCGAGATTTTGTTTTTAATGGTAGAATTTTCGCTGGAAATGGAAGAGTGAATCTCTATGGAAGTGATTTTCATTTTAAATATGATGAGTTTAAAGTTGATCTAAATAAAATCGATTCCGTTCAATTATCGGTTCCATTAAAACCTTTACGATTTGATTTATATAATAACCCTTTGCTAACTAGAGTTAAAACTGTTATTGAATCTGTAACTGGTGAATTAATTATAGATGATTCTACTAATAAATCTGGTTTAAGAAAAGGGGAGCACCCNGAGTANCCTATATTTAAGAGTTTTAATGATTCATATGTTTATTATGATAGTCCTAAGATTTTTGATGGAGTATATAATAGAGATAAGTTTTCTTTTCATTTAAAACCTTTTTCNATTGATAGCTTAGAAAGTTATAATGGTAATGGATTATGGTTTGCTGGTACTTTTACTTCATCNAATATTTTCCCTGTTTTTGAGGATACTTTACGTTTGAAAAATGATTATTCTTTAGGCTTTAAAAGAAATGCACCTGAAGATGGATTCCCATTGTATTCGGGTAAAGCGAGATATTTTGATGAAATTGAGCTTGGAAATGATGGTTTAAGAGGAAGTGGAAAATTTGAGTATTTAACATCTGTAGTTTATTCTGAAGATATTATTTTCTATCCTGACTCAACTGCAATGCTTTCAAATGCAATTTCAATAAGTGAAGTAAATAAAGGGATTGAATTCCCTCAAGTATCTAATACTAAGACATATTGTTTTTATCAGCCTTACTTAGATAAGCTATCTATTTCACAAACTCATGATATGTTTAGTATGTATTCTAAAAAATCAAGCTTAAATGGGAATTTATTATTGCAACCAATTGGATTAACTGGTAATGGAATTATGAAACTTGATTTAGCAGAAGTATCTTCAAATTTCTTTTCATTTAATTCTACTTGGTTCAAGGCTGACACGGCAAACTTAAATGTTTTTGATAATAATAATTCTATAGCTTTTAATGCTCAAAATCTAAGAGCTAATATTGATCTTTCTGATAGAGAAGGAGTTTTTTATTCAAATGGCTCGGGTTCTTATGTTACTTTCCCTGCTAGCGAATATATTAGCTATATAGATAAATTAAAATGGGAGATGGATAAAGAGCAATTAACTTTTGGTGAAAAAGAGCTGAATAACAGTAAAGGGTCTAAGTTTATTTCACTAAATAGTAATCAAGATTCTTTATCGTTTATTGCTAGTAGTGCTGATTATAGTTTAAAGGATTTTATTATTAATGCTCATGGTGTTGATAGTTTAAATATTGCCGATGCAGTTATTTTTCCAGACTCTGGAGAATTAATTGTTGAGCGTGGAGCAAGGATTAGAACTCTTAATAATTCAAGCTTATTATTGGATCCACTTATAAGATATCATTCCTTTAATAATGCTACAATTGACATTTTTAGTGCCAATAAGTATTCTGCTTCGGCTGATTATGTTTATATAGATTCTTTAGGAAATAAGCAGGATATTTATTTTTCTGAAATTATAGTTAATGCTGATACTATTACTTTAGCCACAGCTCGCGTAAATGAAAAAAAGATATTTAAAATAGG
>NZHS01000058.1 GCA_002689735.1 Flavobacteriales bacterium | reverse complement strand
GAAAAACAAACAGTGTAAAGTGCAATTAGGCGGCTCAGATCAGTGGGGAAATATTGTAACAGGAACAGAACTAATAAGAAGAAAATCTGGCGGAGAAGCTTTTGCTGTTACAACTCCTCTTATCAAAAAATCTGATGGAGGGAAGTTTGGGAAGACGGAAGAAGGGAATGTGTGGTTNGACAANACAAAAACCTCTNCTTATANGTTTTATCAATTTTGGCTAAATAGNTCTGATGATGATGCAAAGAATTATATTAAAATATTTACNTTAAAAAATCAAGCTGAAATTGAAGATTTAATAAGTGAACATGAAAAGGCTCCAAACCTTAGAATACTTCAAAAAGAATTAGCAATAGATATTACTAAACGAGTTCATGGTGAAAATGAACTGAATTCAGCATTAAATGCAAGTAATATTTTATTTGGAAAATCTACTTCTGATGATCTTAAAGATTTAGATGAACAAACATTTTTATCTGTTTTTGAAGGGGTACCGCAATTCCAGATAAATAAAGAAGATTTAAAGTGTGGACTATTAGAATTCTTTACTGAAAAGACATCTATTTTTAGTAGTAAAGGAGAGGCCAGAAGAATGATTAACTCAAATGCTGTTAGCATTAACAAAGAAAAAATAAATCTAGAGTTTCAAACTTCAGAAAAAATACTAATTGACAATAAATATGTATTAGTACAAAAAGGTAAGAAAAACTACTATTTAGTTAAAGCTTCATAAACCTTTTGATTTCACTTTCAAAAACTGAACTTTTCTGACTGCCAAACAAAATGTGTCTACCAGTTTTTAAATATACTTTTACTCCTTCATTTCCCTTAACATTATAAGCTTTTGCTTTATATCTAAATCTTATACCCCATCCTCCATAATCCATAATAGGAGAATAAGTTATAGCTTCAGCTCTTTCAATTTCATCATATTTAATAGTATGTGATTTAAGATGTAAAGGGAAAAATTGGTAATGAATTCCTTCTTTATTTACAGACACTCTAAGTTCTAACAAATAAAAAAACAAACAAAAAAATAAACCTAAAACAAGTACAACTTTTGAATCATCATTTAAAAAATCAATATCATTATCTGTTAATAATGGAATCAAACAGGGTAATAGAAATGATGCAATTAACAAACACCAAAGCCATAGCTGTGTAAATTTCTGTTGTTCTACAAAAAAATTTGTTTTCACTGTAAAAGATTAATTGCTTCTTTTATATCTGATGTGGGTTGCTTGCAAAGTCCGTCTTCACAAATATAATAAAACAAATTATTGGATTTCTTCCCTTTTAATAGTGGAATATAATTTGAATTATCGCCTCCAATTAATAATTTATTCGGCGAATAAAAATTATTAATTTTTATTGACTTTTTAAAAGCATCTTGTCCAGTAATAACAACTTCATAGAATGGTTTTGTATACTTAAGTAAAAGATTAGCATAGTTAGCATAAGAAGTAAAATAAGAATCCATCTTAGGCTTAATGTTATTTAGTATCGAAGCTGCCATATTTTTATATTTATTATTTGCCCTTATTACTCCTAAATCAAATAATGAATTTGCCAGCACAGAATTTGAAGCGGGAACAACATCATCATGAACTTCCATTTTTCGGGCTACTAATTTTGGATCTAAATCAGATGTAAAGAAAAACATTGATGATCCTGAATCATAGAAATGCTCTAAAATATAATGCATCATTTTTTCAGATAACTCTAACCATTCCAACTCAAAGGTTGCTTCATATAGTCGAATATATGCTGAAATAGTTTGTGCATAGTCCTCCAAAAANCCATTTATAGATGAGGATCCATTTTTATAAGAATGCCATAACTTTCCATCACTATTTAACTGCTTATTTTTAATAAAATTAGCATTTCTTTTAGCAATTTTCAAATGTTTTTCGTCCCCAAAAGAAAGGTATGCATCAATATATGCTTTCATCATAAGTGCATTCCATGAGGTTAACGACTTGTCATCTAAGCCCGGCCTAATACGTTTCTCTCTNGAATCAAAAATANTTTTTTTCCAATCTGATATGNAGAAATTTAATTCATTAATGGTAATGTTNTATTTNTCAATTATCTCAGATTTGTATTTTTTCCTTAAAAGAATATAGTTTCCATTTTCCCATAATCCTACTTTGTTTATATTAAAATAGTCTTTAAATATTTTATAATTCGTTTTAATGAGTTTTTTTAATTCCTCCTCTTTCCANACATAAAACTTACCTTCCTCTCCTTCACTGTCTGCATCAAGAGCTGAATAAAAAGCTCCAGAATCGTCATATAGTTCTCGTTCTACAAAATCAAGTGTCTCAAAAACAATCTCCTTATAAATAGGTTCTCTAAATTTTAAAAAAGCATCAGAGTATAAACTAACTAATTGTGCATTATCGTATAACATCTTTTCAAAATGAGGAACCTTCCATATTTGATCTACAGAGTATCTAGAAAAACCACCACCGATTTGATCATATATTCCTCCAAAAGCCATTTTATCTAATGTTAACTTAATGTGATCTAATATTTTGTTATTATTGGATAAATGTCCATATTTCAATAAAAAACTATATGCATTTGGCATTGGAAATTTTGGAGCACCTTCAATACCTCCATCAATATTATCAAAAGAAGCTATCCAATTAGCAAGTGTTTTGTCTAAATCTTTGAAAGAAAATATTTTTTCTTCTTTATTTTTTATAATCATTTCAACTTGAGAAATACCATTAGCTACTTTTTCAGCAAATTCAATTACTGTTTTCCTTTGCTCTTTATATAATTTTGATAGGTTATGAATTTGATTTTTCCAATCTTCTTTTCGAAAATAAGTCCCTCCCCAGAATGGTTTGCCATTTGGAAGAGCAATGCAATTTAATGGCCAACCACCTCTTTGGTTCATTAATTGAACCGCAGTCATATATATTTGATCAATATCAGGTCTTTCCTCTCTATCAACTTTAATACATATAAAATTATCATTCATAATTTTAGCTACTTCTTCATCTTCAAAACTTTCATGTTCCATCACATGACACCAGTGGCATGCAGAATAACCAATACTAATTAGAAGTAATTTATCCTCTTGCTTTGCTTTATCTAAAGCTCCTTCATCCCAAGGATACCAGTCAACAGGGTTATGTGCATGTTGGAGTAAATAAGGGCTGGATTCTTTTATTAAAGAATTTTTATATCGATTTTTTTTTGATTTTGGCATTTTATTATTTTGAGAATTACAAATTGTCGTAGTTACCATAATAATAATTACTTACAATCATCTCAAATTATATTTTTATTCCCCATTAAACATACTTGCAAAATTTTTAAAAAAATAGGGTATCGTTTCAATTCCTTTCAAATAATTAAAAATTCCATAATGTTCATTTGGCGAATGTATTGCATCACTATCTAATCCAAATCCCAATAAAATAGATTTTACATTTAACTCCTTTTCAAAAAGAGCAACAATTGGAATGCTTCCACCCGATCTCACTGGAACAGGTTCTTTTCCAAAGGTTTGTTTCATTGCTTCACTGGCAGCTCTATATGCTAGAACATCTGTTGGGGCAACATAGGGTTCTCCTCCATGATGAGGATTCACACTAACACTTACACTTTTAGGGGCAATTTCTTTGAAGTACTGAGTAAATAATTTGGTTATTTCCTCATCTGATTGGTTTGGAACTAATCGCATAGATATTTTTGCATATGCCTTAGACGGAATCACTGTTTTAGCGCCCTCTCCAATATACCCACCCCAAATACCATTAACATCTAATGTTGGTCTTATCCCAACTCTTTCCATTGTGGTGTAACCATCCTCACCATGAACATCGGATAAATCTAGTGCCTTTTTATATTCTTCTAAAGAAAAAGGTGCAAGCGCCATTTTTTTTCTTTCCTCATTAGAAAGTTCTAAAACTTTGTCATAAAAACCGGGTATGGTTATATGGTTTTTGTCATCCTTCATTGAAGCAATCATTTCACACAAGATATTAATAGGATTTGCAACTGCACCTCCATAAAGGCCCGAATGTAAATCTCTGTTTGGTCCTGTTACCTCAACCTCTAAATAACTTAATCCTTTTAANCCNGTAGTAATTGAAGGTGTAGTATTTGAAATGATNCCNGTATCTGAGATCAAAATAGCATCACATGATAATTTGTCTTTATTAGAGANAACAAAATCAGATAAATTTTCCGAACCAACCTCCTCTTCTCCTTCAATCATAAATTTAATATTACATGNGAGAGTATTAGTATTCATCATTAATTCAAATGCCTTCACATGCATATAGAATTGTCCTTTATCATCACAAGCACCTCTAGCAAAAATTGCACCTTCTGGATGAACTTCTGTTTTTTTAATAATGGGCTCAAAAGGACCACTCTCCCANANTTCTAGTGGATCNGCTGGCTGAACATCATAATGACCATAAACNAAAACAGTAGGTAAATTTTTATCAATAATCATATCAGCATAAACAATTGGATATCCTGCTGTTGGACAAATCTTAACATTATCTGCGCCAGCAATTTTTAANGAATCAGCAACTGCTTNAGNACAACTTAAGACCGCATTTTTATAATGAGGATCTGCACTTATTGATGGGATCTTCAATAGTTCTATTAGTTCATCAAGGAATCTATCTTTATTTTCTTCTATATATTTATTAATGTATTTCATATTATTTATATTAAACTGTTACCGGTCATTTCCTTGGGCTTTTCTACTCCTATTAATTCTAAAATAGTTGGGGCAACATCCGCAAGGATACCATTACTTATATTTTTATGTGTTGTGTTTATTATAAAACATGGAACAGGATTTAAGCTATGTGNTGTATTTGGAGTCCCGTCTGAATTGGTAGCAAAATCTGCATTTCCATGGTCTGCAATAATCATTATTTTATATTTTTTTTCTGTAGCTGCTATGACAACTTTTTTTGTGCATTCATCTACAACTTCTAATGCCTTTAAAATTGCATTGTAATTTCCAGTATGACCAACCATATCAGGATTAGCAAAATTTACACAGATAAAATCAGGCTGTTTATTAATCTCTTCAATGGTTATATTGGTTAAATCATAAGCACTCATCTCAGGCTGAAGATCATATGTCAAAACTTTTGGAGAATCAACCATTAATCTTTTTTCTGCTANAAATTTTTCCTCTCTACCACCTGAAAAAAAATATGTGACATGAGGATATTTCTCAGTTTCAGCAATTCTAGTTTGAGACAATTTATTTCTGGCTAAAACCTCACCAAGAGTATTTTCTATATTTTTTTTATCAAAAAGAACGTTTACGTTTATGTATTCTTGATCATANCTTGTCATCGTGGTATAATGAATATTTAATTTATTCATTTGAAATTCAGGCATATTNTTTTGAGTAAGAACAGTTGTAATTTCTCTACATCTATCGGTTCGGAAATTGAAACATATAACGGCATCACCATCTTGAACTAGTGAAATTGCTGATCCTTTTGAATCAACACAAACTGTGGGGGGAATAAATTCATCAGTAATATTTTCATTATAATACTGCTGTATTTTTTCTTGAANATTAGAAGTTTTTAATCCAATACCGTNTACCATNGCATCATAAGATTTCNTAATCCTCTCCCATCTTTTGTCGCGATCCATTGCATAAAATCTACCAGAAATTGAAGCAATCTTTGCTCCAAATAAATTATTTTCTAATTCCTTAATAAAGTTTTTCGCTGATTTAGGATCACAATCTCTACCGTCAGTAAATNCGTGTATATAAACCTTNGAAATCTTATTTTCATTTGCTAATTTACATAAGGAGTATAGGTGNTTTTGATGAGAATGTATACCCCCATTTGAGACNAGGCCAATTAAATGTANAGAGGAATTATTTTTCTTAACATATTCAAATGATGCTAATAAATTTTTATTTTCTGCTATTGAATTCGTTTCACATGCNTTATTGATTTTCANCAAATCTTGATTAACAATTCTTCCTGCNCCAATGTTTAAATGACCTACTTCNGAATTACCCATCTGTCCATTTGGAAGTCCAACTTTTTCACCATNGGTTAATAATTCAGAGTTNGGAAAGCGAGNATATAATGAATCTATAAAAGGAGTNTTAGCGTTATGAATAACATCAGATTTTGATTTATCACCATGTCCCCATCCATCTAAAATAATTAGTATGGTTTTGCTTGTTTGCATCTAATACAAAAATAGAAAAACTCCCGCGATGCTATTCAAGAATTGCATCGAAAAAATTACGACGCATGTTTTTATGAATCTCGTTTTCCGAGCCTAATCTTTCAGGATGAAATTGTACTGCTATCATAAAAGGATGTATCTTCTTATCCATTATAACAGCTTCTGGCAAGCCATCATAAGATTCAGCTATAACATTAATTCCCTCAGCAATATCTTTTAGTCCTTGATGATGCCAAGAATTTACATTATATATATTTTCTCTATTTGATATGTCGATATCTTTAGGAAAAATCATATTTACATAATCATAATTCTTACATGTAACTAGTATATCATGCATAACCTCTCCTTTATTTCTATGTACAACACTCTCTCCTAACTCCGTTGGAATATCACCATAGAGAGTTCCTCCATTTGCAACATTCATCATTTGCATACCTCGACAAATCCCCACAAACGGAATATGTTCAGATAATGCAAAATCAAATAGTTTTTTTTCAATAGTATCTCTACGAAAATCCATTGCTTCACAAAGTAATAAGTTTGAACTATCACCATACATTAAAGGATTTATATCCTCGCCTCCTGTTAACACAATTCCGTCTGCAAGTAGTAGAAGACTATCTAAATTATTGCAATCATATGCATTAACAATGTTAAAGTTTGAATCCATCAGCCAATTAACATAATTAGTTGAAGCTTTAGAAAGTATGATAGTTTTCTTTAATTCATTGGATGAGCATGATACTAATAAAAAGGATATTAATAAACAGGTAAATTTTTTCATATTATTTAAAAATTTTCTGTAAAAGTTCAGTAGTTCTAGCTTTTGGATTATTTCTAATCTTTTTTTCTTCCTCGCTAATTAGAAAAAAAATTCCGTCAATTGTTTTAACTGTTATATAATCTGACAAATCAAAATCTACTTTTTTAACTAGAGGAATTTTATTATATTTTTTTATAAGATTATTAAACAGCTTGTCAATTCCAGTATTAGAAATGGCTCTAAGTGTTTGAGGGTAAAAAGCATTATATAAATTATTATATGAATCATCTCTCAAATATTTAGTTAATGCATTTTCTGGACCATTTAAAATAGTAATAGCGTCAGTAAATTTTAAATTATAAACAGATTCTAAAATTATTTCACTAGAATACAAAGAAATTTGTTCAGCAGTTTTATTTAATTTACCTTCAAATTTAACAATCAAATGAGATAAACCTATCTTATTACATGATGTTTTTACTCTTATAATTTCTTTAGGAAAGTCTATTCTAATTTTATTATTATCTAAAAAGCCACCAGCCTTTGAGGCTTTATTACAAGAATTTTTAACGGATATTACTAATGCCTCATTTAAGCCAGAAATAATATCATTATTTGAAATGTTTTTTTTACTAAAAATAATGTCAGTATTTTTTGAAAAATTCTTTAAAAGATCAAGTTGTGCATAAGAATTATTACTATTAAAAAAAAGNAATAAAAAAAATAATACACTTAATTTAAANTTATTCATTGTCATTCAATTTCTTACCAAATTTATAACGAACATGATTCTCTTTTCCATTCTTAGTAATTAAAATTCCAGCGCCATGCATCTTATCATTTAAAAAGTTNCCCAAATACTTTTCTCCATTTTTATAAATTAAANTTCCGTAGCCTGACTTAATTCCATTAACAAAGGATCCGTTATAAATATTCCCATTCTTAAAATAAAGAATTCCTTGCCCATGCATCTTTCCATCCAAAAACATACCTANATATTTATCACCTTCAACCCAACCGCGGGTATCNGTATCTCCATTAAACCANATATAGGTGCCATAGCCATTATTACAATCACCATCCTCACAACCAGAATAGCTATAAAAAGGAATCAAAAAAAANACCANTAAATATTTACNCATATCNAAATTTCATATTNTCAAATCTAAATATAATTAAACAAACTATATTTTAATATATTAANTTTTNAAAAGAGTNTTTTTTATGCNGTTTTATGCNGTTTTATGCNGTTTTANGCNGTTTTATGCNGTTTTATGCNGTTTTATGCAGTTTTATGCAGTTTTATTGTATTTTTTTGAATATTTAGAAATAAGAATTTAGTTTAACGTATGAAATAAGCGGTATTTATTAAATAAATAGTAAAATCTAATAAAGGGTATAATTATATGGAAAGATCTAGCATTTTTTGCATTACCGCATCAGAATCCCAAAGTTCATCAATGTTTTCAATTGACATAATATCTGCCATAAGCTTTTCTTGGCTCATTCCAATTTTCCATGCATCGGAATATGAAATATTAGTAAAAGAAACCATAGTGTATAATGGAACCCATTTATGCGGATATAGTTGAGAAAATTTTTGTTCTATTTTCTTTTGTAGTAAAAATTTAGGATCTGCTGTTTTATCTCTCATGACTATAAAATTATGCAAGGAAAGATCCTGCAAACCATCTCCATTTGGCTTTCTTGATTTAGAAAACTCTCTTAATACTAATGAAAAATCTTCGCTATAATTTTCAATTAATTCATCAAGCACCCTACAATCTTCAAAACTAGCGTTCATTCCTTGCCCGTAAAAAGGAACAGTTGCGTGAGCTGAATCTCCAATTAACACACAATGCCCTTTAATATGCCATGGGTAACATTTAAAAATACCAAGTGATGCAGTTGGATTATTAAAAAACTGATCAACTAGATCAGGAATTAGTGGTGTAAAGTCTTTAAATACTTTATTAAAAAAAGTGGTTACTTTTTTTGGTGTATTAAGTTCTTTAAATGAATCTTCCCCCTCAAATGGAGAAAAAAGTGTACATGTATAACTACCATCTAAATTTGGTAATGCAATTAGCATAAAATTACCTCTAGGCCAAATATGTAATGCATGCTTTTCAATTTTATGAGATCCATCATCATTAGCAGGAATCAACAACTCTTTATAACCGTGATCAATATAATATTGTGAAAACTGAAACCGATCTTGACGGGTCATTTTATCCCTTACAGCAGAAAATGCCCCATCAGCACCAACAATTAAATCACACTTAATATTTATATTAGAATCTTCCAAGGTATTAGTTAGTGTTAACTCAGCACGTTCCATATTAACATCAACACACTTATGATTAAAAAATATTTGAGCACCATTTTTTTCAGCCAAATTCATTAATAAAACATTAAGCTCACCCCTTGGAACAGAATAAATGGCTTGGTCTTCATTACCATAATACTGATCTGTAAGCTTCCCCTCTAAATCGTGCATTATTCTTTTTGGCATTGGAATAGAAATCTCCATTACTCTGTCTTCAATACCTACTTTTTTTAAAGCCGTCCACCCTCTTTTTGACAAAGCGAGATTAATTGAGCGACCAGCAGTCATAACAGACTTACGCATATCTGATCTCCTCTCATAAACAGTTACATTATAGCCACGCTGTAACATATATAAAGCACATAAAGAACCCGCAAGACCTGCCCCAACTATGATAATTTTTTTTTCCATTTTACAATATATCTTCTAAAATTTTATAAAACTCAAACACATCCATGTAACTATTATA
>NZHS01000057.1 GCA_002689735.1 Flavobacteriales bacterium | reverse complement strand
TAAAATTATTGTTACAGGTCCCGAAAGTAGTGGCAAAACAACCCTATCTAAAAGTTTATCTAAACATTTAAACGGCAAGCTTGTTAATGAATTTGCCAGAAATTATCTATTAAAGAATAATAACACATATAATTTTGAGAACCTTTTGGAAATTGCTCAAAATCAGTACAAACTTGAAAATCAAAAGTCAAAAATTATAGTTTGTGATACAGATTTACTAACAATTCAAATCTGGTCTGAACACAAATTTGGAAAATGTGACAGATGGATATTAGATAAAATTAATGCTCAAAAGAAAGAGCAAAGAACATATCTTTTATGTAAACCTGACATTAAATGGGAATACGACCCTCAAAGAGAAAATGAATTAGATAGAGATAAAATTTTTAATATTTATAAAAAAGAATTAAAAATTCTTGGACATAAATTCTGGATTATTAAAGGAGATAATCGACTCAATTTAGCTAAGAAATATTTATCTTCTGTTTTTTAAATATTTACGATATATTATTTAATATTGCACAATCTTTTTAGGGGTGCCATAATAACGGCTGAGAATATACCCATTGAACCTGGCTTGGTAATTCAAGCAAGGAAAATGAATAGCTTTAAAGCTAATTTCCCTAGAAAAGTTTTATTTAATTATAAAAATAATAATTATGAAAAAAATAAACTTTCTACTTACAATCCTATTTATTCCATCTGTTTTTTTTGGACAATCAAATGATTCAATTTCAATAAAAAAAATATTGGATGAAGTTAGTGTAAATGCAATTAGAGCTAAAACAAATACTCCAATAGCTTTTACCAATCTTAATAAACAACAAATTGAAAAATCTAATCTTGGTCAAGATTTACCTTTTTTAATCTCATCAACCCCATCAGTTGTTACTACTTCAGATGCTGGAGCGGGAATTGGATACACCGGCTTTAGAATTAGAGGAACTGACCCTTCAAGAATTAATGTAACTATAAATGGAATCCCATTAAATGATTCCGAAAGCCAAGGTGTTTGGTGGGTAAATATGCCGGATTTTGCTTCCTCACTTGAAAACATTCAAATTCAGAGAGGTGTAGGAACATCAACAAATGGGGCTGCAGCTTTTGGAGCAAGTATTAATCTTCAGACTATTGGATTAAATAACAAAGCATATGCCATAACTAATAATAGTGTTGGATCATACAACACACTAAAAAATAATATTGAATTTGGATCAGGCTTAATAAATAATAAATTCACTTTTGACGCAAGATTATCAAGAATTTCTTCTGACGGCTACATTGATAGAGCAACATCAGATCTTAAGTCGTTGTATGTTCAAGGAACATATTTTGATAACAACTCCACTTTAAAAGGAATAATCTTCTCAGGAAATGAAAGAACATATCAGGCTTGGAACGGAGTTCCACTAATATACTTAGATTCAAATAGAACTTTTAATAGTTACACTTATGAAAATGAAATTGATAATTACGCTCAAACTCACTATCAGCTTCATTATTCTAAGAATCTTAACCAAAAAACAATTTTAAATATTGCTGGTCACTTTACTCATGGCGAAGGGTACTACGAACAAGAAAAATTAAATCAAGATTTATTAGATTATAATCTTTCAAATATAATATTGACAAACGACACTATCACTTCAACTGATTTAATTAGAAGAAAGTGGTTAAATAATGACTTTGGTGGTATAACCTTTTCTGTAAAACACGTAAAAGAAAATCTAAATCTAATTTTTGGAGGAGCGGCTAATAAATACAGCGGACAACATTATGGAAATATAATATGGGCAGAATATGCAAGCAATGGTAATTATAATCATGAATACTACAGAAATATCGCCACAAAATACGATAATAACATCTATCTAAAGTCAAATTATAAAGCATCTAATAACACATCTGTTTTTATGGACTTACAGCTAAGAAGCTTAAATTATGAATTTAACGGTAGTGACATTAGTGGAGATATAGATCGTCAGGAAGTTAATTTAGAGTTTTTTAATCCAAAATTCGGACTATCACATTACCTCAACAAATATCAACTTTTTTATGCATCCTATGCTGTTGCAAATAAAGAACCAAATAGAGCGGACTATGTGGAGAGTAGTCCAAACTCAAGGCCAGTACATGAAACATTATTAGATACGGAAATCGGATATAAATACCAAGACAAATGGTTAATGTTTAATTTAAATTTTTATTATATGGATTATGACAATCAACTAATAAAAACTGGTGAAATTAACGATGTTGGCTATTTCACTAGCAAAAATGTAAAAAACTCTTTTAGAAAAGGAGTAGAGATTGAAAGTTCCTACATTTTGAACAATAAATTATCGCTAAGTGGGAATCTTACTATTAGTGAAAACAAATTAGACACTTTAGTACAATATGTTGACAATTGGGATACTGGTGATCAAAACCAAGTGGTTCATGAGAATACAGATCTTGCATTTTCTCCTAATCTAACTTGGGCAGCTAATATAAATTACAAATACAATAAGAACACTAATTTTCTTTTGAATACTAAGTATGTGGGAAATCAGTATATTGATAATACTTCCTCAAAAAAACGCATGCTAGAAAGCTATATGATTAGTAATTTTCAAATTGATTATCATTTTAAGAGTTCCATTTTCACGAAAGCAAAAATTAGTTTTTTAGTTAATAATTTATTNGATATTGANTANGTTAACAATGCTTGGATATACCGATANATTTCAGANAGTTCAGACCCAAGAGAGTATGATGATTANACANCNCAAGGTGATGGNAATATTTATGATATGGCTGGCTACTTTCCTCANGCAACTAGAAATTATCTTTTAGGCTTAACATTAGGNTTCTAGTTTTATTATCTAGTATATTATCTTCAGCTTAGTTTTTTTCTTAATTTTGTAGAAATTAAAGAATATGAAGTACAACACTGCTAGAAACCAGCTCATTCTTCCNGAATACGGAAGACATGTTCAAAAAATGGTTGAATACGCAACAACTTTAGAAAGCAAAGAGGATAGAAATAAATGTGTAAATGCCATAATTAATTTNATGGGTCAAATGAATCCTCAGCTAAGAGATATTAAAGAATATACCCACAAATTATGGGATCATCTTTACATTATGTCAAATTTTCAAATTGATGCAACCTCACCATATCCGNTTCCTGAAATTGAAAAACTTAAAGAAAAGCCNAAAANAATGGCATATCCTAATAATAAGATTAGGTTCCCTTTTTATGGTGCAGCTCTTGAAAATATGATAAAACATGCTGTCACTTTAGAAGAAAATCGTGAAAAAGAAATAATGACNGGAATGATTGCAAANCANATGAAAAAATCATATTTACTTTTTAATAAGCATTCTGTAAGCAACGANACCATAAAACTNCACTTACAACAACTTTCAGATGGNAAATTAAAACTTGCTGAAGACTTTGAATTTATAAGATCTGAAAGCGTAGTAACAAGACCTAATCGAGTATATAANAAGAAATTTAAGAAAAAAAGATAAATGGCAACATTTAAAGTTCAAGGTGGAAATAAGCTTAGTGGTGAAATTATTCCTCAAGGCGCGAAAAATGAGGCTCTGCAAATACTTTGTGCTGTTCTATTAACTTCTGAAGAAGTTATCATTGAAAACATTCCTAACATCAGAGATGTAAATATATTGATTAACCTCTTGGAAGATCTTGAAGTTAAAGTAAATAAAATAAATCCTAATACTTATAGCTTTCAAGCTGATGAGGTAAATATTGATTATCTAACTAGTGATGACTACAAAAAAAAGAGTAGCTCCATTAGGGGTTCAATTATGATGATTGGTCCTTTACTTGCAAGATTTGGAAAAGGTTTTATTCCACGTCCTGGAGGAGATAAAATTGGAAGAAGAAGGCTTGATACTCATTTTAATGGTTTCAAAAAACTTGGGGCAAATTTTGATTATGATAGTAAAGAAGAATTTTACAGAGTATCATCTTCAGGATTAAAAGGAGCTTACATGCTACTAGAAGAAGCTTCTGTAACTGGAACAGCAAATATTATAATGACTGCGGTATTAGCTTCTGGTAAAACAACTATTTACAATGCAGCATGCGAGCCTTATTTACAACAATTATGTAAAATGCTTAATAGCATGGGGGCTAAAATTACTGGATTGGGATCCAATCTAATTAATATTGAGGGNGTTNAAGNATTAANAGGATGNACTCACAAAATTCTTCCTGACATGATTGAAATTGGAAGTTTCATTGGCTTAGCTGCAATTACAAAATCTGAGATTACAATTAAAAATGTTTCTTATGAAAATCTTGGTATAATCCCTTCGGTTTTTAAAAAACTAGGTATTAAAATTGAAAGACAAGGAGATGATATTTATNTTCCTTCTCAAGAAAACTATACAGTTGAGAATTTTATTGACGGTTCAATCCTTACTATTTCTGATGCTCCTTGGCCAGGATTTACTCCTGATTTATTAAGTATAATATTAGTTGTTGCCTCTCAAGCTAATGGNAGTGTACTAATTCACCAAAAAATGTTTGAGTCTAGGNTATTTTTTGTAGATAAGTTAATAGATATGGGNGCTCAAATTATACTTTGCGATCCACATAGAGCAACNGTTATTGGNTTAAATCAAAATTCAAAATTCAAAGCTACAACNATGGTTTCTCCGGATATTAGAGCTGGAGTATCTCTTTTAATTGCTGCTCTTGCGGCNGATGGNGAAAGCACAATTCATAATGTCGAACAAATTGATAGAGGATATCAAAATATTGACTCTAGATTAAATGCTTTAGGAGCAAAAATTACTAGAGTNAATTAAGTTTATGAAAACATNAAGACTAATACTTCTTATATTATTATTTTCTAATTTTCTTATTGCTCAGGATTTAGGCACAAATATTGGAGACAANGCCATAGATCTAAGCTATAATAATCCTAATGGTNAAAAAATGAGTTTATCTAAAATAAAGGATAAGNTAGTTCTTATAGATTTTTGGGCNTCCTGGTGCGGTCCNTGCAGAAGAGAAAANCCAAATTTAGTTGATGCTTATAGAAAATATAATAAAACAAAATTTAAAGATGGAAATGGATTTGAAATATACAGTTTATCTCTTGACAAAAATGAAGATGCATGGGTAAAAGCAATCAANCAAGATCAACTGTTTTGGGAATATCATGTGTCTGATTTAGGCGGGTGGCAATCCGAAGGATCAAATAAATATAATATTAGAAGTATTCCATCNAATGTGCTTATTAATGGAAAAGGTATAATAATTGCTAAAAATTTAAAAGGNCCCGCATTACACAGGTTTTTAGATTCTCAAAAAAAATAACTGTCACATTGTCCTAAATATAGATAATGGCAAAGTTATTGCTCTATAGTATTATAAAGTTTTAATAATAAATAATATGACTGCAAAAAAGAAATCACCTAAAACTACTAAGAAAAAAAGTAAATCAACGAAAGATAAAGATGACTCGGTTTCATTAGATGAACAACTAAAACATGAAAAAGACAAAAACTTAAGACTATTNGCTGAGTTTGATAATTTNAGAAAAAGAACTGCTAAAGAAAGAATTGAACTTTTCAGCACTGCGAGTCAAGACATAATGACCTCATTACTGCCAATACTTGATAATTTTGAAAGAGCTTTTAANCTTAATGAACCAGTAGAAAATGATGGGATGTTATTAATTTATAATCAACTAAAAGCAGAGCTAGACAAAAAGGGACTTAAGGAAATTGANAANCCAATTGGCAAAGAANTNGACACAGATTTTCATGAAGCTATTACAAATATACCTGCTCAAGATAAAAAACAAAAAGGAAAAATTGTTGATGTAATTGAAAAAGGGTATCTACTNTCAACTAAAGTTTTAAGATACGNNAAAGTAGTNGTAGCAAACTAATAAAATATGGCAAAAAGAGATTACTATGATGTTTTAGGAGTTAGCAAAANTGCTGACAANAAAGAAATTAAAAAAGCATACAGNAAAATTGCTATCAAATTTCACCCNGANAAAAANCCTGATAACAANCAAGCNGAAGAAAGTTTTAAAGAGGCNGCAGAGGCATANGAAGTTTTAAGCAACTCTGAAAAAAGGCAGCGTTATGACCAATTTGGACATGCTGGAATGCGAGGAGCTGCTGGNGGAGGATTTGGTGGNGGNATGAATATGGATGATATNTTCAGTCAATTTGGCGACATCTTTGGTGGTGGNGGTTTTGGCGGTTTTGGTGGTGGAAGTAGAGGCGGAAGAAGAATGGTAAAAGGATCTAATCTTAGAATCAGACTAACATTAACTCTAAAAGATGTTTTNGAGGGAGTTGATAAAAAAATAAAAGTTACAAGANTAGTNCAGGCCAAAGGCCTCACATTTGACACTTGCACAAGCTGTAATGGTACTGGCCAAATCTTAAAAGTTACAAATACNATTCTTGGTCAAATGCAAACTGCATCTACTTGCCCGGCTTGTAANGGNACAGGNAAGACTATTAAAAATCGNCCTAGTGGAAGTGATGCAAATGGNATGATTAAAGAGCAAGAAACAGTAGAGATTACNATACCTGCGGGAGTAGAAGATGATATGCAGTTAAAAGTAAATGGTAAAGGAAATGCAGCACCTTTTGAAGGAATTAATGGAGATCTACTTGTTTTAATCTCTGTTGATGAGCATGAAAGCTTAGCTAGAGATGGACAAAACTTGCATTACGATCACTACATTAGTTTTTCTGATGCTGCACTAGGTGGAACCACTCAAATCCCAACAATTACTGGTAAAGTAAAGATTAAGATAGAAAAAGGTATTCAAAGTGGTAAAATTTTACGACTCAAATCTCAAGGTCTACCTTCAGTTAATAGCTATGGTAAAGGAGACTTACTTGTACATATAAATGTTTGGACCCCCCAAACAATCAGCTCTGACGAGAAGAAATTCTTTGAAAAAGCTCAGTCATCTAAAAACTTTCAACCACAACCTACAAAAAATGACAAATCATTCTTTGATAGAGTAAAAGAAATGTTCGGATAAATGAAAGATAATATCCTGTTATCTGTCGAAGATGTTGAAAAAAGATATGGCGACTATCTTGCTTTAGATAAAGTAAATATCTCGGTTCCACATTCAAGTATTTATGGGCTTTTAGGTCCAAATGGTGCTGGTAAAACAACATTGATGAGGATAATTAATCAAATTACTGCTCCCGACAAGGGTAGAGTTCTTTTTAATAATGAACTATTGTCTAAACATCACATAAAAGAAATTGGATATCTTCCTGAAGAAAGGGGCTTATACAAAAAAATGAAAGTTGGAGAACAAGCACTATACCTAGCTCAATTAAAAGGAATGCCTTATAATGAGGCCATTTCTAAGTTAAAATATTGGTTCGAAAAGTTAGAAATTATTCATTGGTGGTCAAAAAAAGTGGAGGAATTATCCAAAGGGATGGCTCAAAAAATACAATTTGTTGTCACTGTAATACATAATCCTAAATTATTAATTTTTGATGAGCCATTTAGTGGATTTGATCCAATTAATGCTTCAATTATAAGAAAGGAAATTTTATCGCTAAGAGATAATGGAACAACAATCATATTCTCAACACATAGGATGGAATCTGTAGAAGAAATCTGCGATCATATTGCACTAATAAACAACTCCAAAACTATTCTTGAAGGCCCAGTTAGCCAAATAAAAAATGATTTTAAATCAAAAACCTACGAAATAGAATTAAGTACAAATAAATTAGATCTTTCAGAAAAATTTAATGTAGTTTCAAATAAAGAGAATCTATTTAAGATAGACATTCCTGCTGATTCAAATGTTCGAGAAGTATTAAATTTAATTAACTCTAAACACGATATTCTATCATTCAAAAAGGATGAGGCAAGTATTGAAGAAATCTTTATAAAATCTGTGAAAAGTGAATAAAACATTTTTAATAATAAAAAGAGAATTTCTTGTTCGGGTGAAAAAGAAGTCATTTATAATTATGACACTTCTTGCACCAATTTTAATGGCAGGATTAATTATTGCTCCTGTCTTATTAACAGACAATGATAATCAAGAAAGGTTAATTGCAGTTTTTGAAGATAATAGCAGCTATTCTAATAAACTAGAAGACTCAGAAAACATATTTTTTAATCTTATTGATCAAAGTGAAGCCGAAAAGTTTAAAAAAGATATAAATGCTTCCCCTTTTTATGCGCTATTAGAAATTTACGATAGTAGTTTTACGATATTTTCTTCTCAGCAAATTAATCTAAACCTTAGAAAATCTATCTCCAATCAGCTAGAAAATATTATTGAAAAAGAGAAACTGAAGAATTCTGGTATTGACATAAAATTAATTGAAAGTGCAAAAACTAAAGTTAATATTGAAACTAAATTAATAAATGCAGAAGGAGAAACAACTTCTTCTAGTACTGAAGCAAGTATGGGTATTGGATTTATCACGGGCATTTTAATATACATGTTTATATTTATGTATGGTACAATGGTTATGAGGGGTGTAATAGAGGAAAAGACAAATAGAATTGTTGAAATAATAATATCTTCTGTAAAGCCATTTCAGTTAATGATTGGTAAAATTTTAGGAGTTGCTCTTGTTGGGCTAACGCAGTTTTTGCTTTGGATTATTCTGACTATCATCATCTCTTCCTTTGCTGAAATTCTATTTATAGATACAGAAGAGATAGTTAATAGCGTTAATCAGCCCGATCAATCAGTGCTTTTAGGTGAATTAGTTAGGTTAACAGGGGGAATTGATCTCTTAACCATTTTTATTTCATTCATTTTCTATTTTTTATTTGGATATCTAATGTATAGTTCATTATTTGCTGCTGTAGGCTCTGCTGTAGATGCCGAAGCAGATACTCAACAGTTTATGCTTCCAATAACTATGCCTTTGATCTTATCTTTT
>NZHS01000056.1 GCA_002689735.1 Flavobacteriales bacterium | reverse complement strand
AGATGGATCCTTTGACAGCAAAAATATAATTAAACTTGATTTTGAAGGTAATGAACATAGTATCTCATCTTTGATGCAGCATACCCCAAATCATTTAAAGAGTATATATAAGTCTATAATAGCAGATGGAAGTATAGATTATATAGGGCGAGTTGCTGGAGAAATATCTAAGAAAAAAAATCCAAATTTAAACGTCAATTATAGTATAGAGAATGGAAATTTTGAAACAAAAAAATATCCTTTTTATTTAGATAAAATCTCNTGTNTTGGAANAATAAAAAATGGANAGNAAAATAATTTTCAGACAAGCCAAATTACTTTTAAAAACTTTTATGCCAANACAAAAAAAGGNAGTATTGTCGGNGATTTTGAAATCTTGAACTTAAACGACTATTTTTTAAATNCNGAGTTTAATTCTACTTGGGATATGAACGAAGCTAATTACTATTTTATAAATAGCCCATTCATTGAATGCAAGGGTATTATAAATGCTAGTACAAAATATAACGGAAAAATATCTTTTGATAATGATTTTAATATTCACTTTTTAAATGCAAAGCATCAATCAGATNTAGAACTTTCNAAACTTAGTTTCTTCTACNATAACTATCCACTTGAAATAAAAGTNGATAATTCAAAATGNAAAATCNTTAATGACACTATAAATGTTTTAAATAGCCAAATAAATATTCTAGATAGTGATCTAAGCTTTGATGGGGAAATTCATAATTTATTTAATAATATTCTTGTCGATAGTACAAAAANCGTTCATGTAATTGGNNATCTAATATCAACTACATTTAATTTAAAATCACTNATTTCTAATAANGACAAAGAAAATAAAGTAGTAGAAGAATATGATATGCCAAGTAGATTTAATCTTGATTTAAAAACTTCTATTAANAGTCTTGCATACAATAACATATATCCTAANCAAGTAAATTGCCATTTAATATATAAAGACAATGCTGTATCCACAAAAGATTTAAGAATGAATCTCTTAAGTGGCCAAATGCTTTTTGATGGTAAATTCTATAAAAACACTGAAAATAATTTTAAGCTAACTGGAAATATAAAGCTTGAAAATATTGATGTAAAAAAGACATTTAGTGCATTTAATAATTTCGGTCAAGANTTTATTATGGCCAAACATATAAAAGGAAAAAGCTCTTCAAGTATAATTTGTAATATTACTTTAAATAAGTTCCTTGAAATTGATTTAGATAAAATTAATATTGATTCCAAAGTAAGTATTGAAAAAGGNGAGTTAATAGATTTCAAACCTTTAGAAAGCTTATCAAATTATGTAAAGCTGGATGATTTAGCTCANATTAAATTCTCTAAACTTGAAAATGAAATTAAAATAAAAGATAAAATTATTTCTNTTCCCAATATGGAAATCAAATCGAGTGCACTAAGTCTAATAATTTCAGGAAAGCACTTTTTTAATCAAGAATATAATTANAAGATTAGTCTTTTACTTTCTGATTTACTTGCAAAAAGATTTAGAAAAAAAGATAAGGAATTTAATAATCAGGANAGTACTAGCTTATTAAAAACAAATCTTCANNTAAGAATGGTTGGAGATAAAGAAAATAGTGAAATTTCATTTGAAAAGTTAAAGATCAAAGAAAATTTAAAAAATGANATNAAAAAAGAAATTTTAGATGTGAAAAAAATAATTTCTGAAGAAATTAATAAAAAAGAGTCTGATGAGGAGGATGAAGAATTAGAAATTGAATGGGATGATAATTTTTAATTAAATTTACTTGATATGAATGTTTATTCAAACAAACAACGTTGGAAATTAGTGCTGTCATTATTGGCAATCATTATTAGTGTTGCCTCTCTTTTTATAACAAGTAGATTAGTAAAAGAGCTAAAAAATGAAGAAAGAAAAAANATTGAGACATGGGCTCAAGCAACAAAACANTTAGTAAGCGCATCTAGCCAAGGTGATTTCTCTCTTGCAATTAAAGTGATTTCTGAAAACACCAATATACCTGTAATACTTATTGATGAGTGCGACAGTATTCTTGAAACTAGAAACATTAAATTTTTCACAAAAAATGACAGCATTATTCTTAACGATTATAAAAAAATAAAAAATGAAGCTATCAGTAATANTAATGATAGCTTAACTTTTATAAAAGCNAAGAAGCTANAGAATAAGTACAGANCNTTCTTGAGNTCTAGCTTACAAGAAATGCGANNNGGTGATGATAAACCAATTGAAATTAACTTTATTGGAGATAAACANTGGATTTATTATAGCGATTCAGAACTATTGAACAATCTNAGATACTATCCGNTTTATCAACTATTTTTTATAACTATATTTATTTTAATTGGATATATGGTTTTTAGTTCTGCNAGAAAATCTGAGCAGAANCAAGTATGGGCAGGAATGGCNAAAGAAACAGCTCATCAAATTGCTACTCCNCTTTCTTCTTTGATGGCTTGGATTGANTTAATTAAAAATCAAGANAATGGNGATATGGTTTTTGAAATGAAAAAAGATTTAACTCGACTAGAAACCATTGCAGATCGATTTTCTAAGATTGGGTCTAAACCNAAATTAGANAAANATNATNTTGTAGANATAATTGATAAATCTGTAAAATATCTNAAATCAAGATTGTCTGAAAATACTGAGTTTTTANTTCAAAAAATTGAANCACCTTTATTTGCAAANGTCAATAAAACNTTGCTNGAGTGGGTTATAGAAAATATTTGTAAAAANGCAGTNGATGCAATGCANGGNAANGGNAAGATTCATATAAGTTTTANAGAAAAAAAATATGANATAGAAATCATTATTAAAGATACNGGAAANGGAATAGATAGNATGATGTTTAATGACGTGTTTAANCCTGGNGTNACCACCAAAGCAAGAGGATGGGGATTAGGCCTTTCATTATCAAAANGAATTATTAAGGANTATCATAAAGGAAAGTTATATATTATGGAGTCNACAATAAAAGAAGGTACAAGCTTTGCNATTTCTTTACCNAAGGAGACAAATATTTCTTAATCTAAGGGAAATTAATTTTCTNAAGAAGAACTAGCAATAAATCTTATACTTAAAGAATTNACACAATGTCTTGTGTCTTTTGGAGTGATTTTTTCNCCATGAAAAACATGTCCTAAATGCCCATCACATTTTGAACAACATATTTCAGTTCTTTGCCTTCCAAGTGAATTATCTTCNTATCTAACAATTGCCNCAGGAATTTCATCATCAAATGATGGCCATCCACAGCCTGAATCAAACTTTGTTTTTGACTCGTATAATTTATTATTACATGCNCTACAAACAAAATANCCTTTTTCAAAATGATTATTATANTCNCCAGAAAANGGAGCCTCCGTTCCTTTNTTNGCTAGAATCTCTCTTTCTGCATGAGTTAAGTNTTTAAAATATTTATTTTCCATCTTCTAAATTCATTATGAATTCATGTNAATTATTATAATTATANCTAACAGGAATTAAATAATAACTACATATTTTTTTAACAATTGANAAGCCAATTCCCAGNCTATCNTTATTCTCACTTCTCACAAANCTNTTAAATATATCTCCTTCAATATTCAANNCTGGACCTGTATTAANAATTGNCAAAANAGATAAATTTAATTTAATAATTATTTTACCATTTACAATATTATGCATTATTGCATTCTTTATTAAATTTAAAAATAATGTATCNGCTAAGTAACTGTTCATTTGTAAATTATANGNNNTATCAATATCAAGNTTAACCTCAATCTTCTTTTCNGCNAGTANNTCTTCAAAGAAATTTAGCTTTTCATTTATTAATTTTAAAAGAGGTATTGATTCTTCATTAGTATAAAATCGATTATCAATTTTAGTTAATAGTATTAAGGCTTGATTAATTTTTGCTAGACGTGTTGTTGTATTCATTATTATTTCAAGCTGCTCTAATTCTGTTTTTTTTAAATTCTCAGATTGTAATAACTCATCAGCTTTAGAACTTATAATTGCCAGTGGAGTTTGAATTTCATGTGAAACATTTTCAGTATATTCCTTTTGTTCTTTATAGTCATTACTAATCTTCAATGTCATCTTTTTAAAAACATCAGTAAGCTTATTAAGCTCGTCGATCTCAGAGTTTTCAAATGAAATTAGTTCTGGCTTTCCTATATTATAGTTTTCTAATTTGCTTACCGTTTTGTAAAAAATTCTTAATCCTCTTTTTACACTTAAATGATTTAAAAAAAATATAATTAAGAAAAAACTCATTGCAAGAGCAACATTTAATATTACAATCCNCCATATTAAAAGGTCAGTCTGAGNTTGAGATTGAAGTATCTCAATTTTGTAGTTATAANTTTTAAAATTATGATAAAAATTAATTTTTCGATATAAAACATACTGATCGTATTCAATTAATACNGTATCAGAAAAATTAGTAANACTATTCTTATCTGTTTGATTTATAAAAACATGCTTNCTTTTAAGAAGATTAATATCATTATCCTCATTTAGATTTTCAATAAAATCATTTTGCATTTGATATAANCTAGANGAAAGATCTTCAGCTAAAATNACACGTACAGCAAAGTACATAAATACACTACCAAATAAAAAAAAGATTGCACTTANTGATATGAAACTTAAGCCTGTTTTGGTAGTCAGNTTCATTCAGAAATNAATTTATAGCCTACACCATAAACATTTTTAATATAGTCAGGAGCTCCAGATTTCTCTATTTTTTTCTTCAAATTTTTTATATGACCATATATTACATCATTAGAAAAACCATAATCATAATATTTAGACGACATATACTCCGCTAAATTTGTTTTACTGAGAACCCTATTTCTATTTGACACAAAGTATAATAATAAATTAAACTCAGTGTTGGTAAGTTCAATATCTTTTTCATTAACTACTAGTCTCATTTGATCAGGAATAACTCGAAGTTGTCCGGCGTTAATTTCATTATTTCCTTCAAAATTTAACCTTCTTATTAAAGACTTTATTCGCGCATTAAGTTCNGGCATGAAAAATGGTTTTGTCAAATAATCATCAGCGCCTAACTCAAGTCCTTCCACTTTTTTATCGACAGCATCTTTAGCTGAAATAATTATTACTCCACAAGTAATATCATTGCTTTTAATAATACTAATTAGTGACAAACCGTCTCCATCTGGAAGACCAAGATCCAATAAAACAGCATCGTAACTATTTCTTTTTATTAAATCTCGTGCTTTAGACAATTTATTAGTATGAGTGCATTTATAATTATTTTCACTTAAGTAATTAATCACATCATTAGCTAAAGATTTTTCATCTTCAACTAGTAAAATTTTATTTCTATTATGCATTATTAGGAATATTCATTAATAAAGAAATCATGATTAATACAAAAGATAGCCCAAAATAGATAAAATTCTTTTTGAACTTAGCAGCACTATTTTTTAGGTTTTTAGCGTATACCAATCCTAAATGACCGAAAATTATTGCAAAAAACATTAGTATGGTATGCTCTACGGCCCAAAATCTTGATGAAAAATAATCGTTAGCATTAGTCTGACTAATAAAATTTTCTAATTTATTCATATGTAAATAATATAATAATAATCCTAATACTAATTCAAAATATAATAATGAAACTGCAGCTACAGGAACATAAAAGTCATAATAAATTGAAAAATTAAAATTTTTAACAAAGCCAAAAAATGATCTAATAACAATATAAGTAGATACAATAGAAAGAACAATACTTAAAATAATATGTAATATTAAAATAGTAGAATACATAATACAAAACTAATAAAAGTAGTGTTTAAAATATTACTTTATTTTAAATCGATTTGCGAATATCCTCCAATATTCAATCCTTGGTTACCAGCTAGAATTCTAGTTGATGAGTTTTCATTAAAAATAGATTGAGAATATATTGAATTTGAAAATACGAATAGTAAAGAAAAAAGTAATTTATTAAGTTTCATTTATATTATTTATATTTAGACTAATTATTAATAACACAAAATTAAATAGTTTTTTAACTTTACAAGGTATTTGTTTGTTTTTATTTAGACTAATTATAAATTAAATTGTATTTTGAAGAAAATAATCTTATTTGACTCGACGTGTTTGATGTGTAATAATTTTGTTAAATATCTGATTAGACTAGATAAAGATGAGGTTTTTAAATTCTCCTCAATAAACGGAGTGACCGCAAAAAAAATATTTGAAAAATCTACTGATCAACTTGGGAAAATTGATTCAGTAGTATTTTACAACAAAAACATTTATGTTAAATCTGAAGCTATTATAAATATTATATATGAATTAGGAGGGGTCTATAAATTGTCGCTTCTTTTCAGAATACTACCAAAAAAAATTCTTAATATTTTATACGACTATATTGCTTCTAATAGAAATCGTTGGTTTGGCAAATTAGATAAATGCTCTATTGCTGAGAAAAAAAACATTTCCAGATTTTTAGACTAAATAGTTTGTAAATTTACTTTTAAACTTTTTATCCTCAATTCTTGGCTGGTATATATATACATATTCCCTATTGTAAACAAAAGTGTACGTACTGTGATTTTCATTTTTCAATAAATATGAAAAATATAAGTCAAATGATAGAATGTTTGTACTTAGAAATTGAAGAAAGGAAACATTACTTAAATGGTAAAAAAGTAGAAACAATTTACTTTGGTGGAGGGACTCCTTCTCTCTTAGATAGTGAAAAAATTAAATATTTATTAGAAAAAATTCACTCAACATATCAAGTAAGTCAAGAAGCAGAAATAACATTAGAGCTAAATCCTGATGATATTACAGAGAAGAAAATTACAGCATTAAAAGATATTGGTATTAATAGACTTAGTATTGGTATTCAATCTTTTCATGAGAAGGACCTGAAATTTATGAATAGAAGTCATAATTCTACTCAGGCAAAAAATGCAATTAATCACGCATATAATGCTGGCATAAACAATATTACTATTGATTTAATCTATGGCATTCCTGGTCAAACAATGAAAGAGTGGAAGGAAAATCTTAATCAATTATCCAAATTAAAAATTACTCACTTCTCAGCATATGCCTTAACAGTTGAGCCTAATACAAAACTTCATCATTTAATTAAAAGTAAAAAGATATCACAAGTAGAAGATTCTGTTATTGAAAGTCAATTTAAACTATTACAAGATATATCTGAAAAAATGAATTTTATTCAATATGAAATCTCTAATTTTTGCAAAAAAAACATGATGTCCAAACATAATTCCTCTTACTGGGAAGACAAATGGTATTTAGGAATTGGGCCTTCTGCCCATTCTTTTAATGGAAAAGAAAGAAGATGGAATATAAAAAGTAATTCAAAATATATTTCAAAAGTTAAAAACAATCAAGTATACTATCAATCTGAATTACTAAATCAAAAACAAAAATACAACGAATATATATTAACTTGCTTAAGAACTAAATGGGGAGTAAGCTATGATTATCTAAATAAAAATTTTGATGTTAATATCCAAAATCATTTTAAACAAGAAATACAAAAATGGATACAACAAAAGAAAATTATTCGCAATAAGAATTATGAGTTAACTAAGGATGGGATGTTATTGGCTGATGCTATTTCTTCAGATCTTTTTATCACCTAATATTTTTAAAAAGTATTTTTCATACTTCTCAATGATCAAGTCCCATCTGTATCTTGAATTAATAATTTTCAGATTTTCACTCGCAATCTCTTTTCTTTGTTTTAATAAACTATGATCTTCAAATATTAATTTTAATTCTTCTTTGTTATTAAATGAAAATGTGTTTTCACTAACAACAGATTTATTAAATGGATTATCATGAACTATTACAAATGCTTGAGCTGCCATCGCCTCTATAAGAGCTGGATTTGTTCCACCAACAGAATGACCATGCAAATAATATGAAGCAAAAAATCTAAAAGTATCTAGTTCTTCCTTATTAAATATCGCTCCAAGAAAATGAATATTTGTGTTTTTATACTTCTTTTTTAAAAAAGTACCATATTTAGTGTTGTAATTTCCAATTATATAATAAGGAAGTTGATTATCAGATAATAAGTATGCGTCACACATTAACTCTAAATTATTTTCGGGCTCAAGCCTTGCGATTGTTAGAATATAATCATCTGGAAAAAGAAGGTGTTTCACAATAGTTTTTTTATTTAACTGACCTACTTTTTCAGTACCATATGCTATAAATTCAGAAGCAACATTATAATTATGTTTAATATATTCTTGTATGGCAATATTATCGGCAACTAAAAAGTTTGAATTTAGAACTCCAAACTTTTCTAAGGCCTTTGTAATTACCCTCACGGTAGAACTCCATTTGGCGCGCTTCCACTCAAGCCCATCTAAATTAGTAACAACAATACTAGTTTTTTTATCACATAAAATAATAGCTGGAGCAGCAGTGATTAATCCAAGTTCGAGAATGATATCGTACTGGTTTTTTATAGCATGCTTTAAGCATAAATAATCAAAAACAAAATTAGCTGGTGCTGTTCCTATAATATTTTGCGGGCTATAGATGTATTCTATTTTTACTCCTAAATAATTATTTTCTTTGAAAGGATGAAAATTGGGGTTATATACTGTAACCTCATGCCCTCTCTTTACTAAGCCAATAGATAGTGATTCAGCGCATTGCTCAAAACCACCATAATTATTCGGAATACCTCTTGTGCCTAGAATTGCAATTTTCATTTTTATAGAGCTAGAACAATTAATTTTTTAAGAAATCTGCTAAAAAAAATTAATTAAATCATCGTATGCAATTATACCATTTTTGCGCCAAACAACTGAATTATTCTCATACAAAACTAAGGCTGGTAGAGATTTAATATCAAATCTTTCTTGAGCATAAATATTAGCATCTAAATCAATCTTTATTACCTTTAGAGAGCTATTATCAGCAATTAACTTATCAATAGTAGGCTCCATTTTTTTACACGGAAAACACCACTTAGTAGAAATATAAATTAATGTATTACTATTATTTTTAATGAGAGAGTCTAAACTTATTTCACTTATCAGAACAGAATTTGAAGAATCATTATTAACTAAATTTATATCGTACGGCATCTTATTGGCTTTCCAACGCATAAAACCACCTTCTAAATTATAGACATTCCGAAAACCTTTTTTAGATAAAATTTCTACGGCCTTGACACTTCTCCCCCCGCTTTTACAAAGAATATAAATCTTTTTGCTACGGTCAATTAAATTTATTTTATTTTCAAAATTGTTGTCATAATAATCTATAAATGTGGAATTAGGGATATATCCAGCATTTATTTCTTCAGATGTTCGCACATCTAAAACAATAATATCCTTGTCATTCAAAATCTTATTTAAGCTTAGGATATCTATTTTTTCATAAATTAAAGTATTCTTATCACCACATGAAATCGAAAGAATTAGAATAAAGAATAAAAGCAGTCTATACATAGAATGAGAACTAAGATGTTGATAATTAACAATTTAGTGTTAATAGCTTAAAGAAATATACGTATTTATACTTAGACATTGATATACATTTACAGTGTCGTAATAACTTGTTTTAGTTGTACAATCCTTTCCAAACTTTAGCGTACAACTTAAAAGCCCTCTTTTTCAAGAGGGCTTTTTTATTATATTATTTTTCTAATACTTAACTAAATTTGGCTGAGTTTTTTTAAGTTTAATAGCGAGCATAAATTCGTGAGAACCCGTAGAATAGTCAGATAATTCTGAATTTAAAATATCATAAGAATATCCAATTAAATATCTATCATTTATTGAATAACCAAATAAAGCCCCTATATCTCCAGTAGATCTATAATCTGCTCCAAACCAAAGCTTTTTGTCATAAATTGCTTTTACAGCAAAATCAAACTGTAGAGGAGATGGTGTAACTGACTTTAGCAAAAAAGATGGTTCAATTTTCCAGCTTTTACTAGCAGAAAACTTGTAGGCACCCATAACATATATATGTCTTGAAAGTGTTCCTGATTGATCGGTAGATAACGTATTAGCTAAATTATTATCTAAAAGATTAAGATTACTTGTGAGTAATTGTGGTATTGCAACTCCAAAACACCAATCCTTAGAGTACAAATTAAATCCAAATGTTGCATCTGGAACTGTTTCAACGATAACATCTCCTTGTGTCAATGGATCATTTGGGTTTGAAACGTTCCATCCGTTTTTATCAATTTTAAATTGAGTAAAACCTCCAGAAAGTGCTAGTGACAGCTTAATCTTTTCATTTAAAGATAAGTGATATGCATATGAAATTGCTCCTCCAGATCTACTAGTGTGACCATATTGATCGTTAAAAATCACTCCTCCAAGACCTACATTATCTTCTTGCTTTCCATAAATACTTAAGATTGTTGTGCTTGGTGCGTCAGTTATTCCTGTCCATTGATTTCTAATAGTGGTACGTACTTGGTAATAATCATCCATTCCAGCAAATGCAGGGTTTAAAACATAACCATTGTCCATAAATTGTGTAAGCTGCGGTAATTGCTGACTATACAGTGATCCACTAAAAACAAAAGCTAAAAGTAAAAAAGATATTTTTTTCATATTTATTTTATTTATCTTACAATTGTTATTGGGCCAGTTTGAGCATCCTCACCATTATTTAAATCTATAACATAATAGTAGGTTCCAACCGGCAATTCTTCAGACTCAAACATTCCATCCCAAGCAATATAAGAATCTCCACCATTACTTTCAAAAACTATTTCTCCCCAACGATTAAAAACTTTTACTACAGCTGCTGGATAGTTTTCAATATCTAAAATTTCCCAAACATCGTTCATCTGATCTCCGTTTGGCGTTATTGCATCATAAGGAATTACCCCTAACACAACGTATATAGAGTCTACACCTAAACATCCAGAAGAATCTACCATTAGAGAATACCATGTAGACTCTAAAGGCTGTACTGAGATACTACTTGATGAGCTACCATTTGACCAAAGGTAAGCGTCAAATAAATTATCAGATTGTAAATTAATTTGATCATCCAAAGTTATAATTGGATTATCACCTACGATTTTTGTAGCATCAGATGAAATAGTGTTTTCAACTTGTGAAACCCTAACAACAGCCTCAACGGTGTAAGGATTCAAACAGTTAGGATCAACAACAGTTAAGAAATAATTGTTAACTGGCTCTGTAGGGGAAATCTCTCTATCTGCATTTGTAGAACCATTATCCCATGCATAAAATAATCCGGGCTTTTCCTGAACATCTAAAATAATAGTAGTTCCTAAGCATATAGTTGTATCTAATAAACTAACATTTTCTGGAAAGAATATCTCTGTTACTCCATTAACAATTGTTGTTGTAGAAACCTCACAACCATTTGCATCATTAACAGTAACGGTATATAAACCTGGGTTTAGATTTGAAATATTTGAATTGGTATTAGTAAACCCAGCTGGACCATTCCATACAAAGTCATAATTTGGTACACCACCAAGCACAAATACTTGAGCAGAACCATCATTTAACAAGCATGTTTCGTCAGTTGAATCAGCTGTAACAACTAACTCATTAGTTGGCCCACTTATATTTACGGTTTGACTATTTACAGTGCAACCATTAGCATCTTCAACAATTACAGAATATACACCTGGAGATAAATTTACAGCAGTTTTGGTGGTTTGGCCATCAACGTCATCCCAAAGGTAATAATAGGTTGGAGGTATTCCAGGCTCTGGTGTTCCACCACTTGGTGTAACAGTAATTTCTCCATCATCGTAACCAAAACATGTTACATCAGACTCCGCCGAAATGCTTACTGATAATGATGTTGGCTCTTCAAGAACAAACTCAGCTGTATCACTACAACCTTTGTTATCGGTAACTACTACTACATAATTTCCAGAAATAATATTATTATTTGTAGAAGTATTTACACCATTGTTCCATGAATAAGTAAATGGAGGAGGGCTATTTCCACCTTGCGCATCAGCTTTTATTTCTCCAGAATTTTCACCAAAACATGCTATTGGATCAACAAGATCAATGGTTGTGTGTAATTTTTCTGGTTGAGCAAGAGAATATGATATGGTATCGTAGCATCCTTGAGTATCAGAAATAACACATGTGTAAATTGTTGAATTAGTATTGTTATTTACGCATAAACCAAGTGCAGTAGAAGTAGTTTGTAATAAAGTATCATTCCATTGGTATAAATATAGAGCATTACCATTAGGCGTAATATTTGGTATTCCACCTGAAACATTTAAGACTATTTCACCGTCACAGTAGTCAAAACAAGTTACGTCATTTGTTAATAATAAATCTACCTCAGCAGATAATTTATTATCATCATTAATAGTATCTATCGCAGATGTTGAACATCCATTTTCATCAGTAACTGTAATTTCATAAACTCCTGTAGATAAATTAGATAAAGAATAAGTAGTATCTCCTGTATTCCATAGATAATGGTATGTTGTTGGACTACCTACCCCCCCAGAGACTACATCTGTTAATGATCCATTATTCCACCCATCACATGTAACATGATTTGTAACAAATGAATGTACTATTGAATCTGGCTCATCATATGTAATATTTTCTAGATAAACACAGCCATAAGCATCTTCAACAATAAAGTCATATACTCCAACAGCTAATCCAGTAACATTTGAATTGTATGATGAAAGTGTATCTCCATTGGATGTGATTACCGTATCTCCATTGGATGTTGTTGTTTTTAAGTACGGAGCTATACCTCCATTGATGCTAAAATCAGCTGTTCCAGAATTATCCCCATAACATCTGATTTGATAATTATTCCATGATGATGGAGTTATAGATACATTTAAGATAGGTGGCTCATCAATAATTAAGACATCCTGTGCAATACAGTTATTATCATCAAATACCTCTACGCTATAAGTACCAGCACTATATCCGTTGAAATAAGCTGTATTTGAATACACTGGACCACCGTTAACAGAAAATTGGTAAGATCCTATTCCACCAAAAGCTACTATATTATCAATTGATCCATTTGATAAACCAAAACATTGAACATGAGAAAAAATTGTAGTATCAATATACAATGAATCTGGCTGTGTTAAAGTAAATGTTTCACTTGCAATACAACCTTTATTATCTTCAACCGAAATAATATATGTTGCAGCAGCAACACTGCTAAATAAATTATTTGATTGTGATGTTGTGTCAAATCCATTAGATTTAGAATATTCTAAACCTAATCCTCCGGAAGAATATACAGTTATAGTTCCATTATTTGCAGAAAAACATGTTATTTCAGTATTTATTATTGAATCAATCGTTAATTGATAATTAGGCTCATATATTTCAACCGAATCTGTAATAACACACATATTTTCATCAGTTATTGAAACATGCTGATATCCTGCCGAAAGACCATATCCAGAATCAGAAGCAATTCCATTTGACCATAAATACGATAAATTTCCCGTACCACCAATAGCAGAAACTAAGGCCCAACCATCTGACAACCCTTTACATGAAACTGAGTCCTTGGCAAAGGAAGTTATTAGTATTTGATTTGGTTGATCAACAAAAATTACAGAATCAACTGTACATCCATTTACATCAGTAACATTTATTGTTTGTAAGCCAGCTGGTGCATTAGAATTTGCTGTAGTTCCACCAAAACCCCAATTAAAGTTATAGGTTGGTGTTCCGCCAGAAACAGTTAAGTATACATTTCCTGAAAAATCATTAAAACAAAGAGCGCTATCGGAAGAGATAGATGTTATTTCAAAAATGTCTGGCTCTGTAATCGAAGCATTAGATAGGGCTATACATCCGCTGTTATCAGTAACTGTAAGGCTATAATTACCAGCAGACAATCCAATTGCAGTTGCAGTATTTTGATTATTTAAATCATTCCATAAATAAGAATAAGGAGTCCTACCACCAGAAATAATCGGAGTTAATTGACCATCATTTACCCCATTACAGCTAATATTGGTTATATTGATATTTGTAACCTCAAGTAAATCTGGTTCTGTAATAAAAATTGAATCAGTATCTAAGCAACCAAAGGCATCCACTACTGTTACAAAATAAAAGTTTTCTTGTAAATTGTTAAAACTAAATCCAGAAGGTAAGAAAGTATTTCCGCCATCACTACTAAACTGATATGGTGTTTCTCCACCAGTTGCGGAAGGAGTAATAATTCCGTCATTAGCACCAAAACAACTAATATCCTCAACATTAGTTACAATAACAGGATTTTCTCCTGCTAAAACTTCTGCACTATCCAATACAGAACATCCATTTGCATCTGTAACAACTACAGCATAAACCCCAGGTAATAAAAAATTTATAGATTGAGATGTTGATCCATTATCCCATAAATATGAATACCCTGGAGTTGCTCCAGATGCTGAAACCTCAATTTCTCCAGAAGCTAATGTTTGAACTCCAGAACAATAAGAATTACTTAAAACATGTGTAGAAGGTTGTAAAACTGAAGGCTCATCTATATTAATACTATCAGTTGATGTACATCCGTTGTTATCAGTAATAATTACAGAATATAAACCAGCATTTAAGTTATCAGCAGAAGATAAAGTGGAAATTGGAGTCGTATTATTTCCACTAAACCAATTAAATATGTAAGGATATGTTCCTCCATACACACTATTTCCAATACCTCCGATAATAGTACCAATAGTTGCAACTCCATCATTACCACCATAACAACTAACTGAAGAATCAGAGATTGTGTATAAATTTAATTCTTGAGGTTCAAAAATATTTAAAGTTGTACTATCTGTACATCCGTAACCATCCTCTACATAGATACTATATGTTCCTGCAAAGAGACCTGTAAATAATCCAGTTGTTTGATTTACAATACCGTTGGATGGGATACTGTATAGATATGTATTTGGACCTGTTCCACCACTAGCAGTAACCAAAACACCACTAGAGGCATCTCCGTAGCAAGATAAAGAATCATCAGAACTTACATAATCAGGTGTTAAATCAACATACGCACTTTGAGGTGTTGCTATAAATAATGTATCTGAACAATAAGTATCAGTAACAAAAACATAATAAAATGAATTACTAGCTAGATTAGTAGCAGTAGCTGTTGTGTCTCCATTACTCCATTGATATTGATATGTTGGGGTTCCCGTTGCAATTACAGTTGCTGTTCCGTTATCAGCACCATTACAAGCAGGGATAAGGCTATAATTTAAAGTTAAATCATCTGAAGAAACAAAAACAGTTTCATTGAAACTACATCCGTTAGCATCTGTTACATTTACAGAATATGTCCCTGATACTAAAGAATTTGCAATTGCTGTGGTTTGACCATCGGACCAAGCATAAGTAAATGGCGGAGTTCCTGTATTTGTATCTACAATTACAGTAGCAGATCCTTGTCCAGAGCCACAGTATTCTGGTGAAGAAGTCAAAGTATATGACCAATCAAGTGGTTCAGATAATGATAGTGTATCGAAAGCAGTACAATTATTAGCATCAGTTACGGTTAAAAAATAATTTGTGGAATCACCACACAAATTATTAAATGATGGATTTTGAAACTGAATAAAACCGCTTAAATCGTAAACAAGGGAACTAATAAGTGTCGGTTCATTTGAAACATTTACTGTTAATGAAGCATCACATGAGCCAAAGCAGCTTGCTCCTTGAGTTTCTATAGCAGTTGCAGTAAAAATCATTGGCTCATCTACTATTAGTGATGTGGTATTAGTTAAACAACCTGCTCCGTCTTGTACTTGAACTGTATATGTTCCTTCTGAAATATTAGCACCATTTCCATTGTTAAATACAGAATCAGAAAAAAAAGTCGTTCCTCCATCAATGGAGAACGAAAAGTTAGGAGTTCCTCCTAAAATATTTGAAAAAGTAATTTCACCATCAGCTAAACCATTACAACTAACTCCAAAGCCATTGTAAATATTTGTTGAGGTTACATTTGCACTAAAGGTAATATCGTCTGGCTCAATAACAAAAACAGAATCACTTGATGTACAACCATTTGCATCGCTAACAGTAATCTCGTACATCTGATTACCAAATAAGTTGTCAAAAATAAAATTAGATTGCGTACTATCGCCATTTAAAGAGTATGAGTAAGGAGAAGTTCCGTTTAAAACTGGGTCAACATTAAATTGAATCTGAGCATCATTAACCCCAAAGCAAGATACTATAGAATTTATATTCACAGTACCACTCAGATCACTTGGGTCAGTCAAGGTAATTGTAGTATCTTTTGAACAATCAAATGAATCTTTAACATAAAAAGTATAAGTACCGGAAGATAGAGCTGAAAATTCTGGATTACTTACCCAGGTGAATCCATCAATAGAATATTCAAGACCACCAGTACCACCTGAAGCAGTTAGAATCACCCCCCCATCATCTTCTCCAAAGCATGACACATCTTCTCCATTATAACTAAAAACAGAATCTATAGAAAATGATATATCATTTGGATGAGTAATAGTGAATGAATCAAGTGAGCTTACAACTGTTGAATCCGTAATTAATGTACATGCATTTGCATCGGATATTATAAAATTGTAACCATCTGCACACAAATTATTATATGAAATAGTATCTGAAGAAATTTGATTACCATCAACAAAATACGGTTGTGTACCTCCTGAAATAGTTATTAATGCGGATGAGTTACAATCACCGAAACACTGATTAATATCTTGAACAGATAATGAACTGATTAACTCTTCAGGCTGAGAAACAAAAATTGTGTCATAACTATAAACAAAAGGCTGATTTAATACGGTATTGGTGAACAGTGAAGTTGTGAAAAATGATTGAGTAAATGGAGGCACACCAGGTGGAGGTGCTACTGGGCTAGCATATGCATTATAAAATTGAACCGAATCGACTAGTAAAACATAATAAAATTCACCCGGTGCATTAGCTGGTAAACCAACAGCCGATACTTGATTGCCTTGAGTTACAGTTGTAGTAAATGCAGTAATAACACCAAATGTTGTGGATTTAAATGCTTTCATCTGATATGGAACATAATTATTTGTACCTGCAGTTGTACTAGTATCATTGTCTACATAAGCAGTGAGATCAGAGGTGCTATCAAAACACGAAGGTTGAGATGTAATCACAAGAGAATCAATACTCACATAATTAGTTTGAGCTGTAATTTCAAGAGAAAACAAAACAAAAAACAATGTAGAAGTAAGCAATAATAATTTTTTCATCATAGTGTAAAAAATTAAATGTTTGTTTTAAAAAGCTGCAAGATACAAAAAAACCCCTTATATCCCTAAATAGCAGAATTACATTTTTACATCTAGTAAATTAATATAATTACAGTGTATAATTAAAGATACTTTTTAATAGTAAAAATTAAGCTAATTTTCTAGAGCTTAACAATACTCATTAAACGCCTGCTGTAGATTTTCTGCAATCATTTCTGCCGGTCTTCCTTCAATATGGTGTCTTTCTATAAAATGCACAAGATCTCCGTCTTTGAAAAGAGCGATAGAGGGAGAAGAAGGAGGGTATGGCAACATATATTCTCTTGCAGCAGCAGTTGCTCCAATATCTTGACCAGCAAAAACTGTAGCAAAAATATCAGGAGTTTTAGAATATGTTGTAGACATTTTAACAGCTGGTCGTGCATTACCTGCGGCACAACCGCATACGGAATTAATCATCACAAGAACACTTCCTTCTTTTTTATCTAAAATTTCTGAAACTTTTTCAGGATCTTTCATTTCGATGAAACCTATAGATGTTAAGTCTTCTCTCATTGGGGCACAAAGTTCTTCTGGATACATATTTATTATTTTTTACAAATTTATGTATATTTTCTTTTCTGATTGAAAAAATTTTGAAGCAATTTTTTTGATTCGTTCTCTAAAACTCCAAATTCTATTTTAGTTTTTGGATGAAGAACCTTTTTTTTCAAAGAAGAAAAGCCTGTTTTTAAATCTCTTGCTCCAACTACAATTCTACTAATTTGGGTCCAATATGATGCGCCAGCACACATTATACATGGTTCAAGAGTTACATATAAGGTACATTCCCTTAGATACTTCCCCCCAATATAATCAGAAGCAGAAGTAAAGGCCTGCATTTCGGCATGAGCAGTAACATCATTTAAATGTTCGATATAATTATGACCTCTGGCAATAATTTGATTATTACACACAATTACTGCTCCCACTGGAACCTCATCATTTTCTAAGGCGATTTGAGCTTGTTCAAGTGCTTTTTGCATGAAATACTCATCTGATTTAGGCTTTATTTCCATCTAACAAAAATAGTGTTTATTAAAAGGCAATTTTGTAATTTTGCAATATAAATCTTTCAAATGTTTAGAACACATAATCTTGGAGAATTAAATATCACCAACAAAGATCAGCAAGTGACCTTATGTGGATGGGTACACAAAACACGAGATCTTGGTGGTATGACATTTATTGATTTAAGAGATAGATATGGGATAACACAGTTAGCTTTTAATCTCGAAAAAAATAGTGATTTATGCTTGAAAGCAAGAAGTTTAGGAAGGGAATTTGTCATTCAAGCAGTTGGTAAGGTGATTGAAAGAAGTTCTAAAAACCTTCTTATCTCTACAGGAGAAATTGAAATTGAAGTTTTACTGCTTAACATCCTAAATACTTCCAAAATACCACCATTTACAATTGAAGACCAATCAGATGGGGGAGATGAGTTAAGAATGAAATATCGATATCTTGATATTAGAAGAAATTTAATAAAAAACAATCTTATTTTAAGAAATAAAATTTCATTAGAAACAAGAAAGTATTTAAGCAATATAGATTTTATTGAAGTGGAAACTCCCTACCTAATAAAATCAACTCCTGAAGGGGCTAGAGACTTTATAGTGCCTTCAAGGATGAATGAAGGACAGTTTTATGCACTCCCACAATCCCCTCAAACTTTCAAGCAATTATTAATGGTTGGTGGTATGGATAAATATTACCAAATTGTAAAGTGTTTTAGAGATGAAGATCTAAGAGCCGACAGACAACCAGAATTTACACAGATCGATTGCGAGATGTCTTTTGTAGATCAAGAAGAGATTTTAATGACATTTGAAGGATTAACAAAGCATTTAATAAAAGAAATAAAAGGTGTTGATATAAATGAATTTCCAAAGATTTCTTATGATGATGCTATTTCGTTATATGGTTCTGACAAGCCAGATATTCGTTTTGATATGAAATTTGTTGATTTTACAAGCAGTTCAAAGGGGCATGATTTTAGAGTGTTTGATGATGCAGAAATTATAATCGGTTTAGTTGTTAAAGATTGTGCCAACTACTCAAGAAAACAACTAGATAAATTAATTGATTTTGTTAAAACACCACAAGTAGGTGCTACTGGGCTAATTTATTGTAAATTCAATGAAGACGGAACTACAAAATCTAGTGTAGATAAGTTTTTTAATGAGGAGGCAAAAAAAATATGGAAAGAAAATGCAAATTGTAATGAAGGAGATTTATTATTAATGATGTCTGGCGATACCGACAAAACCAGAAAAGCCTTGGGTACCCTCAGATTAAAATTAGCTGAGGATTTAAATATGAGAAATCCTNAAGAATTTGCTCCNCTTTGGGTTGTTGATTTTCCACTGTTAGAGTGGGATGAAGANTCNGAAAGATATCATGCNATGCANCACCCCTTTACTGCTCCAAAATTAGAAGATATTGAGAAAATTGAAACTGANCCAAAGTCAGTTAGAGCAAATGCNTATGATCTTGTGTTAAATGGTAATGAAATTGGAGGAGGATCTATTAGAATTCATAATAANGATTTGCAGAAAAAAATGTTTACACATCTAGGGTTTACTGANNAAGANGCAAAAGAACAATTNGGNTTTTTAATGGATGCTTTTGAGTATGGTGCTCCTCCACATGGGGGTATNGCTTTTGGTTTTGATAGGNTATGTGCTATATTGGGAGGNGAAGANTCGATTAGAGACTTTATTGCATTTCCAAAAAANAATTCTGGAAGAGATNTGATGATAGATTCACCGTCTTATATTNCNAAAGATCAGCTTGATGAATTAAGAATTAAAAGTNTNTAAATATGAGNGAGAANAACAAATATGGANTTTGGATAAAAATTATTTCTGTNGCTATACCTGTANTAGTTGCNATATTGTTTGGAGTGAGAGTAGATTATGAATTACCNATTTTTCTNCCTCCNATTTATTCTTCNCTAAATGCACTTACAGCCGTATTATTAGTTTTAGCATTAGTNGCAATTAANTCGAAAAAAATTAAANTTCATCAAAGATTAATGCAGACATGTATTGCNTTATCTCTTGTTTTTCTTGTAATGTATATNGCTTATCACATGACTACAGACCCTACANCNTTTGGTGGTGAAGGGTNCNTTAANTCANTATACTTNTTCATTCTTATATCACATATTNTTTTATCGATNGCCCTAATTCCANTAGTTTTAATAAGTTATGTTAGAGCATTTCAAGAAGAATTTCCAGCACATAGAAAAATATCNAAAATTACATTTCCAATNTGGCTTTATGTNGCTNTAACAGGAGTTGTAGTTTATCTNATGATTTCTCCTTATTACNTCTATTAATGCAANANATTAGAAGAGAGGANNTTTCAATTATAATGTGGTTGTTTNCTGGNTGTTTTCTNATTTTCANNATGGTAATTGTTGGNGGNGTAACTAGATTAACNGGNTCAGGNCTTTCTATGGTNGATTGGAAATTATTTATGGGAGCCATACCCCCATTAAATCATCAAGAATGGATAGATGCCTTTGAACAGTACAAGCAGTATCCGGAGTTTAAAGAAAGAAATTATATGTTCTCCCTATCAGATTTTAAAAATATCTTTTTCTGGGAATACATTCACAGAGTACTTGGAAGGTTTATAGGTTTAGTATTTATCATCCCATATCTATACTTCATAATTAGAAAAAGATTTTCAAAAAAATTAATTTTTCAAACAACAATACTGCTATTCATGGGTGCAACTCAAGGTTTTCTTGGATGGTGGATGGTTAAAAGTGGATTAGTTGATAATCCTGATGTAAGTCATATAAGGCTTGCCACGCATCTAACAACAGCATTCTTGACCTTCTCATATACTTTTTGGATAGCGCTCTCTCTAGTTTTTCCAAAAAAAGAATTTAGTAATAAAACTTTATATAAAATTTCATTTGCACTCATATTTATAGTTCTGATACAGATTATTTATGGTGCTTTTGTAGCAGGCTTAGATGCTGGTAAAGTTTATAATACTTGGCCTAAAATGCATGATCAGTGGATAGCAGAATCTGTTTATGCCATGACACCTTTTTGGAATAATTTTATTAACGGATTGGCAGGCGTACAATTCATACATAGAACTTTTGCATACCTTGTTTTTGGCTTGATAGTTTATCTATTTATAAAATCTAAAAAATTTGATTTAAATAAAATTGAAAATACTGCTATAAATATTTTGTTAATAACAGTATTTATTCAAATGGTTTTAGGAATTATAACTCTTGTTCTTGGAGTACCTATTTGGCTTGGAGTTATTCATCAACTAGGTGCTTTTATATTATTAGCTTCGACTGTTTTTTGTCTTTTTATTTTTAAAAAAACCAGATAATTACCCATTTATCTACNACAAAAATAAGCTGCATAAAAGGNAAATAAATNAAAGAGGACATCATCAGTTTTTTTGCAATTGAATCGTCTGGTGTTTTAAACAATTTATAGCTGTTAGANGTAAACCAAATNCCNAGAGCTAAAATTAAAGTAAANGATACAANTGAAAGACTTATAAGTTTAAGATCTAAAAAAAATGGAAGAACAGAAACAGCTGTCATTATAATAGATGTAATTAATGCNATTGNTGCTGGATACTTTCCTTTTTTNTCNCCGTACATCATTTTAAATCCTGCCTTTTTATATTCATNATCTCNAATCCAAGAAATTGAAATAAAGTGAGGNAATTGCCATAAAAACTGAATAGCAAATAACAANCCNACNGCTANNCCAAAATCNTCAGTNGCNGCTACCCATCCTAAAAGCACAGGAATTGCGCCTGGGATTGCTCCTACAAATATTGACACCGTTGACATTCTTTTTAAAGGAGTNTAGGATAAAACGTATATCATCAGCGATAACAATCCAAATGCAGATGATTTTGATAAAAAACCATAAAAACTTCCATGNGGTTTNATCATNCTNANTAGATATAANCCCAANACNCCTATAACAAAAGAAAAAATTAGAGAATTTAATGTTGTAAGGTTTTTCTNTGGTAAAGGTCTATGCATTGTTCGNAACATAAGCTTNTCATAATCCTTTTCTAAGATTTGATTAAATCCATTTGCTGAGCCAGTGACTAAAAAACCNCCTAGAGCTAATAAAATTAATTCTATATAATCAAAATTTTCTACGCCAATTAAATATCCAGCAGTAGCTGANATNACAACAGTNAAAGATAGNCTAAACTTTAATAATTGGAAATAATATTTTATTGANGAAATCAAAACATTAATTTAATGCCTTAGTTTTTTTCTTTTGAAAATANTAGAAGAAACAAAATAAGAAAAATGCTANNTAGGGCATAGACATTANAAANAGAATACCATCATTTAAACCNGCTCCTTTTGTTCCNCCNGCCTCTAAATTAGCCTCAACAACNGCCTTACACATTGCGCACTGAGAAGATAGATCTAAACTTAAAAGTAAGCATGAAATTATTAAGAATATAGTCTGCCTTACCATTTTCTCTTNGTTTTTTTAGGNCGCTTATACTCNGCCATTAAAACCTTAACATCATTAACTAAATCTTTCATTTGAACTTCTTTTGTACCGTCATAAACTCCTAACACATTTCCATTTTTATCAATTCCTGATCGAACTCGACCTTCTTTNTCTATTAAAATAAAGTATTCGGAATGTAAAAATCCTCCAGGTGCTAAAGAGTCTGGACTTACATTTACAAAATAAGATTTAGCAACTTCGTAGATATCATCCTTCTCTCCTGTTAAAAAGTCCCAGTTTTTTAAATCTACATCAATATTATTTTGTTTCATTTCCTCAATATATTCTAAAAATCTCTCAGGTGTATCCGTATCTGGATTAACAGTATGAGATAAGAATCTTAAGTTTGGATAAACGCTTAATTTGTTCTGTATATAGGCCATATTTTTGGTCATTACAGGGCAAATTGTTGGGCAGGTTGTAAAGAAAAAATCAGCAACATATATATTTCCAAGCATTGTATCATTATTTATAATCTCATTATGCTGATTAATAAGTGAAAATTTGGAAATCTGCATCTCCATAACTCAAAAATTGCTGTCCCTAAAATTTATGAAGAAACCACCTCACGAAGAGTCTTAACCATGGAATGGATAAATGGAACAAAGCTAACTAATCTTGAGGGCGTTAAAAATTTAGGAATTGATCCTGATGAAATGATTGAAATTGGAGTGCAATGTAGTTTA
>NZHS01000055.1 GCA_002689735.1 Flavobacteriales bacterium | reverse complement strand
TGTTATTTTTTAATTTACTTTTCATATGTTAAAAATGTAAAATTATATTTGTGTTTTTCATCTTGTTCATATTCTTCTCTATCAATCTCTTTCCATTCATTAGAAATACTTGGAAAGAATGTATCACCCTCAAAATTATGATGTACTCGAGTCAAATAGATTCTATCAACTAAATCTTGCTCAAGAGCTAACTTATAAATTTCACCTCCACCAATTATAAAGGCTTCATTTTCTTGATTTTTCTTTGCATGACTAATAGCATCAATTAAATTATGTTTTACAATACAATTCTCTGCAATATAATCTTCTTTTCTTGTAATAATAATNTTTGTTCTATTTGGCAAGGGTCTATATTTATGTGGAATAGATTCAAGATTTTTTCTACCCATTATGACATGGTGACCATTTGTTTTAGTTTTAAAAAAATTCATATCAACAGGAAGATGCCATATTAAATCGTTGTCTTTCCCAATTACATTATTTGTTGATGCTGCTACAATTATTGATACTATCATTATTCTTTTCTAACTTTATAAATAACATTTCTTTCACTTAAATAGTTTCTTATGAATTCGAAATGCTCACCTAAATATTCAGGTGGAGATATTCCAGTCTTTTTATATTTTTTATCGAGCACTAAGTTTGCAACTGCAGTGCATGTAAATCCTGTTGTTCTTGCCATAGATATAGTATTGTCTTCNTACCTATCCAATAAGTTNTATTGGTACTTAACCTGATTGCCATTTTCTTCTCCTTTAATTATAATCCTCATTATTGTAAAGTCTTTATCCCCNTCTTTCATTTCCCATTTAGGGAAAAGTAGTTTTGATGTTACATNAATTGGTTTAATTTTTGTCCCATTCACTTCAATTTCTTCNTAAGAGAAAAAACCACTAGCTCTTAANACCTTTAAATACTCAACACAGCCAGGATATCGTAAAGTTTTTTCAATCATATTTGGTACATGGGGCATAGTTTTAATTAAGCTTCTAAGACCATCAGAATTCCAGCTTTCTAGTGTGCCTATTTCTTCAAATTCAATTAATTCTGTTTCAGAAAGAGCTTCTTTGATTATTAGCTTTTTATTTTGTATNTATCTAGCAGGCCTAATGTATTCCTCNATAACATCAATTGGAGAAAATACTGCTTGATATTCATAAGGCCATTCTCTTTTAACTGGTAGGCCTCCAACAAGACACTCATAGTCAGATATTTTCATTGACCGATCATGGTGTCCAAAAATAACATTTCCCATACCAGGAGCTACACCACAATCCATGACTGCAACTACATTGTTTTTTTTAGCCAATTCATCTAGTCCAAATGGATCTTCAGGGTAAAAAGAAATATCTANTATATTTTTTTTTGCTTCAATTACATCTTGCATCATTTTATATCCCATAAAGCCAGGAACAGCCCCAATAACTAAATCAAAATCTTTAATAACATTTTTTAAGGNTTTAGATTTAGAAATATCCAAACATATTTTTTTAATATTATTAGATTTTAGCTTATCAAGATTTTTTTGAGAAATATCAACTGATGTTACCTCATGATTTTTTGANAAATCCTCTGCCATTACACCACCTACTAATCCTGCTCCAAGAACTATTATTTTTTTCATTNCATTTTATTTATACAGCTACTTTTCCTTTTATATGAGGGTGAAAATCATAATCTACTAACTCAAAATCATCATAAGTAAAGTTAAAAATATTCTTTATCTCTTTGTTGATTATCATTTTTGGAAGTTTTTTAGGTGCNCTAGATAATTGGAGATTTGTTTGTTCAAAATGATTGGAGTAAATATGGGCATCTCCTAAAGTGTGAACAAAGTCACCTAATTCTAAATTACATACTTGAGCCATCATCATTGTAAGTAGTGCATAAGAGGCTATATTGAAAGGTACCCCTAAAAATATATCAGCACTTCTTTGATAAAGCTGACAAGATAATTTATTATTTGCAACATAGAATTGAAAAAAAGTATGACAGGGTGGTAAAGCCATATTTTCAATTTCACCAACATTCCATGCGCTCACAATTATTCTTCTACTATTTGGATTTTGTTTTAACTGCTGAACTACTTTTTTGATTTGATCAATATGCTTTCCATCAGGCGCAGGCCAACTTCTCCATTGATAACCATATACGTGACCAAGATTTCCTTCTTTATCAGCCCATTCATCCCAAATTTTAACACCATTATCATTCAAATATTTAATATTTGTATCTCCATTTAAAAACCAGAGTAGCTCATGAACAATTGACTTTAAGTGAAGCTTTTTTGTGGTGACACATGGAAATCCTTTAGCAAGATCAAACCTCATTTGGTATCCAAAAACACTTTTAGTACCAGTTCCAGTTCTATCAGTTTTTGAAGTTCCATTTGCCATTACATGCGACATTAAATCAAGATATTGTTTCATATTTTTATAAAATTGCTCCTACAATTACAGCTGTTAATAATGATGCTAGTGTTCCAGCAATTAAGGCTAAAATACCAAGTTTTGATAAATCTCCAGTTCTATTTGGAGCTAAAGATCCAATACCACCAATCTGAATACCAATTGATAGAAAGTTAGCAAATCCACACAAGATATAAGTTGAAATAATTATTGATTTCTCTTGAAAAAANTGTCCGCTTTCTTTTAACTCAGACAGAGAAATATATGCAACAAATTCATTTAAGATTGTTTTCTCTCCTAACAACTGACCAACTAAAATCATATCTTCTTTGCACACTCCCATTAGCCAAGTAATAGGGGCAAGTATGTATCCCAATAAGAACTGCAAGGTTAGTCCATCGTATTTTCCATCAGTGAATGATGAAATAGTTGAGTTTAAGTTAGTAGCATTTCCAATAAAATTATTTAAAAAATAATTTACCATACTAATAAACGCAATGAAGACTAATATCATGGCACCAACATTTATGGCAAGCCTAATACCTTGAGCTGTTCCAATACTAATTGCTTCAAAAGAATTACAGCCAAGTTTTTCATTTGAAATTGTCATATCCTCATTTATATCCTCAGTTTCAGGAAGTAAAATTTTTGAAAGCACAACCGCTGCAGGAGCGGACATTACTGACGCTGTTAAAAGATGTTTAGCAAAGAAAAGTTGTTGTTCTGGATCACTTCCGCCAAGAAAACCAATGTAAGCCGCAAGAACTCCACCAGCAATTGTAGCCATTCCNCCAGACATTAANCAGAGTAATTCNGACATTGTCATCTTTTCAATGTACGGCTTAACAAGAAGTGGAGATTCTGTTTGGCCAAGAAAAATATTTCCAGCAGCAGAAAGACTTTCTGCTCCTGAAAGATTTAAAGTTTTTTTCATGGCATAAGCAAAAACATATACTATTTTTTGNAGTACTCCCAAGTAAAATAANANACTTGTTAATGCAGAGAAAAATAATATTGTTGGTAAAATTTGAAACGCAAAAATTGCTCCAAACTCATTACTATTTACTAATGTTTCTCCAAATAAAAATAGAGCNCCCTNTTTAGAAAACTGTAAAACAGTTACAAAAATTGAACTGATCCATTCAAATATATTTTGAACAAAAGGAACTTTTAGAATTAAAATTGCTAATAATAATTGAATTAATAATCCTTTTACTACTAATGCCCAATTTATATTTTTTTTATTTCTACTAAAAATAAATGCTATTAAAATTAATGAGATTAAACCAATTAGTCCGCGGAATAATTTGCTTATTAAAGTTGATTCGTTTTTTGTGATAATTGGATTTTTTGAAAAAATAAAGTTCACATTATTTTCATATAATATTAATTTATCTTCATTATAATCAATTATGTATTCTCTCGCTGTATCAGAGGGAAGGGAATAATTAAAAATCAANGAACTATTAACTAAATTCCATGAGTATGTTCCTTTTGCAAATAGGTTTTTTTTAGAAATAGTATACTCAAATGTGTTGTTGTCATTTATTAATAAATAATCTTCATTATTGAAATCTGTATTACTAGATCCTTCANATTTTATTTCAGAGAAATACCACTTTGAGGAGTAGTTAGTCCAATCAGTTACATCTTCCTCAGCAAAAAGTGAAGTAATAAGAAAAAGATTTAAAAAAATTATTAGATACTTTTTCATGAAGTTCTTCTTTTAATTTCATCTCTAAGTACTGAGGCTTTTTCATAGTCCTCAATCTTTATTGATTCTTTTAAAGCTTCTTGTAATTCTTTTAAACTATGCATACTAATTTTTTTTTCTTTTGCAATTTTCTTTTTTGAGCTTTGCTTATCAGATGATCCAACTGTTAATATAGATGCTCTTGACAAAATATCTTCGTAAGTAAATATTGGACATGAAAATCTAATTGCAATTGCAATTGCATCAGATGTTCTAGCGTCAATTTCAACATCCTCTTTAGANAAGGTATTTTTACAATAGAAAGTAGAGTGAAAAACTCCTTCAATTAATTTGTGTATTACAACTTTNCTNATAGAAATATTNAAACTATCTCCAAANGATTTAAATAAATCGTGAGTNAATGGNCTNTCTGGTTTTTCTTGACTATCAAGAGCTACTGCAATAGCTCTTGCTTCGCACCAACCAATAACTATTGGAAGTTGTCTCTTTCCTACTGTTTCATTAAGTAAGAGNACATATGCATTATTTTGAGCATCACTTTGTCTAATTGCAGAAATATTTAATTGAATTAAATTCAAAATTAATTGTTATCAATTTTTTTTAATTCATCAATTAGTTTAGGTACTACATTAAAAGCATCACCNACAATGCCATAATCTGCTGCTTTAAAAAATGGAGCTTCAGGATCAGTATTAATGGCTACCATTATTTTTGATGAATTTACTCCAGCAAGATGTTGAATTGCTCCAGAGATTCCTATTGCAATATATAGATTTGGAGCAATCGCCTTACCTGTTTGACCAACATGTTCTGAGTGTGGTCTCCAACCTATATCTGATACTGGTTTAGAGCATGCTGTGGCTGCTCCAAGGCAATCTGCAAGCTCTTCAATCATATTCCAGTTTTCAGGACCTTTTANTCCTCTTCCAGCAGANACAACAACNTCAGCTTCAGATAATGAGATTTTGCCTTTATTTACATCTTTTCCTGTAATTGAAATGTTAGAATTTAATTCATCTTCTTTNACTTGTATNTTAGANGAAACAACATTCTCANCAACACTAAANGCATTAGGTGAAATCGTTATAACTCCACAATTAGATTTTANNCGGATTGATTCAATTGCTTTGGATGAAAAAGACTGTCTTTTAACAGAAATATTTTCTANATCNTTNATCTCAGAAATNACATTTGTAATTAANCCTGCATTTAATTTTACAGAAACTCTAGGTGCAATACTNTTAGCATTAAATGTATTNGAAAAAANTNTGAGATTANTATTTTCTGATTCATTTTTAATTANAGCTGCAACTCCATTTTCATTATTCTTTTTAACTTTCGGATATGAAANTANAGTATTTGCNCCATAATTTGATAGTTTTTTTAACTCATTCTCATCTACTTCACCAACTGAAATTGCTTTAACTTCATTATTTGAAATATCAGCAATTTTTCTTGCATAGCATACNGCTTCAAATGTACTTTTTCTAAACTTTCCTNCCCAGTTTTCTGTGTATACAGTGATTGACATATTTATTAAATTTAATTAAATTAAATAACTTTTGTGACATTATGGAGTTCATTAACTAACTCGCTTATATTATTCTCATCTATCATTTTACATTCTCCTTTAACGCTAGGTTTTTCAAATTCAATAGATTCAGTTAAATGATTAGATGCAGTTGCTTCAATAACCTCAAGCGGCTTTGTTCTTGCAGTCATAATACCTCTCATATTTGGAATTTTTAATTCACTCTCNTCAACTANACCTTTNTGACCACCNATAATNANTGGTNTTTTTGTTTGAATTTTTTCAATTCCNCCATCAATTTCTCTAGANAAATTAACCTGCTCCCCATCAANACTTAATCCATTACAGGCATTAACAAATGGAATATCTAATATTTCTGAAATAATACCGGGAACAGCTCCACTATTGTAGTCACTAGATTCTTTACCGGCTATAANAATATCATAATTATTTTGCTTAACATAATTGGCAATTTCATTTGCTGTNGAGAAACTATCCATTGGTTGCATATTAATTCTTACTGCTTTATCCGCTCCNATTGCNAGAGCTTTTCTCATAACCGGCTCCACAGAGGCATCACCTACAGTAATTACANTTACGTTAGCTTGAAATTTCTCTTTAAGCATAATTGCTTTTGTTAGGCCAAATTCATCATAAGGATTGATAACAAATTGAATACCATTTTTATCAAATTTTGTATTATTTTCTGTNAAATTNATTTTTGAAGTTGTGTCNGGAACACTACTTATACAGACTAAAATATTCATNTGTNAATTTTCTTTNTTCTTNCCAAACAAAATTATATAAAACCAAGTAAATAAAACTNGTTTTATAAAATAAAATATCANTAAATATCTNTTGTAANGTAATTGTATTATTTTGTTGATAAAGATGTCTTTTTCAACAAAAACACTATTTTTGCTGTCGAAAAATTTAAAACAACAAAAAAACAAAAACACNATGGATTTAATTGTATCNTATTTACCACTATTTGGAGTATTAGCATTAGCATTTGTATTTTGGAAAAATGCATGGGTTTCAAAACAAGATGAAGGAGATGAGAAAATGTCTAAAATTGCTAAGAATATTGCTGATGGGGCAATGTCATTTTTAAAAGCAGAATATAAAGTACTTTCTATATTTGTAGTTGCAGTTGCTATTTTATTATTCTTTAAAGGATCTAACGAAGAGGCATCTCATGGATTAGTCGCTGTATCATTTATTGTTGGAGCNATATGTTCAGCTCTAGCTGGATTTATTGGAATGAANGTTGCTACNAAAGCNAATGTNAGAACTACNCANGCNGCTAGAACTTCNCTTGGANAAGCCTTAGAAGTTGCTTTTTCTGGTGGTGCAGTAATGGGNCTTGGAGTTGTTGGTTTAGGTGTCCTTGGATTAAGTTCATTGTTATTTATTTATCAGGGGATGTGGGATGATAATTTAGATATGGTACTAAATGTACTTTCNGGATTTTCTCTTGGNGCNTCNTCNATTGCTCTTTTTGCAAGAGTAGGNGGAGGNATTTANACAAAAGCNGCAGATGTNGGTGCTGATTTAGTTGGNAANGTTGANGCNGGNATTCCTGAAGATCATCCATTAAATCCTGCAACTATTGCTGATAATGTTGGTGATAATGTAGGTGATGTAGCTGGAATGGGTGCTGATTTATTTGAATCCTATGTTGGTTCTATTATTGGAACTATGGTTCTTGGAGCAGTATATGCAACACTACCTGAATTTGGTGGAAATTTTGGAGGCTTAGGTGCTGTATATCTTCCTTTGGTATTAGCTGCAGTTGGAATTGTTATGTCAATAATTGGAACTTTTTTAGTAAAAGTTAAAGACGGCGGATCTCCACATGCTGCTTTAAATTTAGGTGAGTTTGGTTCTGCTGGACTTATGTTAGTTGCATCATACTTTATAATCACTACAATGCTTCCAGAGTCTTGGGTAAGTGATGGAATGCAATACACTTCAATGGGAGTTTTCTGGGCAACTATTGCTGGTTTAGTTGCTGGTCTTTTAGTTGGAAAAGTAACAGAATACTATACAGGAACAGGAACAAAGCCTGTTAATTCTATTGTTGAGCAATCTGAAACAGGATCTGCTACAACAATAATTGCTGGATTAGGAGTTGGAATGATGTCTACAGCACTACCAATTATTTTAATTGCAACAGCAATTATAGTTTCAAATCATTTTGCTGGTTTATACGGAATTGCAATTGCTGCTGTTGGAATGTTAGCAAATACAGGAATCCAATTAGCAGTTGATGCTTATGGACCAATTTCTGATAATGCTGGTGGAATTGCTGAGATGGCTGAATTACCATCTGAAGTTAGAGAAAGAACAGATAAATTAGATGCT
>NZHS01000054.1 GCA_002689735.1 Flavobacteriales bacterium | reverse complement strand
GAAAAAAAATACTGACCAAAAAAAAATATGGATCACTTTTGATGATGGTCCTGATGAAAAAGTAACTCCATATTTAATAGATGTTTTAGAAAAATTCGACATCAAGGCTACTTTTTTTATTATTGGAAATCAAGCTAAAAAATATCCTGAATTAGTTAAGTTAATAATAAATAATGGGCATAAAATTGGAAACCATTCATTTTCACATCTAAATGGTTTTAGCACAAACAACAATAAATACTTAGAAGATGTTGAGCAAGCTAAAAAATATATTGATTCTGATATTTTCAGACCTCCTTACGGAAAGATTACTCCTTTTCAAATAAAAAATTTAAAAAAGAATTTTAAAATTATTATGTGGGATATAATGAGCTGGGATTTTAAAGAAAATATATCTTCAAATAAAGTATATAAAAATGTAATCAACAATGTAGAAAATGGATCAATTATATTGTTTCACAACAACTTAAAAAGCTATAACAATTTAAAAAACTCATTAGAAATAATTTTAGAGAAATTAAAAGATAAAGGATACCAATTCTCTACTACTTGGTAGCTATACAGAAATAATCTAAACAATTTTCTGTTGAACTTTTTATAGAATAGTCCTCAACTTTTACAGAGTCAACCATACTTTGGTTATTGTTTTTAAGATTTTTTCTATTTAACCTATTTAAGATATCATAAGGTATTTGTAAAGCCCATCTAGGAAGAAGGTATTGAAAATTAAAAATATCAAATCTTGTAATTTTTTTAACAGACTCTTTATTTTTTTCATAGTAATTCATAACTAGATCATTACCGAAAACTCCCTGGACATCTACATTAGCAAAATAGTTACTAAGAACTTTTTTCATCTCAATTGGCGTGTATTCCCTTATATGCCATGGATTTCTAGAAAGTGACATTAATTTGTTCGGAGTAGTAAGTAATAACATCCCTCCTGGTTTTAAAACTCTATGAATTTCTTCTAAAAAAAAATTATCATTTTGGATATGCTCAATTACCTGAAATGTTACTACAAAATCAATACTATTAGATTCAATATTTAGTAAGGGAGGAATTTCCATTTTATGAAATACAATATCATTTTCTGTCATTAATTTTTCAGAAATGTAAGTGTCAAACTTATCAACACCAATGTATTTTTTAGCATATTTTGCTAATTCAGAAATCCCGTATCCTTCTCCACATCCAATTTCTAATACTGTACCGTTGATTAGCTTAGCTGCCTGCTTATAAGCAATCATATGTCTTTGAAAAATTACATTTTCTGAAGGATCTAAATGCGAACTTCTTTCTGCTGTTTGAATTGCCATATTAATATTAATTTACAAAAATAATAAAACTAATCAGCTAATTCTAAAAGAACTGGACAGTGATCAGAATGAACTGCTTTTGATAAAATTAGCGAGTTTTTAAAATTTGAACTTAAAGAATCAGCAATCATAATATAATCTATTCTCCATCCAAGATTTTTTTCTCTAGCTCTAGCTCTATAGCTCCACCAAGTATAATTATGAGGCTCTTTGTTATTAATTCTAAAAGAATCAATAAAACCCATATCAGTAAATGATGACATCCACTCTCTTTCTTCAGGCAAAAATCCAGATGTGTTTTTATTTCTAATTGGATTATGAATATCAATTGATTGGTGACAAATATTATAATCACCACAAATAATTAGGTTTTGTATTTCTTGTTGGAGATCACTAATATATGTTTGGAATAATTTTAAAAATTTAATTTTAAAATTCTGTCGAATATCCCCACTGCTTCCAGATGGAAAATAAACACTCATAACTGAAAAATTTTGATAATCTGCACGTATAACTCGGCCTTCAAAATCAATTTCCTCTATTCCACAACCGTACTGGATATTTTTGGGTGCAATTTTTGAGAGAATGGCAACACCGCTATATCCTTTTTTTGTCGCTGAATGAATAAATGAACTATATCCTAATTCTTCAAATAATTGCGTGTCAAATTGATCTGGCATAGCTTTTATTTCTTGTAAACAAACTACATCCGGATTTACAGACTTTAACCAACCAGCTAAATCTTTTTTGATGGCAGCTCTAATACCATTTATATTATATGTAATGATTTTTGTAATCTTAACGCAATTTAAATTGTGATTCAGCAGTAAACAAATCGTCTATAAAAATCTTAACAATATACTCCCCTTCTTTTAAAGGAATAAATCTTTGCCAATCAATACAAACAAATAGTTGTTGGTTTTTATATTCAACAGAAGTGGAAGAAGAATACATTACGAGCTCATTATTTAAAATAGTATCAGATCCAGATAGGATAGTGTTATCAGTGTCAATATATTGAACAGAAATTTTCTTTGATCCAGCATCAGCAATGAGATTAGCAGAAATATAAAAACATGCTCGAAGCGTCTGTGCTTTTTCTGCTGAACGAGTAGAGACTTCTTTACCGGTACCTCTGTACCTAAATGGCTCCACAGATATATCTTTAATTTTCAATGTAGATCCTTTATTTACTTTTTCAGAGAGTTGTAGATTTGTTTTATTAAGCTTATAGTTCTTCCAATTTATATCTTTATTAACCTTAATAACACTATCTTTTTCGATACTAAGTCTTTCTGTAACATAAAATAAAGAATCAATATCCTTAATGTAATTCTGAGAAATTCTCTTTAAATTTTCAATTTTAAGCCTTGCTTCTCTTAAATCATTCTTTGTTCTAATAAGATTTCTTATCTCTGCAATTTGTTCTTGGATCAGAGAATCCTTTTGGTAAAGTTGATTGTTAAGATCTCCATATTCTTCAAGTAAGTCATCATGCTCATCAATTAAATCATCTAATTCATCGCGTAGAATATTCTTTTGTTCAATAAACTGGATTTTTAAATCCATCTGTTTTTTCATATTATCCTTTTGATAAAAAAGATAAAAAATCAAAAAAACAATTACAGAAAATAAAAAAAGTATAGCCTTATTACTTATTGCTTTTTTTAAAAAATCTGATAGTCTACTCATTATTTATTAAATATTATTTAACTCAAATCTTTCTTTCTAAAATACACTTATACAATGATACAAAAAACGGAACACTTTATATTAGTATTCCGCTATGTGGGCCTAGCAGGGCTTGAACCTGCGACCCCTTGATTATGAGTCAAGTGCTCTAACCAGCTGAGCTATAGGCCCTCCTTTTAAAAAGGTATTGCAAAACTATCAAATTTGTTGAATTATATGTAGTTTTATTAAATGAAAAATATTGATAATATTATATTTGACCTAGGTAATGTAATATTAAATATAGACTATCAAAATACCATTGATGCATTTGAAAAAATTGGAGTACAGGATGCATCAAGTTTTTATTCAAAATCATCTCAACTTAATATTTTTAATCAATTAGAAACAGGTCGTATTTCTAAGCAAAATTTTATTTTAGAAATTCAAAAATTTGCACCTAAAGCTTCTTCATCACAAATAATAAATGCCTGGAATGCCATATTAGAAGACTTGCCAAATGAAAGACTTGAAATCTTAAAGGATATAAAAGATAAGTTTTCGATTTTTCTTTTAAGTAATACTAACACGATTCATATTGAAAAAATAATTGATAAACTTGGTAAAAAAAAATATGCAGAGTTTTACAATTTATTTGATAAAGTATATTACTCCCACGAGGTAAAATTGAGAAAACCCAATGCTGATATTTTTAAATTAGTAATAAAAGAAAACTGTTTATCAATTAAGAATACTTTATTTATTGATGATAGCATTCAACATATTGAAAGTGCAAAAAAAATTGGATTAAAAACCTATCATTTAGATGGAAATGAAACACTAGAGTCTATTTTTCCTGACATAATTCAATAAGAACTCCTAATGTATCCTTTGGATGTAAAAAACATATTAGCTGGTTATCTGCTCCTTGCTTTGGAATCTCATTTAATACTCTAATACCCTCTTTTTTAATTCTTTGAATTTCAAAATAGATATCGCTAACCTTTATAGCTATATGATGAATTGCACTCTTATTTGAGTTTAAAAATTTGGAGATTGTGTGGTCTTTATTATTGGATTCTATAAGTTCAATTTTCGATTCTCCTAAATCAAAAAAAGAAGTTAATACATCTTCAGATTCGACATATTCAGTCTTATAATGAAGCTTACCAAGAATTGATTTAAATACTAGATTTGCCTCTTTTATATCATTAACTGCAATTCCTATATGCTCTATCTTATCCATATTAAAAAATCCAAAAATTNGTATGTCTATTATGTTGAAANGCTGGAATATGATAAGAGATCATTANNTCATGAGTCCCATAATTATTATTCATAANATTACNNNATGTTGCAAAATCAAATGAATAGCCAAAATGTAATTTATCAGAGTTAAAACCAAAACTAAAAGANATAACACCTTCTGATCGGNAACCNANNCCGGCCCAATTATTTTTCAAGTACTTNANTNGAGTAAATAAGTCTAATATTTGAGTNTTATTTTCAAAGTTTCTTAATAGTAAAAAAGGCTGAAAACTCCAGTCATTATTTATAATGTCAAAATCATAAGAAAGTGATGTGAAAAAAATTCTTTCTCTCAAATTTTCACCAAAGCTTGTTTTACCAAAAGACTGGTTAGACTGCACAAGCACTTCACCATCAAATGAAGATTGCAGCATATTTACAGCTGAAAAACCTAATGATAATTTATCATTATAAATATAAAATCCAGAGCCTATATCAAAAGACAATGAACTATAAGTTGATTCTGAAAAAGCAGGATCCTGATTTGCAGGCATATCTTCTAGTTCAAAATTCACAGAGTAATACATTAAGGCTGGCGCAATACCAAATGATAAAAATGTTTTATTAGAATTTAATGGCACATGAAAAGCATAAGATGGTTGAAGGTCTACTTTTTGTGATGGTGTTGTNTTTTCAAAATTAAAAACNCCACCAAAAGCAGAGCTCTCATTAATTAACTTATGATATGATATTGANGTTGAAAAAGGAGCTCCCTCAAAACCAAGCCATTGCTGTCTAGTTTGTAAAGNTAAGGGNTTATANGGCTTACTACCAGCAGTGGCAGGATTATACAAAATCTCATTATTAAAAAACTGTGTANAGTTAGTNTGNTGTTGAGCATTTAAAATATTTGATAAAATAAAAAAAATAATTATTAGAAATCTCATTATCGTACTATTGTTAGAGTTCCTTTTATAACTTGATTAAATTCTTCAACGCTTATTACATAATAATATGTGGCAGATGGTAATTTATTACCATTAATATCTATTCCATCAAAGGCATTATCTAAGGAGTTTTGATAATTCCTTCTTCTGTAAACTTCTTTTCCATTTTTAGAAAATATTTCTACAAGTGCTGAGGGATATATTTTAATATTTTCTATTTCCCAAATATCATTTATCCCATCATTATTGGGGGAGAAAACTTTCTTAGGATTCAAGCATTCACTAAATACAGACTCAATCTCAACAGTGTCTCGTGTTTCACAACCATTATTATCAATAATATCTACAAAATATATTCCTGAAGAAAGATTATAAATTGTTGAGGATACAGAATCCAAATATGAAGTTGTTAAATCAGAGGACCATGTAAAATTAAAAGGTGGGTTTCCAGAATTAACAAATAGCCTAGCTTGGCCTGAGTTATCATCTTTACAAATAACATCAACATGAGATGAAAAAGTTTGCATTTGTGAAATTGGGTCAATTTTTAAATATTCTAAAGTCTGACATCCATTATTATCGGTAATCAATATTGAATAGGGCAATAAAAAATTTGATTGTAGATTATTTATGTTTCTAGATGTGTCTCCTGTAGACCATAAAGTTGTGTAAGGAGGTGTTCCTCCAATCAAATTTGTAAATACATCAGCAGAATCTAATTCATTACATTGGCCACTAATAGAAAAATCTGCTTCTAGCTTAAGTGTTTCTTCAATTGTAATTGTATCTTTAGGTTTACCATAAATATCTAAATTGGAACATAATAGTTGAGAACTTGTATCTCCTGGAACCAAGTTACTAACTATAGTCAGCACATAATCTCCAGCAAATAATGAAGATAAGTTTTTAGAGTTGCTAGTAAATCCGTTGGGACCAGTCCACCAAAATGAAATATTAGGATCAATAAAGCTTATATATATAGCTCCTGTATTTTCTGAATTACAATTTACATGAGAATAACTATCTAATGTAAATTGACACTGACCAAATAAGTTACTATTAAAAACAACTAAAATAAAGAAAGAAATTAATTTATATTTCATACACTATTAAACATCTGAAACAAATATACTAAAAATGCTCGCTATAAAGCGAGCATTTTGAGGTATCGAGCGGATTCGAACCGCTGTAGATGGTGTTGCAGACCACTGCCTAACCGCTCGGCCACGATACCATTTTAATCTTTAGACAAATTTAGATATTCATACATATATAACAAAATTGAATTCAATATTTTTAATTTAGATTATTCATTGTCATATCAATACCAATAGTACAAAATGAAAAAATTATTTCTTTAGCTTTATTAATATTTTCATCAATATTTCCCAGCTGATCATCATTCCATTTACCTAAAACATAATCTGTTTGATATCCTTTTGGAAAATCATTGCCAATTCCAAACCTTAAGCGAGGAAATTTATCACTANCTAGAATTTCAGAAATATTTTTTAACCCATTGTGACCAGCGTGAGAACCTTTGGCGCGTAGTCTTAATTTACCATAATCTAAAGCCAAATCATCAGTAACAATTAAACAATTTTTTGATGGAATCTTTTCTTTATCTAGCCAATATTTTACGGCTTTACCGCTTAAATTCATAAATGTGTTTGGCTTTAGCAAGATTATAGTTTTTCCTTTGTGTTTAATTTTAGATATTAATCCATATCTACAAGTTTCAAAGTCTTGACTCAAATTTTCAGCAATTGAATCAAGAACTTTAAAACCGATATTATGACGAGTATCTATATAATCTAAACCTGGGTTACCTAATCCCGTGACCAAGAATTTCACTACTATTACCCTTCTTTACTCTCTTCTGAAGAGCCTTCAGCAGATTTTTCTGCAGCCTCTGCTTCAGTTGCTCCTTCATCAGTTTCTCCTTCTTCATCTTCTATCTCATCTTCAACAGCAGCTCTTGCAGTTTTGACACCAACAACAACTGAATTATCAGCAGCTAGAAAAGTATAATCATCAGATCTTAAATCTTTGATGTAAATAAATTGTCCAATACTAAGATCAGAAATATCAATTTCAATTGCATCTGGAAGATTTCCAGGAATGGCTCTTGTAATAATCTTCTTTCTTCTAAACAACAAATTCCCTCCATTCCTAACTCCAACAGCAACACCATTTAATACAACTGGAATGTCAACTGTAACTTCTTTGTCATCAAATACTTCAAGAAAATCTATGTGAAGAATTTTGTCAGTAACTGGATGAAACTGAATATCTTGCATAATACATCTTGTTTTTGTTC
>NZHS01000053.1:102-11752 GCA_002689735.1 Flavobacteriales bacterium | reverse complement strand
CTGATGCTGTAAAAACCTCTGCAGGAGCTCTACATAGGATTCCGATTAGTAGAACATGGAATTTAAAACTCAGTCTACAACTAATAAAAGATTCTGGAATTCAGCTAATTGGTTGCACTGAAAAGACTCAAGATCTTATTTACAAGTCAGATTTTAAGAAACCAACAGCAATTATACTGGGTTCTGAAGAAGACGGAATATCTCCAGAACTATTAAAAATGTGTGATCAGAAAACTAAAATCCCAATAAACGGAAAAATCTCTTCATTAAATGTATCAGTTGCTACTGGAGTAATATGTTATGAAGCTGTAAGACAAAGAAATTAAGAAATGGCTTGGTATAAAGACTGGTTTAATTCTAAATATTATCACCTACTTTACAAAAATCGCGATCATAATGAAGCAGCTTTATTTCTAGACAATATTTCAAATGAGTTCAAAAACAAGAATGCTAAAATTCTTGATGTTGCCTGCGGCAAAGGAAGACACGCAAAATATCTGAATAATCTAGGATTTGATGTTACTGGAATTGATCTTTCCGTAAACAGTATCAAGTATGCAAAGGAATATGAAAACCAAAAATTAAAATTTCATCAACATGATATGAGAAATATTTTCGATGAAAATAATTTTGATATTGTCACAAACTTATTTACGTCTTTTGGATATTTTGATGACACATTAGACAATCAAAAAGCAATAAATTCAATGTCTGATAACCTAAAAAAAGAGGGGCTATTATTAATTGATTTTATGAATATTAAAAAAATTATTTTGACTCTTGTGGCTAATGAGATAAAAGTAATTGAGAATGTTAAATTTAAAATTTCTCGTAAAATTATTGATAATCACATCATAAAGAAAATTATTATTGAAGATGAAGAAAATATATTTGAGCATCAAGAAAAAGTACATTGCTTAACTTTATTTGACTTTACAGAAATGCTAGAAAAAGCAAACATGAAAATCATTAATCTTTTTGGGGATTATGATTTAAATAATTTTGATGAGCTAAAATCTGATAGATTAATTATCCTTGCTAAAAAATTGTAATTTTTAAAATCTTTTTTTTATAATATTTTATATCTTTAAATTTATTATTATTCACCAAATTTTTAATAAAAATGGACAACAATTCTGACCAAAAATGCCCCTTTGGATTTGATAATCCTAAGCACACAAAAGCAGGTTCTTTAAATAATGCTAGCTGGTGGCCTAATCAGCTAAACTTGAAAATACTTCATCAAAATTCTTCCTTAACTAACCCAATGGATGATGAGTATGATTATTCAAAAGAATTTAATAGTTTGGATTTAAATGAATTAAAAAATGATTTATTTGAACTTATGACTGATTCTCAAGAGTGGTGGCCAGCTGACTATGGGCATTATGGTCCTTTCTTTATTAGAATGGCTTGGCACAGTGCTGGAACATATAGAATTGGTGATGGAAGAGGAGGTGCCTGTGCCGGAACTTTAAGGTTTGCTCCTTTGAATAGTTGGCCTGATAATGGTAATTTAGATAAAGCAAGAAGATTACTATGGCCTATTAAACAAAAGTATGGGAGAAAATTATCCTGGGCTGACTTGATGATTCTTGCAGGTAACTGCGCTTTAGAATCTATGGGTTTTAAAACTTTTGGTTTTGGTGGTGGAAGAGTGGACATATGGGAGCCAGAAGGTGATATTTATTGGGGGCCTGAAACAGAATGGCTTGAAGATGAAAGATATTCTGGAGAAAGAGAATTAGATAACCCTCTTGGCGCTGTTCAAATGGGATTAATCTATGTTAATCCTGAAGGACCAAATGGTAAGCCAGATCCAATTGCCTCAGCTAAAGATATTAGAGAAACATTTGCTAGAATGGCTATGAACGATGAAGAAACTGTAGCTCTTGTAGCCGGTGGTCATACCTTTGGAAAAGCACATGGAGCTGGAGATCCATCTCATGTAGGGCCTGAGCCTGAAGGGTCTCCTATAGAAGAAATGGGATTCGGTTGGAAAAACTCATATAAATCAGGTAAAGGTGTAGATACAATTACAAGTGGCATAGAAGGAGCTTGGACTGCTACACCAATCAAATGGGATAATAGTTATTTTGATACTTTGTTTGGTTACGAATGGGAATTAGTAAAAAGTCCAGCTGGAGCACAGCAATGGGCACCAAAAAATTCAGCTGGAGCTAATAGTGTTCCTGATGCACATGATGCTTCAAAAAAACATGCGCCAATGATGACAACTGCAGATCTAGCACTTTTAAAAGATCCTGAGTATTTAAAAATATCAAAAAGATTTCATGAAAATCTTGATGAATTTGAAGATGCTTTTGCCAAAGCTTGGTATAAGTTAACACATAGAGATATGGGGCCAATTTCTAGGTACTTGGGTCCTGAAGTTCCAAAAAATGAATTGATTTGGCAGGATCCAATTCCAAATGTAGATTACAAATTAGCTACTTCTTCTGATATCGCTTCAATTAAAAATGATATTACAAATTCTGGCATTTCAAATTCTGAATTAATTTCAACAGCTTGGGCCTCAGCCTCAACATTTAGATGTACTGACAAAAGAGGGGGAGCAAATGGAGCAAGAATAGCTTTAGAACCACAAATTAATTGGGAAGTTAATCAACCTAGCAAGCTAAAGAAAGTCCTTGATAAATTGACATCAATAAAAAATAATTTCGACAGCTCAAATGATGGTAAAAAAATATCTCTTGCCGATATTATTGTTCTTGGTGGGTATGTAGGATTAGAAAATGCAGCAAAAAAATCTGGATTTAATGTAGATATTGATTTTAATCCCGGAAGAAATGATGCATTACAAACACAAACTGATATAGATTCATTTCATGTCTTAGAGCCGAAAACAGATGGATTTAGAAACTTTGTTCCAAGCAACCATCGAATTAATGAAGAAGAATTATTACTTGATAAGGCACACTTATTATCATTAACTGCTCCAGAAATGACAGTTCTTTTGGGTGGAATGAGAGTATTAGATGTTAATTATGGAAGCTCAAAGAATGGAGTTCTTACAAAAAACCCAGGACATTTAACAAATGATTTTTTTGTAAACTTACTAGATATGAGTACGGAATGGAAACCTTTAAGTAGTTCTAATATTTTCGAAGGACGTGACAGAGAGACTAATGACATAAAGTGGATGGCAACAAAAGTAGATTTAGTTTTTGGTTCAAATTCTCAGCTAAGAGCCATAGCAGAATCCTATGCTTGTAATGATTCACAAGAAAAATTTGTTAATGACTTTATAAAAGTCTGGAAAAAAATAATGAACTTAGATAGATTTTAAAAATAAAAATTATGAGTGTACTAGTTGGAAAAAAAGCACCATCATTTTCTGCAACTGCAGTAATAAATGGTAAAGATTTAGATCGTAACTTTAATATTGAAAAATATAAGGGTGAAAAATATGTTTTATTATTTTTCTACACAAAAGATTTTTCAGGAATTTGCCCCTCAGAACTTCATGATTTTCAAGATAAATTAGAAGAGTTTAAATCTAAAAATGTTGAAGTTATTGGATGCTCAACTGATTCTGAAGAATCACATTTAGCGTGGTTAAATTTAAGTAAAGAAAGTGGTGGTATAAATGGTATAACCTACCCGTTAGTTGCTGATACAACAAAGACAATAAGTTCAAATTACGGGACCTTAGCTGGCGAATATGAACTTGATGAAGATGGACAATTAATCTCAACTGGACCTATGATCCCATTTAGAGGCTTATTCCTAATTGATAAACAAGGTATTATTCAGCATTTAATAATTAATCATTTTACTCTTGTAAGAAATGTAGATGAAGTTCTTAGAGTTGTTGACGCATTACACTATTTTGAAGAAAAAGGAGAATTTTGCCCTGTTAATTAGATTATGTGTTTAATTAAAGTGTCATGCTAAGAAGGTTTTTCCTCAAACTCACACTAAATATTTTCCCGCCACTATTTTTTAATAGAATATACTTAAAAAATATATCTGCTGACTATAGAGAAATGAACGTATCTTTAAAAAGATCTTTTACTAATATTAATTATTACAAAAGTATTTTTGGAGGAAGTATTTTCTCAGCATGCGATCCTTTTTTTCCAATTATGTATTATCATATTTTCAAAGAAAAAAAATTAATTGTTTGGACTAAATCAGCTGAAATTCAATATTTAAGCCCAGCAAAATCATCACTAAAATTAAACTTTAAAATTACAGACGATAACATAAAAGAAATAGAATTAGGTTTAAAAAAATATGGAAAATGTGAAATCATAAATGAAGTTATAGCTGTTGATAACAAAAATAATGNNTGTGCAGAGGCGAAAATTAACGTTTATCTAAGAGACCCCAANTTTATTAATCATAACAGTAGCATAAGCTGAAATACCAGCTCCAGAACCAACAAANCCTAACTTTTCAGTAGTAGTTGCCTTTATCGANAGGTCATTAATATCAATNTCCATNCAATTNGATAATTCTAATTTCATNTTTTCAATNTNTNNCGATANTTTTGGNAGTTGCAAACATATAGTTGAATCAANATTTACAATTTCATACTTATTCTCTCTAANTAACTGCATTACCNTCTTTAAAAGAATTTTACTNTCAATATCCTTNAATTCATCAGAATTATCTGGAAAATGTTTTCCAATATCACCAAGATTTGCAGCTCCTAGTAAAGCATCACAAATTACGTGTATCAAAACGTCGGCATCTGAATGACCTAAGCCTCCTTTTTCAAAAGGAATCTTTATACCTCCTAACCAAAAGTCTCTTCCTGAAACTAGCTGATGAACATCATAACCAAATCCAATTCTAAAATTCATTTAGTTGATATTTTCCATAGCNCCAAAATCAAAGATTAGAGTAAATCTCATGGTATTAGCCAATGGATTATTTCCATTAATTGCTCTACTTGCATTAATTAAATATGAAAAATCTAATGCAAAAACATTATACTTAACACCAGATCCAAAAGTAAAAAACTTTCTTCCTCCTTTTGTATTATGCTCATTAAAATAACCTGCTCTTACAGCAAATTGATCATCATACCAATACTCTGTTCCAATAGAATAATTAATTTCACGCATTTCTTCACTAAAACCTCCAGGAGCATCTCCAAAAGATTGAAATATTCCACTAACAACAGAAACATTTGGATCTTGACCAAAATCAATCTGACCATCAATTGAATCATTGTATATTGGTGGTGTAGGGACTAACAACTTATTTATATCAAAAGCAAAACTAATTTTATTGTATTCATCAAGATCAGCATTTAATGCTGTACCTAAGCGAAGGTTAATAGGAATAAANTCTCTAGTTGATGTTTCAGTATATCTGACTTTGTTACCTATATTGGAGACATTTGCACCAAGAGCTAATTCCATATCCTTCTTTGCAATTCTAATATCTTTTCTANAATATCCAGCAACATCAGCTGCAATTGATTGNCCAGCNTTNGTTGTAATTCCTCCAGCAGATTGACCACCGGTTAAATTTGAGTATATATATCTTCCAGAAATTGCAAGAGAAAACTGATCAGATAATTTTCTNGAATAAGCAGANCCTANAGCAAACTCACTTGGTTTATATTGCCCTAAATTATTCCCAATTACATCTGTAAATGTTATATCTCCTAATGTAAAATATCTCAATTCCATAGCAATTGCNTCATTTTTGTTTAGCTTTTTATATCCAGCCAAATAAGATAAATTTATATCAGGAACCAATGCTCTTAGCCACGGNACATATGAAACTGCAAAGCCTACTTCGTCTTCAACAAATGCAAACTTTGCAGGGTTCCAGTGTAAAGAATTTGCATCAGGTGAGGTTGCAACACCTACATCNCCCATACCGCCTGCTCTTGAATCAGGAGATATTAACANGAANGGTACAGCAGTTGTTATAGTATTTAAATTATCTCTNCCAATTTCATCAACTCCAGTTACATTTTGAGAAAATGAGACNTAGCATAAAATTGAAGCTAATGTTAANGAAATAATTTTTTTCATACTTTAAATTTGTTTTACAAATGTAATTCTTTTATCAGAAGTGNTAACGGTATTTTTANGGGGTTATTGCNATTCTAATTGATTTAGTCTCAAATAATCCATTTTCCATCTCTACAGATAAGTTTGCAATATATAAACCAGGACTAACACTACCNCCACTTTTATTCTTACCGTTCCAGTTAATTGGTCCAACTCTAAAGCCGTTGTTATAAAAAGATTGTTTAAGGTTATTAATATGCTGACCAGTAATAGAAAAAATATCAATATTAATATCTATTAATTGATCCGACTGATTAAGCTGAAAATAAAAGTCAGTTGAATTAGTAAATGGATTTGGATAATTTAAATATTCAGAAACTGATATAATCTCATCATTTGAGACATAGAATTCAATAGTGCTTTCACTTGAATTATTAAAAACATCCCAGACCTTAAGAGTTAATGTATGAAAACCATCTTCAAGATTTTCAAATGGATATTCTATTACACCATTTGTGTAACTGTTTAGGTTAGATTTATAGTACTCATTTAGAATAAATGGATTACTAAAATTATTGTCTAGNACAGCNGTNATNTCATGNCCTATTCCATTACCAACNGTATTAATTCCACTAAAATCTATAATATCNGCTAATAAAACTGGACTATTATTTGTTATGCCTCCAGATATAAAGTTCCGAGAATTTATATACATTGAAATCTCAGGACCCGTGTAATCATAATCAATATTTTCTGCTNTTCCACCAATTACAAATGAATCGTNTGANCCACTTGCGTCATCACCATTATTTTCACTTGCNTAATAGCTAATCTTTCCTCTAGCATAATTATTTTCAATATCTTTAGGCACTACAAANGAGAAAGAAAANTGTCCTGAATTAACACTTGCTGTTCCCTTNTAAATAATNTTATTTTGATTTCTAAAGGGCATAGGGCTGCAGGACTCTTGGCCTAATGTAACAGAAATTACCTCCTTGTCATAAACAGTAGGATAAACAATACCATTAAAGCTTGTGAGAACACTTCCGTTATCATCCCTTANTTCTCCATCTATAGTAACTTCTTGAAGCGCTTTTATAGTATCTGGAATTGAAGAAGTAGTTATATTNTATTTNGGNTANGANAANGAAATAGCAGGNTCNCCTAANAANATNAAATTCCTTGTNTTNGNNCCNGAACCACTTAANACNTTNGTTTGTTTNTATAAGTCTCCTAACTTAGGATATTCTCCATTATATTTTTCAAATAAAACATCTATAAAATTGGTATTCAAANTATAATTTGGGAAAGCATANACTANNCTNGTNGTNGTTAATAANGCAATAGCACCACCATTATCATTTAATAACAAATATTCGCCTGCAGATACTTTTGCAGGATCATCAAAACATGAAAATTTACAAGTTGCNGTCATAAAAAGAGGTANTTTGTTTTTATTATCCCAATTTTTTATCTGATCAACCTCTAATATTCTTTCTTGACTCCAACCCAANGGNCCACCATGCCCAGTATAATTTACTAGAAAAGCNCCATTATCTACAACTCTATTAATCGCATTCTGAGCTTCAGGACTTCTTGGACCTCCTGGAGTTGATTCTTGTAGATAACTGTCTAAAAAGATTTTATTAATATTTATATTCTGAAAATTAGTATCAATATAATTGGCATGATTATTTGCCTGAGTCATAAACATATTACCGTCTTTTTGATCTCCATCATCTGCTACAAAAGCTACCGAATTTCTCCAATCTCCAAGCGCATCAGTACTATAATAATCTTCAATTTTGTTTACCATGTCATTAGCTTCTGATAAGTTTTTTACGGGCAGTCTTCCAACTCCAATATCAATTAAATCATTTACAAAGTCTCCATCACTATCATCTAATAAAGCATAGTAATCATCAGTTACATAAGATTGAGTTGGATTTGTAGATTGTACTGATTGAAAAGTTGGGATATAATTTGTATTATTTGGAATTCTGTCCTTATTGTCATAAGAACCATCACCAAATAACAATGCATATTTCAACTGAGAGTTAGATCTTTTATAAAGCATTCTTAAAAAATCTCTAATAGCTGAAGCATCCTGCATACCTGAGGAAAACTCATTATATATTTGCTGGGGAGTTACCACTCTAGAAATTAAATTATCCTCATTTTCATGAAATACAGCCAGTCTATTGGCAGCACTTAAAAAACTTGGATGAGTAATTATTACATATTCAATTTCGGAGCCAAAATTATGTAGGTTTTGATTTTCAATTTTACCAATTAATTCTGGTCTCTCAAATACATTATTAAATGCATAATAAGTCTTTAAATTAGACAAAGAATCTAAAAATGAAATTTCATTTCCAGCTAAATTTGTAGGTAATTTTTTAACATTAAAGATATCGGACACATCCCAGACTTGAGTGTTACTATTAGCATTAGAAATTATAAATTTTCCAACATCATTTGAATATAAAAACTCAACATCTCTAAAATGAAGATTATCATTAGTTATTTGAAGTGACCTTCTAGCATTTAATTGGAGATAATTCAACCAACCTATTGCATTATTTTCAGAGTAATTATATTCAACATCAATATTAATTTGATCTGAATTTGATGTAAATTGATTAGAACTAAATCCCGTAAATGCATATGGAGTTGCGTAATCATATACAATTTTTGCAACATTTACATTAGAAACAAAGTTATTATTAGCTTTTATGTTAAAAGAAGATTGATTTAAAGATCTGGCAGCAACAGAAGNTTTAATATTGATTGGATGANCTGTAACTAGATTGGGAAAATTAAATCCAAAAGAGTATTTATCAATAACTCCAAATCTTTCACCATACCACTCTCTNCCTGATTGAATAAGATTTTCACTATTTGTCTCATGAACTTGAAAATCATTAAAAGACGTTATTGTTTTGTTAAAATTTGTTAAAATTTGTTTTTCCTCAATTCTTTTCGAAGGTGAGGATTCATCAACTGTTATAAAATAATAATTCTTGTCGCTATATAGATGTTCTGAATAATCAAAAATATTTTGAATACTGTCAAATGCCCATTCATTCGGAGATTGTCCAAAAAACAATAAATAATCTTCTGAATTAAATATACCATTATTATTGTCATCATAAATATATACAGCATTCTGCTGTAAATCACTATTTCTAAAATCTGAATTCAAGTTTGGCAACATACCTCCTCCATTTCCATACAGCTTTATTGAAGAAATATCAATATTNTTTATAGAAANATTTAGTTCTTGAAAATCAGAATATGTTAGCTGATATATTCCATCATTTTCAACTGAAATTTTATAAAAATCTCCAGAAGACAAAACNGAGTTCTGCTGAGCATCAACTAAATGATGNATTAAAATAAATAGTAAAATAAAAANCCTNTTTGTCATAAAATTAAAACAACANTAATACTATCGTAATGCATAACCTTTTATTGTATGAGTAAGTGTAAAAACTTATGTACTCAATTATTAATTGCCATATTTTGAAATTTCTAAGTTGTTTTTCAAAGAAAAAAACAATCTTTTACAAAGCTAAATATCAATAATTAATTTTTATGCAAAACGAAATATTTTTTTAATTAATTTACATTTTTNCTTGCAGCAAAAGGGAAAAACAAATAAAATGCTTATTTTTGTGAGGTTTAAACCATGAAAAGAAGATTATATGCTGAATAAAATATCAAAATNATTACTACTATTTGCAATATGCATCTTCACTAGTNTTGATTCTAATGCTCAAGACCCGGCATTTAGTCAGTTCTATGCAAATCCCCTATATTTAAATCCTGCATTTGCTGGTGCTGCTCCAAAAGGAGCTCCAAGAACNAATTTAAATTANAGAGATCAGTGGCCTGGAATTGGAAGAACATTTATAACTACTTCTGTATCTTATGATACGCATGTTGATAAAGTCGGTGGAGGATTAGGAGTTTTAGTCTTAAATGACAGAAGTGGTGATGGAAACATACAACTTAANAGTGCNTCANTNATTTATTCATATAATCTNCCNGTNACTAGGANATTTGCAATAAAAGCAGGATTTGAAGCTTCTTTTAGGATGCTAAACCTTGACTGGTCAGAACTTACTTTTGGAGATATGATTGATCAAAAATATGGTTTCATCTACCCAACTCAAGAAAATATTGATAATAANCCAAGCAGTGTTCAGTATCCTGATTTCTCTACAGGATTCATTGGATATACTGATAATTATTANTTTGGTTTTGCTGCTCATCACCTTACTCAACCTGAACAAGGTTTTATTAGTGAAAGTCAACTACCATCTAAATTCACAATACATGCTGGTGGAAATATTCCATTAAATAAGTATTCAAATAACGTAACAACAATNTCTCCAAACTTTTTATATCAATCACAACAAGATTTTAAACAATTCAACTANGGTGTATATGTTTACAGAGGNCCTATAGTTGGTGGGCTTTGGGCAAGAAATAGTGTTGAGAATTTTGANGCTTTTATTTTAATGGTNGGATTAATTCAAGATAATTTTAAATTTGGATATAGTTATGATATTACAGTTAGTAACTTAAAAAANAGTAACACTCTAGGAGCTCACGAAATATCATTTACTTTGTATATGCCTACAAAATCAAGATCAAAATCGTTTAATACAATTAGTTGTCCGCANTTCTAGTTATTATTAAAAAATATAAATTATGAAAATAAATAAATTAACCTTTGCAGTAAGTATCTTATTTATAATAAGTTCATGCTCTAAACAACAATCATCTATTACTGGATGGGATTANAATAACTCCAAAAATGGTGGCTTTGAAGTAAACACNAGNTTNAAAGAGCAAATGACTGGTCCCGGATTAACATTTGTTGAAGGTGGATCTTTTACACAAGGNAGAATCGAGCAAGATGTTATGTACGATTGGAANAATGTTCCTAAAAGGGTAACTGTTTCCTCNTTCTATCTTGACGAGACAGAAGTAAGAAATGTAGANTATAGAGAGTATTTGAACTGGTTAAAAAGAGTTTATGGAAGTTCATATCCTGAAGTATACACCAAATCTCTTCCTGACACTTTAGTTTGGAGAGATAAGCTTGGATATAACGAGCCTTATGTAACACAATANCTAAGACANCCCGCATATGACAACTATCCTGTTGTAGGAGTTTCTTGGGAGCAAGCAAATGACTTNTGNNTNTGGAGAACTGATAGGGTAAATGAAAGAATTCTNATAAACGAGGGTATTCTTAAAGAAGATCCNGAGCAAATNGATGATAACACTTTTAATACAGAAGCTTATTTAGCTGGTCAGTANGATGGAATTGAAGGNAGACTCNTAAGAAATTATGACCCTTCNACAGGNGAAAAGTTTAGAAAAGTAAAAATGGAAGATGGAATTTTANTACCAAAGTATAGACTACCAACTGAAGCAGAATGGGAGTTTGCAGCTTTAGGCTATGTGGGAAATACTAATGAGGAAAATGTANCTGATAGAAAAATCTATCCTTGGAATGGATCATCNCTAAGAAATAGCAATAAAAATAATCAAGGAGAGATTATGGCTAACTTTAAAAGAGGTAGAGGAGATAATATGGGNGTTGCTGGNAGNNTAAATGANAATGCAGATATTAC
>NZHS01000052.1 GCA_002689735.1 Flavobacteriales bacterium | reverse complement strand
GAATTGGCTTTGTAAATAAAATGGATCGTCAAGGTGCTAATTTTTTAAAAGTTTCTGCTCAAGTAAAAGAAATGCTTGGAAGTCATGCATTACCATTACAAATTCCTATCGGAGCTGAAGATGATTTTAAAGGAGTTGTTGATTTAATTAACTTCAAGGGAATTGTTTGGAATGAAGATGATCAAGGAATGACTTACAAAGAAGTAGAAATCCCAGCTGATATTATTGACGAAGCTAGAGACTACAGAAGTCAATTGCTAGAGGCTGTTGCTGAATTTGATGAGTCTTTGATGGAAAAATATTTTGAAGATGAAAATTCTTTAACTGAAAGAGAAATTTTAACTGCACTTCGTCAAGCAACTATAACAGGTAAAGTTGTACCAATGATGTGTGGATCCGCTTTTAAGAACAAAGGGGTACAAACTATGCTTGATATGGTTATGGAAATTCTTCCTTCGCCTCTTGATGTTGAAGCAATTACAGGAACTAATCCTGATACCGAAGCTGAAGAAAGTAGAAAGCCAGATGCAAATGAACCTTTTGCAGCTTTAGCATTTAAAATTGCTACCGATCCATATGTTGGAAGATTATGTTTTACAAGAGCATATTCAGGTACTTTAGAGCAAGGTACTTTTGTAAATAATTCTAGAACTGGTAAGAAAGAAAGAATTTCAAGAATTTATCAGATGCATTCTAACAAGCAAAATCAGATTGATACTCTTCAAGCTGGAGATATCGCAGCTTTAGTTGGATTTAAAGATATTAGAACTGGAGATACTTTATGTGATTTAAAATCACCAATTGTATTAGAATCTATGGATTTTCCAGACCCAGTTATAGGAATTGCTATAGAACCAAAGACCCAAAAAGATTTAGACAAATTAGGTGTAGCTTTAGGAAAGCTTGCTGAAGAAGATCCAACTTTTACAGTTAAAACTGATGAAGATTCTGGACAAACTATCATTTCTGGGATGGGTGAACTTCATTTAGATATAATTGTTGACAGATTAAGAAGAGAGTTTTCTGTTGATGTTAATCAAGGTGCACCTCAAGTTGCCTATAAAGAAGCAATTACTTCATCTGTTGATCATAAAGAAGTATATAAAAAACAATCAGGTGGACGTGGTAAATTTGCAGATATTAGATTTGAAATGTCACCAATTGATGCTGACTTTGAAGAAGATGGGCTTCAATTTGTTAATAAAATAAAAGGTGGAAATATTCCAAAAGAATTTATTCCATCTGTAGAAAAAGGATTTAATATGGCAATGTCAAATGGAGTTTTGGCTGGTTTCCCATTAAATTCAATGAAAGTGACACTTTATGACGGTTCTTATCACGATGTTGATTCAGATGCACTATCATTTGAATTATGTGCTCAGATTGCATTTAAATCAGCAGCTAAACAAGCATCTCCAGTATTATTAGAGCCTATAATGAAATTAACTGTTATAACTCCGGAAGCAAATATGGGAGATGTAATTGGAGATTTAAATAGAAGAAGGGGACAAGTTGAGGGAATGGATGATAAAGCTGGTGCAAAAGTTGTTAATGCTAAAGTTCCACTATCTGAAATGTTTGGATATATTACAGATTTAAGAACAATTACATCCGGTAGAGCAACATCTACAATGGAGTTTTTTGCTTTTGAAAATGCTCCAAAGAATATTTCTGAAGAGGTAATCGCTAATGTTAAAGGAGAAAAATAAAAATAATTATGGCACAAAAAGTTAGAATAAAACTTAAGTCTTTTGATCATACATTAGTTGATCAGTCAGCAGAAAAAATTGTAAAAACAGTAAAAAACTCTGGTGCAATAATTAGTGGTCCAATACCACTTCCTACACACAAAAGGATTTATACAGTTTTGCGTTCACCACACGTAAATAAACAAGCAAGAGAGCAGTTTCAGCTTGCTAATCACAGAAGATTGATGGATATTTATTCTTCATCATCAAAAACAATAGACGCATTAATGAAGTTGGAATTACCAAGTGGTGTAAAGGTTGAAATTAAAGTAATTTAAATTATAGAAAGATGGCTGGATTAATAGGTAAAAAAATAGGTATGACGTCAATGTTCTCTGAAGAAGGGAAAAATATACCATGTACGATAATCGAGGCTGGCCCTTGTACTGTAACTCAAATCAAAACTGAGGAATCAGACGGATACAGTGCATTACAAATTGCTTTTGATAATCAAAAAGACTCTCGTCTTTCAAAAGCCTTATTAGGACATCTTAAAAAAGCAGGTGCACCTGCATCAAAAAAAATTGCAGAAATATCCTTTAATTCAGATCTTTCTATGGGAGACACATTAAATGTTGATTTATTCGCTGAAGGTGATTTTGTCACTGTAGTAGGAAACTCAAAAGGTAAAGGATTTCAAGGTGTTGTAAAAAGACATGGTTTTGCTGGAGTTGGTGATGCAACTCATGGACAACATAACAGACTTCGTGCTCCTGGTTCTATTGGTGCTGCTTCATATCCTGCAAGAGTATTCAAAGGAATGAGAATGGCAGGTCAAATGGGTAACGCTAGAGTTAAAGTTGAGAATTTACAAGTTATGAGAGTAATGAGTGAGAAAAACATTATGATTGTTAAGGGAGCTGTTCCTGGAGCAAAAAATTCATATATAATAATTGAGAAATAATGAAGATAGCTGTACATAATATTAAAGGAAAAGAAACTAAGAAAAAAGTTGATTTAAGCAAAGATGTATTTGGAATTGAGCCTAATGATCATGCTATATACTTAGATGTCAAGCAGCATCTTGCAAGCCAAAGATCTGGAACACACAGTTCAAAAGAAAGAGGTCAAATAGCTGGTAGTAGAAGAAAGTTAAGAAAGCAGAAGGGTAGTGGGGCTGCAAGAGTTGGTGATATAAAAAATCCAATATTTAGAGGTGGGGGTAGAGTATTTGGACCTAGACCCAGAAATTATGGTTTTAAAGTTAATAAAAAGGTAAAAAGACTTGCCAGAAAATCAGCACTTACTCATAAGCTTAATGAAAATAATATTATTATAGTTGAAGATTTTAATTTTGATACTCCTTCAACTAAACTTTATTCTAATGCTTTAGCAAGTTTTGAGTTATTAGATAATAAATCATTATTAGTTTTAGATAAACCAAATAACAATATTCTTTTATCATCTCGCAATTTAAGAAAAGCAAAAGTTGTACTTGCTTCTGAACTAAATACATATGATATTATGAACGCTAGTAAGATGTTGTTCATAGAATCTTCAATTAAAGTTGTTGAAGAAACTTTTTAATTATATAGATATGAGTATTATAAAGAAACCAGTAATTACAGAAAAAATGACGTTAGAAAGTGAAAAATTCAATCGTTATGCATTTGTTGTTGATAGAAAAGCAAATAAGATACAAATAAAAAAAGCAGTTGAAGAGCAGTATGATGTTATTGTTAATTCTGTTAGAACAATGGTTTGTATTGGAAAAAAAAGAGTTAGAGGATCTAAATCTGGAATGATTGTTGGAAAAACAAGTACATACAAAAAGGCTATAGTTCAATTACCTGAGGGTGAAGCAATAGATTTTTATAGTAATATTTAAAAAAAGAAAATGGCAGTAAGAAAATTTAAACCAATAACACCAGGGCAAAGACATAAAGTAGCAATATCTTTTGATACTATTACTAAAACTAAGCCTGAGAAAAGTTTACTTGTACCTAATCACAGATCAGGTGGTAGAAATGATACTGGTAAAATGACTATTGCTAATGTTGGAGGAGGTCACAAAAAGAAGTATAGATTAGTTGATTTTAAAAGAGAAAAGTTGAATGTGCCTGCAAAAGTTGCTTCGATTGAGTATGACCCAAATAGAACTGCTAATATTGCTTTGCTCCACTATAGTGATGGAGAAAAGAGATATATTATTGCTCCAGAAGGATTAACTGTTGGTATGGAGTTGATTTCTAGCAAAGATGCACCTATAAATATTGGTAATACCTTACCTTTAAGTGCCTTACCTTTTGGAACAGTTATTCATAATATAGAATTAAAGCCAGGTCAAGGAGGAATAATGGTTAGAAGTGCTGGTTCATTTGCACAATTAATGGCTAGAGATGGGAAATATGCTACCATTAAGCTAGCATCAGGTGAAATTAGAAGAATATTAACGACTTGTTTAGCAACTATTGGTTCTGTTTCAAATTCTCAACATCAACTTCAAATTTCTGGTAAAGCAGGAAGAAGTAGATGGCAAGGTAGGAGACCAAATGTTAGGGCTACTGTCAAGAATCCAGTAGATCATCCAATGGGTGGTGGTGAAGGAAAGCATTCTGGAGGCTTGCCAAGAAATAAGAATGGAGTTCCTGCAAAAGGATACAAAACAAGAAATAAAAAGAAAGCTTCTGATAAATATATAATTGAAAGAAGAAAAAAGAAATAAAATATGGCTAGATCACTAAAAAAAGGACCTTATATTCACTACAAGTTGCAAAAGAAAGTTGATGCAATGAATGAATCTGGAAAGAATTCTGTAATAAAAACATGGTCAAGAGCATCTATGATATCTCCTGACTTTGTAGGAAAAACTATTGGTGTTCATAATGGTAGGCAGTTTATTCCAGTATTTGTTACTGAAAATATGGTTGGTCACAAGCTAGGAGAGTTTTCTCCAACTAGNACTTTTAGAGGTCACGGAGGTAACAGAAAAAAATAAAATAAATGGGAGCTAGAAAACGTATAAAAGCAGAAAGCATGAAGGAAGCGANAAAGAATATCGCTTTCGCTAAACTTAATAATTGTCCTACATCTCCAAGAAAAATGAGATTAATTGCTGATTTAATTAGGGGAATGGATGCTGAAAAAGCTTTATCTGAACTAAAGCATAATCCAAAAGAAGCTTCAAATAGAATGGAGAAATTNTTGCTATCTGCCTTAGCAAATTGGGAGGCGAAAAATGAAGGAAAGAATATGGATGAAAGTAATCTATATATTTCAGAGGTTAAGGTTGACAGTGGAAGGATGTTAAAAAGAATACAGCCAGCNCCGCAAGGNAGAGCGCATAGAATTAGAAAAAGATCTAATCATGTTACAATAGTTGTTGACAGTAGAGAAATAGAAACAAATTAAAATATGGGACAAAAAACAAATCCAATAGGTTTTAGATTAGGTATAATTAGAGGATGGGAGTCTAATTGGTACGGNGGTAATAATTTTGGTGATAAACTTGCTGAGGATGCTAAGATTAGAAAATATCTTAGAGTAAGGTTGTCTAAAGGAAGTGTGTCTAAAATTGCTATTGAAAGAACTTTAAAATTAGTTACCATTACAATTCANACAGCTCGACCAGGAATTATTATTGGAAAAGGTGGTCAAGAAGTTGAAACACTAAAACAAGAAATCAATAAGATTACAAACAAAGAAATTCAAATAAATATCTTTGAGGTTAAAAAACCTGAANTGGAAGCTACTCTTGTNGCAGACAGTATTGCAAGACAAATTGAAGGAAGAATTTCATATAAAAGAGCTATTAAAATGTCAATTGCTTCCACAATGAGAATGGGTGCAGAAGGAATTAAAGTTCAAATCTCAGGAAGATTAAATGGTGCTGAAATGGCACGTTCCGAAATGTACAAAGATGGAAGAACTCCTCTACATACTTTTAGAGCAGACATTGATTATTGTTTGGCTGAAGCACAAACAACATACGGTCTTATTGGAGTAAAAGTTTGGATCTGTCGTGGTGAAGTTTATGGNAAACGTGATTTAATGCTTCATTTTAAAACTCCAAAGAAAACTGGAGGAATGAATCAGAAAAGAAGAAGAAAATAATTAAACAGAAAATATAAAGAAATGTTACAACCAAAAAAGACAAAATTTAGGAAAATGCAAAAGGGAAGGATGAAGGGCAATGCCCAAAGAGGTCATCTATTAGCTTTTGGGTCGTTTGGTATTAAAGCACTTGAAGAAACTTGGTTAACTGCTAGACAAATNGAAGCAGCAAGGATTGCTGTTACAAGATATATGAAAAGACAAGGTCAAGTATGGATTAGAGTATTTCCTGANAAGCCAATAACAAAGAAGCCTGCTGAAGTAAGAATGGGTAAAGGNAAAGGAGCTCCTGAATATTGGGCTGCAACTGTCAGTCCAGGCAGAATGATTTTTGAATGTGATGGTGTTGATATGGATACTGCTAAAGAAGCTTTGAGATTAGCTGCACAAAAGTTNCCNATTAAAACGAAATTTGTCATTAGAAGAGATCTACAAGCTTAAATTATAAAGAAATGAAAGATACAGTACTAACAGAAATGCCTTTGAACGAATTAAATGACCTTTTACTTTCTGAAAAGGAAAGGTTGGTTAAATTAAAAATGAGCCATGCAGTTTCTCCTTTAGAAAATCCATTGTCAATAAAGTATGCAAGAAAAAAAATTGCCCGAGTTATGACAGAGCTTTCTAAAAGAAAAAATACAGCTAAATAAAATTTAGATATGAATAGAAATTTAAGAAAAGAAAGANTTGGTGTTGTTACAAGTAACAAAATGGATAAATCTATTGTCGTTTCAATTGCAAGAAGAGTAAAGCATGATTTATATGGAAAATTCCTTAANAAAACATCAAAATTTATAGCTCATGATGAAAAAAACGAGTGCAATGAAGGAGATACAGTTAAGATAATGGAAACACGACCAATGAGTAAAAGTAAAAATTGGCGACTAGTAGAAATAATTGAAAGAGTGAAATAATGATACAATCAGAATCAAGACTTAATGTAGCAGATAATAGCGGTGCTAAACAAATACTATGTATTAGGGTTTTAGGTGGTACTAAAAAGAGATATGCATCAGTGGGTGATAAAATTGTTGGAACAGTTAAAAATGCAACACCCTCTGGAACAGTAAAAAAAGGACAAGTTGTTAAAGCAGTTGTTGTAAGAGTTAAAAAAGAGGTTAGAAGACCTGATGGTTCATATATAAGGTTTAGTGATAACGCTTGTGTTATTATTGATGAAAATGGACAAATGAAAGGAACTCGTGTTTTTGGACCTGTAGCAAGAGAGTTAAGAGAAAATGATTTTATGAAAGTAGTTTCACTAGCACCAGAAGTTTTATAATTATAGATATGGGAAAATTAAAGATTAAGAAAGAAGATACTGTACTTGTTTTAGCAGGTACTTCAAAAGGTTCAAAAGGAAAAGTTGTAAAAGTAATTCCTAATGAAAATCGTGCAATTGTTGAAGGAGTAAATATGGTTTCAAAGCATACAAAACCAAATGCAGCTAATCCTCAAGGAGGAATTGTTAAACAAGAATCTCCTATTCATATTTCAAATTTGAAATTGGTTGATCCTTCATCAGGTAATGCTACACGTGTTGGTAGAAAAAGAGATGAGAAGACTGGTAAAATAGTTAGATTCTCAAAAACAACTAAAGAAGTAATAAAGTAATGGAATATACACCTAGACTAAAGAAAAAATATAATTCTGAGATTGTAAATAATCTTATGAAGAATTACAAATCAGTGATGCAAGTGCCTAAGCTTACAAAGATTTCTATAAATCAAGGAGTTGGAAATGCTGCAAACGACAAAAAATTAATTGAAGCTGCTCAGCAAGAAATGACTCTCATAGCTGGACAGAAAGCAGTTTTAACAAAATCTAGAAAAGATATTTCAAATTTTAAACTTAGAAAGGGTATGCCTGTTGGAGTTATGGTAACTCTTAGAGGAGATAGAATGTATGAGTTTTTAGATAGGTTTGTTACTTCAACTCTTCCAAGAGTTAGAGACTTTCAAGGTATTTCCAGCAAAGGATTTGATGGAAGAGGTAATTATACTTTAGGAATTAAAGAGCAGATAGCATTTCCTGAAATTAGTATTGATAAAGTTTTAAAAGTTACAGGTATGGATATAACTTTTGTAACTAATACGGATTCAGATGAAGAAGCTTTAACACTATTAAAAGAATTAGGTCTTCCATTTAAAAATAAAAATAAATAAAACTCGATATGGCAAAAGAATCAATGAAAGCTCGTGAGGTTAAAAGACAAAAATGCGTAGATAAGTATGCAGAAAAAAGAGCTGCTCTGAAAGCTGCTGGTGACTATGAAGGACTTCAAAAATTACCAAAGAATGCTTCTCCTATTAGATTGCACAATAGGTGTAAACTAACGGGACGTCCAAAAGGCTACATGAGACAGTTTGGTTTATCTAGAGTTATGTTTAGGGAAATGGCAAATTTTGGCCTTATCCCTGGAGTTAAAAAAGCAAGTTGGTAAATAAAAGAAATTAAACAAATGTATACAGATCCAATATCAGATTATTTAACAAGACTAAGAAATGCACAAATGGCTGGTCACAAAGTTGTTGATATACCTGCGTCTAACTTGAAGAAAGAAATAACAAAAATCCTTCATGACAAGGGATATATTCTCAATTATAAATTTGAAGATGAAATAAATTTTCAAGGAAATATTAAGGTTGCTTTAAAGTATAATGTAAGAACAAAAATGCCAGCAATTAAGAAGCTTATTAGAATAAGCAAGCCTGGCTTGAGAAAATACACTGATTCAAAAAATTTACCAAGAGTAATTAATGGATTGGGAATAGCAATTATCTCTACATCAAAAGGAGTAATAACAGATAAAGAAGCAAGAGACTTAAATATTGGTGGTGAGGTGATATGCCACGTTTATTAATAAATATAAGTAAATAGAAATGTCTAGAATAGGAAATAACCCGATAATTGTACCTGATGGAGTTACAATTGATTTTAATAATAATGTTATTAATGTTAAAGGTAAGTTAGGAGAGTTGTCTCAAGAAATTAACCCAAATATTAGTGTAAGTATATCTGATAATGAAATTGTTTTTTCAAGGTCTAACGATCAAAAAGAAAATAGATCATTACATGGATTGTACAGAGCATTAGTATCTAATATGATTATTGGTGTTAATGATGGTTACTCAAAAAAATTAGAATTGATTGGTGTTGGTTACAGAGCGACGGCAAGTGGTCAAAAACTTGATTTTTCCGTAGGCTTTTCACATAATATTGTTTTTGAAATTCCAAGTGAAGTTAAAGTAACAGCAGAAACGGAAAAAGGTAAAGCACCTGTTATTACATTAACTTCTCATGATAAGCAATTATTAGGTGCTGTTGCTTCAAAAATTAGATCGTATAGAAAGCCTGAACCATATAAGGGTAAAGGAATTAGATACATGGGAGAATATGTTAGAAGAAAAGCAGGTAAAACTGCTGCTAGCTAAAAAAAATAAATATGATAAAGTCAAAGAAAGACAAAAGACAAAAAGCAAGATATAAGATTAGAAAACGCGTTTCTGGAACAAAGGAAATGCCAAGACTTGCTGTGTTTAGAAGTAATAAAGAGATATATGCTCAGTTAATTGATGATGATTCATCATCAACTTTAGCATCTGCATCATCTAGAGAAAAAATTACTGCAAAGGATAAAGCTAATAAAGTAAATCAAGCCAAGTTAGTTGGTAAATTAATTGCTGAAAGAGCAAAGGAAGCTGGCGTTAGTAGTGTAGTTTTTGATAGAGGTGGCTTTTTATATCATGGAAGAGTAAAAGCTTTAGCTGATTCAGCTAGAGAGGCAGGATTAAATTTTTAATAAATATATATGTTAGAATTAGCAAAAGATAAAAAAGTAAAAATATCATCTGATATTGAATTAAAGGATAGATTAGTTGGTATCCAACGTGTTGTTAAGGTTACAAAAGGTGGTAGAGCTTTTGGATTTTCAGCAATAGTTGTTGTTGGTGATGAAAAAAGCATTGTTGGTATTGGGTTAGGAAAATCTAAAGATGTATCAACAGCGATTGCAAAAGCAATCGAAGCAGCTAAAAAGAATCTTGTTAGAGTACCTATTTTAAAGGGAACAATTCCTCATGAACAAGCGAGTAAGTTTGGTGGTTCACAAGTTTTAATTAAACCAGCTTCCAATGGTACTGGAGTTAAGGCGGGAGGAGCAATGCGTGCTGTTTTAGAAAGTGCTGGAGTAAAAGACGTACTAGCAAAGTCTAAAGGATCTTCTAACCCTCATAATTTGGTAAAAGCAACTTTAAAAGCACTCTTGGAGCTTAGAGATGCAAGAACTGTTGCAATGCAGAGGGGGATTAAAATGGAAAAGGTATTTAACGGATAAAAAATTTATCATGAGTAAGATTAAAATAAAACAAGTAAGAAGTAGAATTGGTAGGCCAAAAGATCAGAAAAGAACTTTAGATGCTCTTGGTTTAAGAAAAATGAATCAAATAGTTGAGCACAATGTAACACCTCAAATTGAAGGTATGATAAAAAAAATTAATCATTTAATTACAATTGTAGAATAATCATGGAATTACATAACTTAAAACCTGCTGAGGGTTCAACAAAAAACAGAAAAAGAGTTGGCCGTGGAGAAGGCTCAAAAAGAGGAGGGACTTCTACAAGAGGTCATAATGGAGCTAAATCTAGATCTGGTTATTCACGAAAAATAGGTTTTGAAGGTGGTCAACAACCCTTACAAAGAAGAGTGCCAAAATTTGGTTTTACTAATCCAAATAGAGTTGAATATAATGGAGTAAATATAGATACTTTGCAACAACTATTCGATAGTAAAAAAATTAAATCTAAGGTTGATAAACAAATTTTAATTGATAACGGTCTTGTTCAGAAGAACGATTTAGTAAAAATCCTTGGAAGGGGCGAATTAAAATCTAAGCTTTCTGTAACTGCTGATGCTTTTTCAAGCTCTGCTAAAGCGGCAATAGAAAAAGCAGGTGGTTCGGCTAACATAACAGAATAAAAAAATGAAGAAATTAATCGAAACTATAAGAAATATTTGGAATATTGAAGATCTAAGAGATAGACTTTTAGTTACTCTGGGTATTCTAGCTATTTATAGATTTGGTTCTTTTGTTGTTATTCCTGGAGTAGATCCGGCACAATTGTCTGCTCTTCAAGATCAAACAGCTGATGGTTTACTCGGTTTANTAAATATGTTTACTGGAGGTGCTTTTTCTCAAGCTTCAATTTTTGCNTTAGGAATTATGCCTTATATTTCTGCTTCTATTGTTGTACAGCTTCTTGGNATGGCTGTTCCATATTTTCAAAAATTACAAAAAGAAGGTGAGAGTGGAAGAAGAAAGATTAATAATATCACTAGNTATTTAACAATATTAATTACNGGAGGACAAGCACCCGGTTACATTGCAAATTTACAAGCGACATTACCAGAAACTGCTTTTTTACTTCCAGCTGGTGGGTTTTGGCTATCCTCAATTATCATTCTTGTTACTGGTACTATGTTTGTAATGTGGTTAGGTGAAAAAATTACTGATAGAGGAGTAGGAAACGGNATCTCTTTATTAATTATGATAGGAATTATTGCAAGTTTCCCTCAGTCATTAATGCAAGAATTTGTTTCTGCTCTTGGAAGTACAGGTGGTGGTTTAGTAGTATTTCTTGTTGAAATGATACTATTATTATTTGTGATTTTGGTAACAATTTTGTTAGTACAAGGTACAAGAAGAATACCAGTTCAGTATGCTAAAAGAGTTGTTGGAAACAAACAATATGGTGGTGTTAGACAATTTATCCCATTAAAAGTTAATGCCGCAGGAGTAATGCCAATCATTTTTGCCCAAGCAATAATGTTCGTGCCAATTACATTAGTTGGTTTTTCTGAAAATGAGTCTTTACAAGGTTTAGCTGCAGTTTTAACAGATTTTCAAGGCTTATGGTATAACGTTTTATTTTTCTTTATGATAGTTGCATTTACTTACTTTTATACTGCAATGACAGTCAATCCAAATCAGATGGCTGATGATATGAAGAAAAACGGTGGTTTTATTCCTGGAATAAAGCCTGGAAGAGCAACTGCAGATTATTTAGATAATATTATGTCCCGTATAACCTTTCCTGGATCATTGTTTTTAGGNTTAGTAGCAATTTTACCTGCTTTTGCAATGCAAGGGGGAGTAAATATCCAATTTGCACAGTTTTACGGCGGTACATCTTTATTAATATTAGTTGGTGTGATATTAGATACACTTCAACAAATTGAAAGTCATTTATTGATGCGTCATTATGATGGCTTAATGGAGTCGGGAAGGATAAAAGGAAAATCTTCTGGAAGAATAATGTAATCATTTTATAATGATTTATTATAAGTCAGAAGAAGAGATTAATTTAGTTAGAGAAAGTTCTTTACTTGTTGCAAAAACTCATGCTGAAATAGCAAGGCATATTAAGCCAGGCATTTCTTCGTTGGAATTAGATTTATTAGCTGAGGAGTTTATTAGAGATAATGGAGGAGTTCCAGCTTTTAAAGGTTATAATGGATTCCCTTGTACATTGTGTGTTTCTCCAAATGAGCAAGTTGTTCATGGTATACCCAATAAGGATATCTTAGATGAAGGAACTATTTTATCAGTAGACTGTGGAGTTCTTATGAATGAATATTATGGAGACTCTGCATATACCTATGAAATTGGTGATGTTGATGAAGATGTAAGTGAACTTTTAAAAGTTACTAAAGAATCTTTATACAAAGGAATTGAAAAAGCAATTGTTGGAAACAGAATAGGCGATATTAGTAATGCTGTTCAAGAACATGCTGAGGCAAATAATTATGGAGTTGTTAGGGAATTAGTTGGTCATGGAATTGGAAAACAACTACACGAAAGCCCTGAGGTTCCAAATTATGGCAGAAGAGGTTCTGGAATTAAATTAAAAAAAGGTTTAGTAATTGCAATTGAACCTATGATTAATATGGGAAAAAGAGATATAATGCAACATAAAGATGGATGGACAATAACTACTGTTGACAAAAAACCATCTGCACATTTTGAACACACAATTGTTGTTCGAGAAGGTAAAGCAGAGATTTTGTCAAGTTTTAAAGAAATAGAAGAAGTAATAAAAAAAAGAAATGGCTAAACAAGCTAATATAGAATTAGACGGTACGATAACACAGGCACTATCAAATGCAATGTTTCGTGTAGAATTAGAAAATGAGCATATTGTAACTGCTCATATTTCTGGTAAAATGCGAAAATTCTATATTAAACTACTGCCAGGTGATAAAGTGAAGTTGGAGATGTCTCCATATGATTTGACAAAAGCTAGAATTACTTATAGATACTAAAAAAAAAAAAATGAAAGTAAGAGCATCAGTAAAGAAAAGAAGCGATGAATGTAAAATCGTCAAAAGAAAAGGAAGATTATACGTTATCAATAAAAAAAATCCAAAATTTAAACAAAGACAAGGTTAAAAACTATGGCTAGAATAAAAGGAATTGATTTACCAAAAAACAAAAGAGGAGTTGTTGCATTAACCTATTTATACGGGATAGGTTCTACTTTTGCAGCAAATATTTTAGACGAAGCTAAGGTTTCTCATGATACTAAAGTTCAAGATTGGTCAGATGACCAATCAAGTAAGATAAGATCTATAGTATCTGATAAATACACTGTTGAAGGAGAGCTTAGAGCTGAAACTCAAACNAATATTAAAAGATTAATGGANATTGGATGTTACAGAGGTATACGACATCGTACNGGGCTGCCTTTAAGAGGTCAGAAAACAAAAAATAATTCTAGAACTAGAAAAGGAAAAAGAAAAACAGTTGCAAATAAAAAAATAGCAACCAAATAAATTAAATAATGGCTAAAACATCAAAAAAAAATAAAGTTAAAGTTGAGTCTGAAGGNCAAGCTCACATTCAGGCAACNTTTAACAATATAATTATATCAATAACAAATAATAGTGGNCANGTNATNTCTTGGTCNTCNGCTGGCAAAATGGGTTTTAGAGGGTCAAAGAAAAATACACCATATGCAGCGCAATTAGCNGCAGAAGATTGTACNAAAGTAGCACTTGAAGCAGGTCTAAAGAGNGTTAAGGTTTTTGTTAAAGGACCTGGTTCTGGTAGAGANTCTGCTATTAGAACTATTCATAATAATGGAGTTTTAGTTACTGAAATAGTTGATGTTACACCCGTACCACATAATGGTTGTAGACCTCCTAAGAAAAGAAGAGTTTAATTAATAAAAAATTATAAAATGGCAAGATACACAGGACCAACGTCAAGAATTTCAAGAAGATTTGGAGAGCCAATTTTTGGACCCGATAAGGCTTTAGCAAAAAAAGCTTATGCTCCAGGACAACATGGTAATTCAAGAAGAAGAGGAAAGAAATCAGAATATGGCGTTCAGCTTGATGAGAAACAAAAAGCTAAATACACTTATGGAATTTTAGAGAAGCAATTTTCAAATCTTTTTAAAGAAGCTTTACGAAGAAAAGGTATTACAGGTGAGATTCTTCTTCAAATGTGTGAATTAAGGTTAGATAATGTTGTTTACAGATTAGGAATAGCACCTACAAGAAGAGCTGCTCGTCAATTTGTAACTCATAGACATATTATGGTTAACGATAAGCTTGTAAATATTCCTTCTTTCGCTCTGGGTGTTGGAGATGTTGTTGGTGTAAGAGAGCGTTCAAAGTCTATGGAAGCAATAAATAATTCTGTTGCCAACCACAATAGTCAAATGGAATGGTTAGAATTTAATCCTGACTCAAAAGTTGGTAAAGTTCTTTCTTCTCCTGAAAGAATTCAAATTCCTGAAAATATTAATGAACAATTGATCGTTGAGTTATACTCTAAATAAAAAATAAATAAAAAATAAAAAATATGCAAATTTTAGATTTTCAAAAACCAGATGAAGTAATAATGATTAATGAAGAAGCTAATGAAGGTAGCTTCGAGTTCCGTCCTTTAGAGCCTGGCTATGGTCTTACTGTTGGTAATGCTGTTAGAAGAGTTTTGTTATCATCTCTTGAAGGTTATGCAATTACATCTATAAAAATAGAAGGTGTCGATCATGAATTTTCTACAATTAAAGGTGTAGTTCATGATGTAACCGAGATAATTCTAAATTTAAAACAAATTAGATTTAAACAACAAATTGATGGAATTGAAGAAGAAAATGCAAGTATTACTGTCAAGGGTCAAGAAACATTAACAGGAGCAGATATTGCAAATGGATTATCTAATTTTCAAGTTTTAAATCCAGATCAAATTATTTGTGAAATGGGTAAAAATGTTGAGTTTTCAATGGAATTTGCTATTTCAAAAGGAAGAGGTTATGTATCTGCAGAGAATAATGTTGTAGAAGACGCTCCAATTGGTACTATTGCTATTGACTCAATTTTTACTCCAATTAAAAACGTAAACTATAATATTGAAAATTATAGGGTTGGTCAAAAAACAGACTTTGAGAAGTTAAATATAAATATTACTACAGATGGTTCTATCGATCCAAAATTAGCTTTAACTGAAGCATCTAAAATTTTGATTCAGCATTTCATGCTTTTCTCAGATGAAAAAATAAATCTTGAAACAGATAGTGTCGATGATTTTGATGAAGATACTCTTCATATGAGACAATTATTAAAAACTGAATTAACTGATTTTGGTTTATCTGTAAGAGCTTTAAATTGCTTAAAGACAGCAGAAGTTTTCACACTAGGAGAGTTGGTTTCTTTTAAGAAAAGTGATATGTTAAAGTTTAGAAATTTTGGTAAAAAGTCTTTGACTGAGCTGGAAGAACTAATTGATGAAAAAGGGCTACACTTTGGATTTGATATTTCGATTTATAATTTAGATAACGAATAAAAAAATGAGACACGGAAAAAAGTTTAATCACCTAGGAAGAAAGGCTGCTCATAGAAAAGCTATGCTAGCTAATATGGCTTGTTCTTTAATAGAGCACAAGAGAATTAGAACAACATTAGCAAAAGCAAAAGCTTTGAGAATGTACATTGAGCCTTTAATTACAAAATCAAAGAATGATACTACTCACTCTAGAAGAGTTGTTTTTAGTTACCTTAAACAAAAAGAAGTAATTACTGAATTATTTGGAGATATATCATCTAAAGTTTCAGAAAGAAATGGAGGATATACAAGAATATTAAAATTAAGTAATAGACTTGGTGATAATGCTCAGATGTGTTTTATTGAACTTGTTGATTATAATTCAGATTATATCACTGAAAAATCTGAATCAAAAAAATCTAGAAGAAGTAGAAGAAAATCTTCAAATACCGCTCAACCTATTATTGAAATTAAAGACAGTAAGGAAATTGAAGATGCTGAAGTTCTAGAGGAAACTCCAGCAGCAGAGGAAACTCCAGCAGCAGAGGAAACTCCAGCAGCAGAGGAAACTCCAGCAGCAGAGGAAACTCCAGCAGCA
>NZHS01000051.1 GCA_002689735.1 Flavobacteriales bacterium | reverse complement strand
TAAATACAAATCCTGACATCAATAACTTCAGTGAAATAGAGGAGACTACATCTAAATTAAGAAATATAATCTCTGCAAAAGCAATTTTATTAACTCTGTCAAATAAAGGGATTTTCTTAAATACGAGAAGCGGTTCTAAAATAAAAGAATCTACAACATCAAATGTAATTGATGTTTCAGGTGCTGGGGACACCGTAGTTTCTGTAGCAGCAATGTGTTTAGCATGTAATATAGATTTTGAAGAACTTGCAATACTTTCTAATATAGCTGGAGGAATAGTCTGTGAAAAGGTTGGAGTAGTTCCAATAACTAATAAGGAATTACTAGATAGAGCAAAAAAGTTACTTGATGTCTAAACCCTCAATTAAACCTTATAATTCATTACAAAGCAAAAAGGATCAAGTTAAGCACATGTTTAATATGATTGCTTCAAAATATGATTTTTTAAATCATACTTTATCTTTAGGCATGGATTATGTTTGGAGAAAAAAAGCAATAAAAAAAATTTTAAACAATCCAAAAAAAATACTTGACATAGCAACTGGAACTGCTGACTTTGCAATTTCTGCAGCAAAACACACTAAAGCAAACATTACCGGAATTGATATTTCTGATCAGATGATATATGTTGGAAATAAAAAAATCCAACAAAAAAAACTAAATAATAGAATAAAGTTAAGTATTGAAGATTCTGAAAACTTACCATTTGAAAATGAAAGTTACGATGCAATAACTGCTGGTTTTGGAGTTAGAAATTTTGAAAATTTAGAACAAGGATTAAGAGAAATATATAGAGTAGTTAAAAAAGATGGGTATGTAGTAATATTAGAGCCTTCTACCCCAAAAGTATTTCCTTTAAAACAAATTTTCTCTTTTTATTTTCAAAAAATACTTCCTTTTATAGGAAGTTTAGTTTCAAAAGATAAAAGTGCATATAGCTATCTACCAAATTCCGTAAAAAGCTTTCCAGATGGAGATGATTTTATAAAGATTTTAAATAAACAAGGATTTTCCAAAGCTAATTATTATCCTTTAAGCCTTGGTATTGTTTCTCTTTATGTAGCAATAAAATAATTTTGTTAACGTTTCAAGGAAAATGAATTATTTCATCAAATATCTACTTGTTGTTATATTAACAATTCCATCTTTAGCAAATGCTCAAAGACATAAAAAACCTCAAAATTTAGCAAGATATGATTTCAAAAAAATTCATTTTGGATTTTCTCTAGGCATAAATGCATTAAATTTTAACATTAAAAAAAATGATGATTTTCTAGCTAATGATAGTCTACTATCAATGTTATCCCAAGATCAAAAAGGCTTTAATCTTGGAATTGTATCAAATTTAAGACTTGGAAAATACACCGATCTAAGATTTATTCCAACTTTAGTCTTTGGAGAAAGAATTTTAAATTATCAATTTACAGATCAAAATAATAATTCATTAAAAAGCAAAAGAATAGAATCTACATTAATTGACTTTCCTATTTCATTAAAATATAAGTCTGAGCGATACAATAACTTTAGAACTTATGTAATGTGTGGTGTAAAATACAGTTTAGATATTGCATCACAATCTACAATTGATGATGAAGGACAAGAATTAGTAAAATTAAATAATCACGATATTATGATAGAAGGAGGTTTTGGTATTGATTTTTATCTTCAATACTTTAAGTTTTCTCCACAAATTAAAATATCTCATGGAATAATAAATATTTTATCAAGAGATAAAACCGTATACACTCAAACAATTAATAATCTCAAAACAAGCGGCTGGATGTTATCTTTTACTTTTGAATAATTTTAGGATAATTGATACAGTATAATACTTGTAGCAATAGCAGCATTTAATGACTCCCCACCTGCTGAGACGTTTTCTATTTTTATTTTCTCATCAATAAATTTCATTAGCTCTTCAGAAATACCATGAGATTCACTTCCAATAATTATAAAATTATCTTTTTTATTTTTTTTAACATTTTTTAAATTTTTTCCATCTAAAGTTGCTGCATAAGTTTGCGGTTTCTCATTAACANTAAAAGCAAAAAAATCTTTNAGTTCACAATAATGAATATTAACTCTAAAAATTGAACCCATAGTAGATTGAATTGTNTTATTATTAAAAACATCTACAGTATTTTTTGAACAAATTANATTTCTAACATTAAACCAATCACAGGATCTNATAATAGTACCAAGATTTCCAGGATCATTAATAGAATCTAAAATTAAAGTAGTTCCTTTAAGATTAGTGTAGTCAAGTTCATTTGAAAATATCTCAACTAATGCCAATACATTATTTGGAGTTTTTAAATTACTTATTCGGCATAATTCATCATTAGAAATCTTTTGAAAATCAATTAAATCTAATTTTGAAAAATTATTTTCATACCACNCTTTTNTACCNTATATTTTTTTGANTTTATAATTTGANCTTANAAGCTCATCNACCATCTTTTCACCCTCTACTATAAACAANAATTCTTTTAACCTATTTTTTTTAGAATTTAGAGATTTAATTAATTTGATTTCGTTTCTGCTTACCATAATTTATGTTAAAATCAATTATAAGAAATTATTATAAAAAAAGTGTGTCATTTATAACAATATTCTAATTTTGTCATTAACAACAACTAATATAAAATGATAAAATGACAAAATTTAAAAGTGGTGTTCTTACAGGAANGCANGTACAAGATGTNTTCACAGATGCTAAAAATAATCTTTACGCACTTCCAGCTGTAAATGTAACAAATACNAGTACAGTTAACTCTGTAATTGAAGCNGCTGNTGAAGCTAATTCACCTGTTATTATTCAATTTTCTGCTGGTGGTTGTCAATTTTTTGCTGGAAAAAGTTTAAATAATGAAAATCAGGCAGCTGCAATAGCTGGAGGAATTTCTGGAGCTATTCATGTTCACAATATGGCAAAGGCTTACAATGCAAGTGTTATCCTTCACACCGATCATTGCGCAAGAAAACTACTTCCATGGATTGATGGATTGCTAGATGCTGGTGAAGATTTTTACNAAAAAAATGGNATTCCACTTTACAGTTCTCATATGATAGATTTATCAGATGAGCCAATTGTAGATAATATTGAAACATGTAAAAAGTATCTTCAAAGGATGAGTAAGATAGGGATGACACTTGAAATTGAATTAGGTGTTACTGGTGGTGAGGAAGATGGTGTTGATAATACAAACATTGATAGTAGTAAACTTTATACCCAACCAGAAGAAGTAGCCTATGCTTATGAGGAATTAATGAAGATAAGTGATAAGTTTACCATAGCAGCTGCATTTGGNAATGTTCACGGNGTATACAGNCCAGGAAATGTTAAGCTGACTCCNGTAATATTAGATAATTCTCAAAAATATGTTCAGAGTAAATTTAATACTGTAGAAAAACCAATCAATTTTGTTTTTCATGGAGGATCAGGNTCTTCATTTGAAGAAATTAGAGAAGCCATTTCATATGGAGCAATAAAAATGAATATAGATACTGACCTACAATGGGGATTTACAATTGGAGTTAGAGATTATTTTAAGAAATTTGAAGAATACTTAAAAGAACAGATAGGNAATCCTGAAGGACCAGATGTTCCAAATAAAAAATACTATGATCCAAGAAAATGGATAAGAGAAGGAGAATTAACATTTAAAAANAGACTTTTACAATCTTTCAAAGACTTAAATAATCTAGATAGAAATAAATAGAAATGGATTGGTTTAAAAGAATTAAAGACGGTATAACTACCAAAACTGATCAAAAAAAAGAAATTGCTGATGGTCTTTGGATTAAATGCCCTAAATGTAAATCTATCTTTACAAATGAAGAGTTTGTAGCAAATCTTTCAGTCTGTAAAAACTGTGATTATCATCATAGGATTGGATCAACAGAATATTTTAAAATTCTTTTTGACAATAATAAATTTAAGGAATTAGATGCAAATCTAAATTCTGCAGATCCATTAAAGTTTGAAGACACTAAAAAATATTCAGACCGTTTAAAAATTATGCAAAAGAAAACTGGACTGAAAGATGCTATTAGAACAGGTTTTGGAAAAATGAATAATGAAAATATTGTAATTGCTTCAATGGATTTCACATTTATTGGAGGATCTATGGGATCTGTTGTGGGGGAGAAAATTGCACGTGCTGTTGACTTTGCAAATAAGAAAAAATGCCCTATAATCATAATTTCTAAGTCTGGTGGTGCACGAATGATGGAGGCAGCAATTTCATTAATGCAGCTAGCCAAAACATCAGCAAAACTAGCTCAACTGGATGAAAATGGTATTCCATATATTTCTCTTTTAACTGACCCTACATTTGGTGGTGCTACTGCATCATTTTCTATGCTTGGAGATTTAAATATTGCAGAACCAAATGCATTGATTGGTTTTGCTGGGCCTAGAGTTGTTAAAGAAACCATTGGTAAAGATTTACCTGAAGGTTTTCAAACCTCAGAATTTCTTAAAGAACATGGCTTTATTGACCTAATAGTTCACAGAAAAAATTTAAAAGAAAAACTTAGTCAATTATTAAGAATGATGAAATAGTAATTATTTACTATAATTAATCATTTATATCTGAAAACTTTTACTAAATTTGCAGCCCAAATTAGATATTGACAACAATAAATATAATGAGTACAATAAACAAACAAGAAATTTTCAAAAAACACGGTAGTAACGAAAAAGATACTGGNTCAGTTTACAGCCAAGTAGCTTTATTTACTTCAAGAATTAAACACCTAACTGATCATCTGAAAAATAACCATAAAGATTATGGCACGCAGAAATCANTNCAAATAATGGTAGGTAAAAGAAGAAAATTACTTGATTATCTAATGAATAAAGATATTGTCAAATACAGAGAACTTGTAAAAGATCTAGNTCTAAGAAGATAATATCCAACCAAAATGAAGGCAATTTCTATTGCCTTCTTTATTTTATACACAAAAATTACAATGATAAAAGAAGAAAAAGAAATAATTAAGTTAGATGATGGNAGAGAAATCACTCTAACAACAGGAAAATTAGCAAAACAAGCCCATGGTTCAGTTGAAGTTAGAATGGGAAAAACACATTTACTAGCTACAGTAGTATCAAGCTTTGAAGCTAGAGAAGGNGTAGATTTTTTACCACTAACAGTAGACTACAGAGAGAAATTTTCTGCTGATGGAAGATTCCCAGGTGGATTCTTAAAAAGAGAGGCCAGACCAACNGATCAAGAAATATTAGTAATGAGGTTGGTAGATAGAATATTAAGACCAATGTTCCCNAGTGATTATCATGCTGAAGTTCAAATCATGATATCTTTAAATTCTCATGATGAAAATGTTAAACCAGATGCACTTGCAGCATTAGCTGCTTCAACTGCTATTGCAATATCAGATATTCCATTTAACGGACCAATTTCAGAATGTAGAGTAGCAAGAATTGATGGTAGTTTTATGATTAATCCATCATCAGAACAATTAGCAAATGCTGATATTGATCTTATGGTTGGTGCATCAGCTGATAGTGTNGCTATGGTAGAAGGAGAAATGAATGAAGTTTCAGAAGCTGAAATGATTGAAGCAATAAAAATCGGACACGAAGCTATCAAAGTNCAATGTGCTGCACAGNTAAAATTAGCTGAAAAAGTAGGTGCAACTTCTGATAAAAGNNAATATTGNCATGAAACACATGATGAAGATTTAAAAGAAAGAATNAAGAAAGAAACTTATGATNCTGTNTATGCNGTNGCAGCAGAAGGTTTAGGAAAAGATGAAAGNTCAACTAAATTTAAATCAGTTAAAACTGATTGGATTGCTACTCTTTCAGAAGAAGAAGTTGAAAAATATGATTCCAAATTAATTGGTGTGTACTATCACGATGTTGAAAAGGAAGCAGTGAGAAACTTAGTTTTAACTGAAAGAAAAAGATTAGACGGTAGAGAAACNGCACAAATTAGACCAATATGGTGTGAAGTAGATTACTTAGCATCNCCTCATGGATCTGCAGTTTTTACAAGAGGAGAAACTCAATCTCTAACTACTGTAACANTAGGTTCNGCTACNGATGTTAACAGACTAGATGGTGTAACTCATCAAGGATCAGAAAGTTTTTACTTACATTATAACTTCCCTCCTTTTTCTACTGGAGAAGCTAGAATGAAATTTAGTGTTAGTAGAAGAGAAATTGGGCATGGAAACTTAGCACAAAGAGCTCTTAAAAAAATGATTCCNGCTGATAATCCATACACAGTAAGAATTGTTTCTGATATTTTAGAATCTAATGGTTCATCTTCAATGGCAACTGTTTGTGCTGGAACAATGGCACTTATGGATGCTGGAGTAAAAATTATAAAGCCAGTNTCTGGAATAGCAATGGGATTAATTTCTGANGAAAAAGATCCNAATAANTATGCANTTCTNTCAGATATTTTAGGTGATGAAGATCATTTNGGNGATATGGACTTTAAAGTTTGTGGTACNGCTGATGGTATTACTGCTTGTCAAATGGATATNAAGGTTCAAGGTTTATCTTATGAAATTTTAGANAAAGCTTTAAATCANGCTAGNGATGGNAGATTACATATTTTAGAAAAAATTGTTGATACAATNTCAGAACCTAGAGTACAATTAAAACCTCAAACTCCAAAAATCATAAAACTNGAAGTACCAAAATCAACNATTGGNGGTATAATTGGACCTGGAGGTAAAATAATTCAAGAAATGCAAGCAACTACTGAAACAGTAATTTCTATTGAAGAAGTTGATGATAANGGTGTTGTTGANATTTTAGGNACTGATCAAGAAAAAATTGATTTAGCAATNGAAAAAATTAGATCTATTGCATTTATNCCNGNAAAAGGAAAAACTTANAAAGGAAAAGTTAAATCAATTATGCCTTATGGTGCATTTATTGGNATTTCATCAAANACTGATGGCTTACTTCATGTTTCTGANATAGCNTGGGAAAGAGTAGAAAATGTNGAAGATGTNTTAAAAGAAGGTCAAGAAATTGAAGTTAAATTAATTGATATNGATGAAAGAAGTGGTAAATTAAAACTTTCNAGAAAAGTTCTTNTNCCNANACCTGAAAAGAANTAATTTATTTTATTTTTAACTTATAATTAATAAAAAANTATGAGACAACTTAAAATTACAAAGCAGGTAACTAATAGAGAAACAGCTTCATTAGATAAATATTTGCAGGAAATTGGTAAAGTAGATCTTATTACTGCTGAAGAAGAAGTAGAGTTAGCACAAAAAATCAAGGCTGGTGATGAAAAGGCACTTGATAAGATGACAAAAGCCAATTTACGTTTTGTTGTTTCAGTTGCTAAACAATATCAAAATCAAGGTCTTACACTACCTGATTTAATTAATGAAGGAAACCTGGGGTTAATAAAAGCAGCAAAAAGATTTGATGAAACAAGAGGTTTTAAGTTTATATCTTATGCTGTGTGGTGGATTAGACAGTCTATACTACAGGCCTTAGCTGAACAATCTAGAATTGTAAGATTACCACTTAATAAAATTGGTTCAATTAATAAGATTAACAAAGCTTACGCCCAACTTGAACAAAAATTTGAGAGACCACCTACAGCAGAAGAAATTTCTGAATTAGTAGAATTATCACTAACAGAGGTTAAACAATCATTAAAAAATACTGGAAGACATGTTTCCATGGATGCACCACTTATTGAAGGGGAGGACAGTAATCTATATGATGTAATGGGAAGTGACGAAAGTCCAAGTCCTGACACTCAATTAATGCTAGAATCATTAAGAGAAGAAATTAGAAGAGCTCTTGACACATTAACTCCAAGAGAAGCAGATGTTGTTTCATCATATTTTGGATTAAATGCAGGTCATGCAATGACTCTTGAGGAAATTGGTGAGAAATTTGATCTTACAAGAGAAAGAGTAAGACAAATAAAAGAGAAAGCGGTAAGAAGATTAAAACACACAACTCGAAGCAAGATTTTAAAAACTTATTTAGGATAATTTAAAGAGGACAATAGTTCTCTTTTTTTTAATTTTATATCATGAGTCATTTAATTGCACCATCAATGTTAGCAGCTGATTTCGGGAATCTACAAAAAGATTGTGAAATGGTAAATAATAGTGATGCCGACTGGTTTCATATAGATGTGATGGATGGACATTTCGTACCAAACATTTCATACGGTATGCCAGTGATAAAGGCAATAAAAAAACATGCCTCAAAACCATTAGATGTGCATCTAATGATTGAAAAACCCGAAAGATATATTGAAGAATTTGCTAATGTCGGAGCAGATATTATAACTGTACATTATGAATC
>NZHS01000050.1 GCA_002689735.1 Flavobacteriales bacterium | reverse complement strand
TTAGAGATAATTGGAAAAAAATATAATTTTAATTTAAATACTCCAATAAAGGATATTAGCTCTGAAGCTCTTGATTTTATTTTGTATGGAATTAAAGAAGATATTAAGGTAAAATTAAAGACAGCTGGTATTTCAAAAAAATATAAAATTGATTTTTTAGGAATTGTAAAATTTATTGAGGAACAATCATTATTTACAAATGTAAAAAGTATATCAAGATGGGCTTCCAAGTTTATGTCTTCAAAAAAATGTAAAGAATGTAATGGTAGTAGATTAAATAAACAGTCTTCTCATTTTAAAATTGCAGGTTCAACTATTTTTGATGTAGTAAATTTAGATATTCAGAACTTAAAAAATTGGCTGTTGTCTTTAGAGACCAATCTTAATAAGAATCATAAAATTATATCCACTCAAATCATCAAAGAATTGTTAACTAGAGTTCAGTTTATTTTAGATGTTGGTTTGTCGTATTTAACATTAAATAGGACATCAAAAACTCTTTCCGGAGGTGAGGCTCAAAGAATTCGTCTAGCTACTCAAATTGGCACACAGCTTACAAATGTATTATATATACTTGACGAACCTAGTATTGGATTACATCAAAGAGATAATTTTAAATTAATAGAATCATTAAAAAAATTAAGAGATATTGGTAATTCGGTTATAGTAGTTGAACATGATAAAGATATGATTTGTAGTGCTGATCATGTCATAGATATGGGGCCAGAAGCTGGTGTTTTTGGAGGTCAGGTTGTTGCTAGTGGTTCATACAAAAAGATTTTAACCTCTAATAATATAACTTCAGATTATCTAAATGGAAAGAAGAAAATTATTGTGCCTAAAAAAAGAAGAAAAGGAAATGGAAAATTTCTTGAGCTTTTTTCTGCAAGAGGAAATAATTTAAAGCAGGTAGACTTGAAAATTCCATTAGGAATGTTGTGTTGTGTTACAGGAGTTTCAGGAAGTGGTAAGTCTTCTTTGATTAATGAGACCCTGTATCCAATTCTAAATAAATATTTTTTTAGAGGTGAAAATTACCTCTTCCGTATAAAGAAATTAAAGGAATTGATAATATAGATAAAGTAATAGAAATTAATCAAGCTCCAATTGGAAGAACACCTAGATCAAATCCAGCAACCTATACAGGAGTTTTTTCAGATATTAGAGAATTATATGCTAGCTTAGAAGAATCAAAAATAAGGGGTTATAAATCTGGACGTTTTTCATTTAATGTTGTCGGAGGGAGATGTGAGATATGTAAGGGTGCTGGAAAGAAAACAATTGAAATGAATTTTTTGCCTGATATAATGGTGCATTGTGATGATTGTGATGGTCTAAGGTATAACAGAGAAACATTAGATGTTAGATTTAAAGGAAAATCTATTTCAGATGTTTTAAATCTTACTATTGATCAAGCAGTTGAATTTTTTGAAAATATACCTAAGATTATTAGAAAGATAAAAACATTAAAAGATGTAGGTTTAGGATATATTACATTAGGTCAATCTGCAACAACATTATCTGGTGGTGAAGCTCAAAGAATTAAATTGGCTTCTGAATTATCGAAAAAGAGTACTGGAAACACTTTCTATATTTTAGATGAGCCAACAACAGGACTGCATTTCCAAGATATAAAAGTTTTACTTGATGTTATAGATACGATTGTAGAAAAAGGAAATTCAGTCTTAATTATTGAACATAATTTAGATGTTATCAAAGTAGCAGATTATATCATAGATTTAGGTAAAGAGGGCGGTGAGAAAGGAGGTTATATTTTGTGTGAAGGAACTCCTGAAAAAATCATAAAATCTAATAATAGTTATACAGCAGATTTTCTAAAGAATGAATTATAGATTCTATCATCTTAAATAAAAAAAATATGTTTCTTAATTTTTTCCTATTTTTACAGCATCATAAAATTATTAAGATGAATAATTATTTGCAAAAGATTCTTCTCATATTCCTTGTATTTTTCTCGTCCTCGATTTTTGCTCAACCTGTTCCTAAAACAGAAAAAAATACTATCCCATTAAACCCTAGATTTGTTTTTGGTTCAAATTTTTATAATTATCAAGGTGGTATTGCAGGAACTGAATCTAATTTTTTATCTGGTGATGTTGGTTTTAACGCAGGAATAAGTTTAGATGTTGATGATAAAATATCATTATCATTTTTATTTTCAAGTCCATCCACATTTTATGAAAAAGAATTTAGCGCCATAGATGGTTCTTTGGTTAGTGAGTTTAGATCTGAATTTAGTACTCTTGGTTTGAGTTTAAAATACGATTTTAAGACAAAATCTATGTTTAACCCTTTTGTTAGTTTGGGATTGCAAGGCATAACTTTTAAAACACTTAATAATGATATTTCATCACAATATTCTGCAAAAGAAACTGGTCTAGTAATTCCTGTTGGAGCTGGAGTAACTCTAGAAATGTCTGATAGAATGTCATTTGATGCATCCTTAAATTATGCCCTGTCGCAAGTTGATATTGATAAGACTGCTGAAGAGCTTAATGATAATTTTGTGGTTGTTAACTTTTCAATAAGTTATGATCTATTTACACCAAAGCCTTCAGCAATAAATCCATTAAAGGAAAAGTATTATTCAGATGTTGATTATGACAAGATGGACTTAGCTGATCAGGACGGAGATTTAGTTTTAGATATTAATGATTATTGTCCTGAAACACCAACTGGAGTTAAAGTTGATGAATCTGGTTGCCCATTGGATTCTGATAATGATGGAATCGCAGATTATCTTGACAAAGAAAAAAATACACTTGCTGGTGCAATCGTTGATGAAAAAGGAGTAACATTAAAAGAAGATAAGTTTAAAAGTAAATTTGATAAAAATAAGGTTGCTTCAAGAGAGTTTGCAAACTTTTATAATGATAATGAAATCTCTAGAGATGATTTTAAGTCAATCAATGCGTATCTAATTGCTAAAGCAAATGCTTTTAATAATCTATACAATAATAATTCTTCATCTGAAGAAACAGGCCTTAGGTTTAAAGTTCAATTAGGTGTTTATAATGATGGAGTATCACCTAGAATTATTAATAAATTACTAAGTTTAGAAGATCTTGAGAGTTTCACTGAAAATAATGGAAATGTCATATATGCTGTAGGTAATTACCTCACAATTGATGATGCTTTAGGTAGAGAGTTTGAATTGGAGAAAAAAGGATTTAAAAATTTAGAGTTATTAGAATATGAAAATGGTGTTTTGAGTTTATACAGACCACCTGTAGTTAAAGAAAACGATGAGAAAACTTCACAAGATCCTGCAATACCACCTTTATCAGATAATGATAATAATCAGGATGATAGTGAACCAATAGTTGCAGAGATAAAAGTACCATCAACAGTTTACAGAGTTCAAATTGGAGCATATAAAGTTGTTTTGTCAGACAAGATTTTTGAAGGCGTAGAGAATGTTGTTTCTTTCAAAGGAAATGATGGCTTAACAAGATACATGACTGGTTCTTTTGATAATTATTCTGATGCTATTAGTTATAGGTCTCAAATGCGTTCAAGAGGTTTTGAGGATGCTTTCGTTGTAACATTTAAAGATGGTAAAAGAGTTCCATTAAATAAATCTATCTCAACAAAAAAGAATATTGTAAAAGAAAAAAAACCTGCAAAGAAACAGAAGCAAGTTCAAAAGAATGTTAAAAAGAAAAATGATCTTGTTTTTGTAATTCAAATTGGAGTTTTTTCAGAAATTTTATCACCAGAAGACTTATCAATGATGAGTAAGATTAATAATGTAAAAAAGGAAAGTACGGGAAGCTTTTATAAGTATTATTCTGAAAATTTCAGTGAATATTCTCTAGCTGCTTCTAAATTACAGAAAATTAAATCTATTGGATTTGCAGATGCCTTTATCTTATCTACTTTGAATGGTAAAGAAATTTCTTTAGAAAAGGCTCTTAACTTAAACTAGAATCGTTAAGGTATTTTGCTTTTTTACTTCCCGAGTATATCTTAAATTCTCTAAAGCTACACTTTAAATTACTATTCATCAGCTCAATTTTTTTATTTGGTTTTAATCCAATCATTTTTAAATTTTCAATGTCAGAAGAAATTAGCCAAACGGTACAGTTTAGATAATTATTTTTGAGAGTATCTCCTACTTTTTCATAGAATTCATTTATTCCTAATTCAATTCTTTCACCATAAGGAGGATTAAAAATTACAAATGTATTCTCATTTATTTTGGTTTCAAAAAAGTCTTCATTTTTTACTTTAATGCTTTCAAACATTAAAGCATTTTCAATATTCTTTCTAGAAGATCTTACTGCTTTTTGAAAATTATCTCCTCCTGTAATTAATCCCCTGTAATCAATTTCTTTATCTAAAGAAACATCTTTAATTTTTTCAAATAAATCAGCATCAAAATCTTTCCATTGTTCAAATCCAAATTTATCTCTGAAAATATTTACTGGAATGTTATAAGCAATTAATGCAGCCTCAATAAGTATAGTTCCAGAGCCACACATTGGGTCATGAAAATTATCTTTTTTGTTCCACCCACTTAATAAAATCATTCCAGCTGCTAATACTTCATTTATTGGAGCTATAATAGTATCAGTTTTATATCCTCTTTTATGCAATGATTTTCCAGAGCTATCTAAAGATACAGTGCAAGTATGTTTATTTACATGTAAATTAATAGTGACATCAGGATTATCAGGGTCAACATTAGGACGTTTATTGTGTTTTTTTCTGAAGAAATCAGCAATACCATCTTTAACTAAAAGAGAAGCATATTTACTATGATTAAAAACTTCAGAATTCGTTGTAGCATGAGTAGCAAATGTATTTTCTAATTCAAAATATTCTTCCCAATTTATTTTNAGGATGTTATTATATAGTTCTTTTTCATNATGAGCNTGAAANGTTGCTATNGGCTTAAGTATTCNTAAGCATGTCCTAAGATTTAGGTTGGCTTTATACATAAATCCAGTATCTCCTTTAAAGCTTACTGCTCTGTTTTGAATTTTTATATTTTGTGCACCAAGATCTTTAAGTTCATTAGCAAGTACTTCCTCTAATCCGTACATGGTTTTAGCTAACATGTAAAAATTCTCATTTTTCATGCCACAAAGATAATTTTATAAGTGATAGATTTCATTAAATTTGTATGATTATTAGAAATTATAATTGGAAAAAATACCTTACATAAATACCTCAATTTATTTTGATGATAGTTTTTCTTCTTTATTTAAATATATTGATTTAGACTCATCTAATGTGTTTTTAATAGTAGATTCTAATATTTATGATCTTTATAGTAAAAAGTTTCATGAATTTGAGAATATATTGGTTGTAGAAAGTGTTGAAGATTCAAAATCATTAGCTTATTTAGATACACTTATTGATAAATTAATTCTTTTAGGGTGTAATAGAAGTTCATTTATTGTTGGTGTTGGAGGAGGGGTAATATGTGATATTGCTGGATTTATAGCATCCATTTACATGAGAGGACTTAGATTTGGGTTTGTGCCAACTACACTTTTATCTATTACTGATGCTTCAATTGGAGGTAAAAATGGTGTAAATTTTAAAGGTATTAAAAACATAATAGGTACAATAAATGAGCCAGAATTTCTCTTAATTGATTTTTCTTTTTTAAAGACATTAAGTGATTTTGAGTTAAGTAATGGATATTCAGAAATAATTAAGCACGCATGTATTTCTTCTGATAAACTTTTTTCTTTACTTGAGCAAGTTGAACTAGATTACAACACCAATTCTTTTAAAGAGATTTTAAAGGAATCTATAAAGGTTAAACTAAATATTATAAGAAATGATTTAAATGAGAATAACTCTAGAAAGCTACTAAATTTTGGACATACTTTTGGACATGCTATTGAAGCAAAGTATAAGATNTCTCATGGTGAAGCTATAAGTCTTGGCATTGTTTTAGCTATTAATCTCTCTAGTAAGTTTGGTTATTTAGATGATAATAGTACAATTGTTAGAATTACAAATCTTCTAAGTAAATTTAGTTTGCCAATCGATATTAATAAATACAATAAAAAATCACTAATGTACTATGTTACTAAAGACAAGAAGTCAAAGGGTAAATATGTTGATTTTATTGTTTTAAATAATATTGGAAGTGCTGAGGTAAAGAATCTTTTAATAGAAGAGCTAATAAGTGGATAGAATTATTAACCCTTTTAGTTATAAAGGAACTGTAGCTATTAACTCATCAAAAAGTTTTTTTCAAAGGGCATTAGCTATTTCTTTAATTTCAGAGTCAAAAGTTCAATTAGTTGGAAATTCAAATGAAAATGACATATTAACTGCATTAAAAATTTGTGAAAAAGCTGGATTGCAGTTTAAAAAAACTAAGAATTCTATTAAGATTGATGGTAAATTAACTAATTCAAAAAAAAGTATTTCTGTTAATAGTCTTGAATCAGGATTTTGTGCAAGAGTTTTTTCAGTTGTACTTTCATACCTTTATAATGATGTGACCATTAATGGCATTGGATCAGCTAAATTTAGATCTTTCAATTTTAGTTTTTTATCTCAATTAGGTTTAAAGGTAAATGCTAAAGGTTTATCATTGCCAGTAAATATAAAAGGTAAAATGCAATCAGGAGAAATTAAAATTGATGCTTCTGATGGTTCTCAGCTTTTATCAGGTCTTCTAATTACTCTTCCGTTTTTAAGTGGTGATAGTATTATTCATGTTAAAGATTTAGTTAGTTCTCCATATGTTGAAATGACAATTGGTATTCTTAAAGATTTTGGTATTGATATTACAAATGAATCTTATAAAAGATTTTATGTNAGAGGAAATCAAAAAATTAAATCTTCAAAATACTTTATTGAAGGTGATTGGAGTGGAGCAGCTTTTCATCTGGTAGGGGCAGCAATTTCAGGAGAGGTTAAAATACATGGTTTGAATCCAAATTCTTTACAGGCTGATAAAGCAATTTTAAAAGCTTTAGTACAATGTGGTGCTATAGTAATTGTTAATGAAGATTTTATTGAAGTAAAACATTTTAAATTAAATTCATTTTTATTTGATGCTACAGATTGTCCTGATTTATTTCCTGCCTTAGCTTCATTAGCATCTTGTTGTGATGGTATTTCTATTATAACTGGAACAAGTAGGCTAATAAATAAAGAAAGTAATAGGGCTAGAAGTATAAAATTAGAATTTTCTAAAATTGGAGTAAAAGTAGTTTTGAAAGGGAATCATATGTATATCCACGGAAGTAAAAAAATAAAAGGAGCAAATACTAAATCACATAATGATCATAGAATAGCAATGGCCTTATCGATTATGGCAACTGTTTCAAAAGGATCTATAAAGATTAATAATAGTGATGTTGTAGCTAAATCTTATTCTAATTTCTATAAAGATTTGGAGATTTTATCAGCTTAATTTTTTAAAATTTACTTTATTAGTTAGTTTTAAACTTAAACTTATACTCAGCCAGACTTTTATTTGCTTTAATAATCTTTTGTTTTAATCCTTGTTTGAAACTTAATACTCTTTTGCTTAAATCTTCATCACCAGCAGCAATTATTTGAGCAGCTAAAATACCAGCATTGTGTGCACCATCTAATCCAACTGTAGCTACAGGTACTCCTGGAGGCATTTGAAGAATAGATAAAATTGAATCCCAACCATCAATAGATATTGAAGATCTACACGGAACACCAATAATTGGAAGGTGTGTAAAAGCGGCAACTACACCAGGTAAGTGAGCTGCTCCTCCGGCACCTGCAATAATAACTTTAATTCCATTTGCATGAGCATTAGAAGCAAATTCCTCAACCATTTCAGGGGTTCTGTGTGCCGATAATGCATTAATTTCAAAAGGTATTTCCATTTCATCTAAAAACTTTGCAGCTTTTTCCATTACGGGCATGTCAGAAGTGCTTCCCATTATAATACTAACTTTTGGTTTCATTTTTTCTTTTTTTTAATAGCACAAATATATTATTTTTTGCAATTAAAAAATAGAGTTATTAATGCATATTTTTTTCTTTTTTTTAATTTTAAAATAAGTTTTTCAA
>NZHS01000049.1 GCA_002689735.1 Flavobacteriales bacterium | reverse complement strand
GAATCACTTTGACATATAGTAGTGTCATTTAGTTCATAATTAAATCTAAATTTTTGTATGTTGTTAGCACCTCCTGTAGCAGCAGTTAAGCCCCAATATACCATTGGATTTCCACCAAAAATATTATTTACAATATTTCCAGTGTAACTTATTACATTTTGATAACCATCAAAATCTAAAGTAAATGTTTGTGTTGTTGGATCCCACATAAACACAGCACTATGCCATTGGCAATCTTCAATTTGGTAATTTGCAGGAGGAAAGCCTACCGGTCCTGCTAAATTATTATTATTAAATGTTTGATGATTTAAAATTCCATTTTTTTGGATTGCAATATGATCATATGTTGGGTCTGCGTACTGACTATTTTGCCATGTATCAAATTCTACTGAGAAAGAAGGGTTAATACCTGCATATCCTAATCCTCCACCTGAAGATCCTAAAGATGTACTAATTGGTTGTAGAACAAATGCAATACCATCTGCCCCTCCATTATTACATCCAAGAAATAAATCAATATTAAAATGAAAAGGATTATTAAGATTTATTTGAATATTATTCCATACAGATCCTGATTGATTTCCAAGTGCGGGTGTTAGTTGGAAAACATTTCCCGGCTGAATAGTTGCATCTCCATTAAGAATAAAATTTGGTGTTATTACTGGTAATGGGTTAACTATAAGTGTTGTGTTGTTTCCATTAGAATTGGTATATGTTCCAGCAGAATTTTCCCAGCTCCCATATATTAAAGCACTATCTCCATCACAAATATTAGTAATAGTTTGAGCAAATAAAGCGCATGGAAAGAAGATTAGTATTATCAGAAATTTTTTCACTATCCAAAGTTATATAAAATCTCCTTATTTTTTGAGCAATAAAAAAATAAGGAGATTCAATTAAAAATGTTGTGAAATATTATCTCATCAAAGAGATATTTCCCTGAAATGTTCTTTCTTTTCCATTCAGATCAAAAACTATCATGTGGTACGTGTAGTTTCCAGCAGAAGCATAATCACCATTATTTAATAACCCATCCCACGCAGAAGAGCATCCATTATTACAGTACATATTAGAATAATCATTAGTTCTAAAAATAAGTTGGCCATTTCTAGTGTAAATTGAAAACTCATAGCTTAGTACTCCGCTTACAATTGGTTGGTAATAATCATTTTTTAAATCATTATTAGGCGTAAAGCCTTCAGGAATATAGACTAAGAAATCAGGGTCAATAATAATTGTTTGATAAGCAGTTGATAAACAGCCACTATCACTTTCAATTTGTAACATTACCTCAAAAGAACCTGTATCTTGATAAATATGTGTTAATTCATCAAAATTGGTAAATTCAACCGTTCCATCTCCAAAGTCCCAGTATCCGCTAGCATGATTTGAAGAAGCATCAATAAAAGTAATTTTCGGGTTTGTAAGTGTTGTTGGTTGTGGATATGCTTGTAATACAGCTTCTGGAAATTCATTTATATAAACATTAACACTACCATTAATACTTTCAGCAATACATCCTTTACTATCAATAACTTCAGAAATAGTATAAGTTCCAGATTCATTAGTATTTATCGTTAGTGGAGACTCAACATCAGCAACAAAGTTATTTGTAATGCCAGCATTATAGCTAATATTATAATTTGGTGTTCCACCTGTTGTAATAATCTGAACTTCAATAGTACTTCCGTCATCACATACAGACCCTCCTCCTGTAATAATAGATTGAGGTAAAGAATTTACTGTGATGGTAACATCTTCATTTATTGTAGTTGAGCAATTATTATCACTAATAGAATTAAAAAGGTATGTAGTTGTAATATTTGGGTCAACTATTAAAGTATCGTTTAAGTTATAAAGAGTAACTGACGCAGGAGAAGAAACAACATTATAATTTACCGTCCATGGAGCTATTCCAGAAGTAAAAGTAAAAAATAAAGGGGTTTTGTCCTGATCACATATTTCAGTGTCACCACTAACTATAACATTTGGAATTTCATTCACAGTTAGCATTGCATCATTGCTTAATGAATTGAAGCATCCTTTTGCATCTGTGACAGATACAAGAGTATAAGTTGTTGTAGATGCTGGAGAAATGATCATTGGATTTCCTGAAATTGGATTTCCACTGCCATCAACACTTGTTGTTAAAGAAGTCCCTCCAGCCAAATAATTTATATTAAATGGAGCTGTTCCTGATAGTATTGGGAAAAATAGTTCAGAATTATCTCCCTGACAAATAGGGTTTGTGCCACTAACAGTGATATTTATATCTGGAGTTGGATTTACAAAAATTAAAGCAGTGTTAGGATTTGGAACTCCTATACATCCATTAGCGTCAGTTATATTTATTATATCGTAAGTATTAGAACCTACATTAGGCGCAGGAATAATATTATATTGCTGATTACCAAAACCATTAATCACTAGAGGAGTTTGACTATTGGAATTAATAGTATAATCGATTGAAAATGGTGGAGCTCCAGCAGAAAAATTAAAATTTAAGATTGCAGGATCATCAGAGCATATTTCAGAAGTAGAAGTAGAGAAGTTTACATCTGGATTAGCATTCACAGTAATAAAAACTGAATTTGGTAATTGGTTTGTAGGTGTAGAAACACCACTATTATCAGTTAAACTATTAATTTTTATCTCATTACTTCCAATTTGTAGACCAGAAATATCTATTGGAATTGTAGCTGAAATAGGAGTTATTTGTCCTACACTACCTAGATTATACACATAATTATTTCCATTGTAAGAATAATCAATTACTATTGGAGCCTCACCTAATTTTAAAACAACTGATATTGAAGCATTATCTCCCTCACAAATTACAGGAGTTGAGGTGGTAAAAGGATCAATAAATGGGTAAGGATCAACTATAACTTGAGTTGTATTTAATGGAGGACTTGCTATTGTCGCAGAACATCCTTTTCCATCTGTAACTCCAGCTATTGCATAAGTTGTAATTGGAATATTGTTTGGAATAACATTAATTAATCCAGACATATTTGGTGGTGTAACGTTAATTGTATACAAATTTTGAGGAGTTTCATCATCAACTACACTTACTGTAAATGGAGGTGAGCCAACAATCATATCAACAATGACATCCACATCAAATCCTTGAGCAACAACAGGAATATTAGTGGTGAAATTTCCAACAACAGGTTCAGGATTTATAGTAAGAGTAGCTACAGTATTCATATCATTACAAGGGGCTACACCAAAAACTTCATATTTAAATTGATAAATACCAGCACCATAAGTAATTGGACTGATTTGAGCTGGTATAATAGAACTGCCTAAAGACCACACTCCTCCAGCATCAGCACTTATTAATAAACTGTTTAGATCGAAAGTATTACCAGCGGCATAATCATTAATACAAATTTCTTGGTTTAATGCAAATCCCGAAAATGGAGGATTAGTAAAGGAAATATTTACAGTAGCTAAGTCATTTGGACAGGGAGCGCCTTCAACAGTATATGTATAATTCCCAGCAGGCATTGTTTGTGGATTAAATGTAAAGTTTGGATTAACAGGAAGTTGATTACCACTTGTTGTTGTCCAATATCCTATTGTGTCTTGCCCAGGACCAATAATATCTTTTAGATCAAAAGTATTTATATCATCTGTACAAATCGGTAAAAATGCGTTATTTCCAGCATTAATTGGTGGATTTACAGTGATAGTAATGCTACTATTTAAAGCTGTAGCACAACCATTGTTACCAGTAATTGAAGTAAAATCATATGTAGTAGTAGCATTTGGACTTATAGAAATAGGATTTCCTAAAGCATCATTTCCTGAAGCGTCGAGTGTAAGATTAGTGACAATAGAACCAAATATTCCATTTACATTGAAATTTGGCGTCCCTGTTAAATTAAAGTCTAATATTGTACTTTGTCCTTGACAAATTATTGGATTTATTGTGCTTACAGAGAATGAAGGATAATCACTTAATGTAACTACAAGAGCTGGATTTGTAATGGAACCAGGACATCCAGTGACATCAGAGAGACTGAGGACAGAATAAGTTGTACTTACAGTAGGTGTAAATATCAGCGGAAGGCCAGTAGAAGAAACCAACCCATTAGCATCAAGTTGATAAGTTTGTGTTGTGGACAAACCAGTAGCATCAGAAACATCTAAAATTAAATCAAATGGAGGGCTTCCATTAAGAACAAAATCTAATTGAACATCATCTCCTAAACATATATTTGTAACTCCGGACATTGTACCAGTAATAGTATTTATGTTTGGAAGACATAGAACCGTATCAATTGCTACACAAGCAGGATTTAAAGAATCTTGAGCTATTATTTGAAAATTAGTTACTTGAGCAACAGTGGCTAGAGGTCCCTGAATATTAGGATCATTTAGTCCAGCAACACCACCGCTTGTAATATTTGACCATTCATATGTATATGTAGCAGTAGCAGGACATCCAACTGTGTGATTGATAAAGTTTCCAGGTACAGATCCTGGAAAGCCTTGTGTTGTAACTAAATTTCCTTGGCTATCATAGAGTCTGTACATTGCTTCATTAGCTCCAGAACCTAGAAAGGTAAAAATAAGATCCATATCATCTCCATCTGTAACAGGAAGTAAATAATTTTCAGATGTGTAGTTTGGACCATTAATCATGGTATAATTACTTTGTAGATTACCATTTATTATAAGGTCAATATTATGATAAAGTTGAGGTGTTGTTCCCGGAACTTGCCAACCTAGATTTTGAGCTCCAGGAGGAGGTAGATAGTTCCAGCATTCTAGTTGATAATAACAATTTGCAGGAATTGTGGCTTGAGCAAATAATGTATCAGAACCCGAACAAGGAGATGGAGTTACATTTGCAACAATAGATGGTTGTTCAACATAAACTGATAATGAATCATAGCATGTATCATTTACTCCATTTGTATACATTACAGAGTAAAGTGTAGAATTATCAGTTGGAGCAACTTGAATAGAATCTCCAGTAAATCCATTCACGCCAGGTCCATACCATGAATATTGAAAATTAGAACAACTAGAGATAGCGACGTTATCAATTCCCCAATAGTCCCAAGTTGTTCCTGATGCATTAAATTGAATCCATCTAAATTGAGTATTTTGAAATTGAGCTCCCGGTGGAAGTGGAAAAGAATGATTTTGCCATCCAGTATATGGGAAGCCAATAGGGCTAAAATAGTTTATGTCTGTCCATGCTGCTACTCCAGGTGGTCTATATTGTAAATACACACCTTCATTTTGTAAGTCTGGACCGTCACAGTTTCCCGATTGTGTTTCTTGTCTAAAATCAAAGCTTATTGTTCCGCCACATGAAGCATCTACACCAATTGTGGTAGCGGCTCTTGGAATGGCACATCCGTTTCCAAACCATAAATGTGCTCCACCGTTAGGGTTAGTACCGCAAGGTCCTCCAATTACCCATCCATTAGTAACAATATCCCATAGCCCACTTAATGTATTTGCTGTGAAATCATCAGTTTGCAATCCTCCAAGTCCGATTGTTTCAATATCAAGTGTCTCTCCACAGGCAATTGTATCTCTAACAGATATTAAAGTTACAGAACATTGACTGAAGGATTCTAAGGCAAGAAGACAGAAAATTAAAACTAAATATCTATTTAGTTTTGATAATTGGCTAAAAATTTTATTCATAAACAATATTAATATCTTTAAGCTTAAATTTAGTAAGCTCTACTATTTTTTTGATTCCTGGCATATCTTCAATTCTATCACTAAACTTTGAAAAAATTCTTAGATTGTCTTGTATGTTACAATCTCCAACTAACACTTGATTGGCAGGAATCAATACTTTATTTGATGCTTCATCTGTTCTATTATCAGAACAATTAATACATTTTTTATCATACCAAGACTCATTAACCCACTTAACTAAAAGATCGCTACTTGTAAGGTTTGTAATCTTAAGAATTACAAATTCCTGATTAAATCTGTCTGAATACTCACAATTTACATATTGGTACTCTATTTTTACATCATTATCTGAGTAATAATTAGTCCAATTATTTGGTGATTCAGCATGAGTATTAATGCTAAAAATTAATGTTACTAATATGACTAAATTATTTAATCTAAAATTCATGATAAATTAATTTATAATTTGTGATTAAACAAATATAAGTAAAAATACGTATATTTTCTTAATAAAAATATCAAAACAAAAGTATAAGATTTAAAGTTAGAATTATTCAAAATAAAAAGAGTTTCAAGTATTTTTATAATATGTATTTAGATTTCTTTTAAGTGCTTTAGAGTAACCCAGCCTTTATTTCCATTATCTAGGCTAATATTCACCCAATTATCAATTTGATCGTTAATTTTAACTTTTGTTCCAATATGAAGAGTAAAAAGTTTATTAGCCTTTTCAGATGGAGCACTCATTATATCAATTACTTGTGAGAAAATTATAGCTTCTTTATTTTCTAGTGAATCATTACTAATATCTTGGTAGATAACAAAAAATAATAAAGAAAATACTAAAACAATATTTTGTAAGAAATTAAAATCTCTTTTTGTAATAATTTTAATCAAATAGATAAATATAAAACTCCAGATTAAGATTAGAGAAGTTGTTTTCCACCATTTTTTGGGCAATAATTTTTTTAGTTTTTTATAATAAGTTTTATAAAAAAGTTCTGGCATTTTATCTATNTTGTCTATTAGTAANAGATTACATAATTCTAGATTTTCTTTTGCTTCGGTAAAATTTGGATTAAGTTTTAAAGACTTTTCATAATTGTAGATTGCTTGATGTATCTCATTTATCNTGTAGTAGCTATTTCCTAAATTATAATANAACTCACTACTTTCTATTGCTGAAGATAAAATGCTTTGGTATTTGTCAATTGCTAATGAATAATNTTGATTTGCATAATCTTCACTAGCAAGTGTAAATAAAGAATCATTTGCTTGAAGATTTAAGCACAAGAAAATATTTAAAAAAAGTATTATTTTTTTCATTTTAGATTTGCCTCAACATTTAAAATTATTTTTTCTGCTTCCTCTAATATATTAGTCATTTTTTGGTTCTTATTTGAAGAAGGAGCATATCTAGCAATTTCACATTCATTAATTAGAGAAATAAATTTTTCCTTAGCTTCTAAAGATATATTGTTTTTGTTAAAATATTCTTCTACACNTTCTTTTGTAAGATGAATAATTTCTACTTTAAATTTATCTGCAAAATATCCCCAAAGAGATTTTTCAATTTCTTCGAAGAAATTTTCATAGTTATTTTCTTTGATATATTCCTTTGCCTTTTTGAGTTTCTTATTAGCAATTTTTCTTGCAATTTTATGTTTATAATCACTCAAGCTATTTGATTTTCCTGAGATTAATACTTTATATATTTTATGAAAAAATAGTATTAATATTGGAAGGAAAAATAGAATATAGTACATTAAGAAATTATCTTTTTTATTATTCTTTTTAAAAAGTAAAGTTGTAGTTTTAATGTAATTAATGTCCTTTTTAGAGGGTTCAACTTTTTGTTGGCTAAAGCTTGATGAAGAACTTTCGTTATTATCACCTTCAAGCACTTTTATCAAATGTTTTTTTGTTTTTTGAGTTATGTATTTTTTTGTTTTTGGATTGAATGAAATAAATTGGTAAGTAGGAATTTCATAATTTCCTTTGAATCTTGGAATCAACAGATATTCAAAATTTTTAATACTTCTTTTATTACCTCCCTCAAATATCTTATCAGATACTTTTGGGTCATAAACTTCAAAGTCATCGGGAAAATTAATTTTAAATGGTTCAATAAGTTCAATATTACCCGTACCAGTTAATTTTATTTTTAAAGTAATAGCATCATTTGCTTTTAATTCACTCTTATCAATTTCAGAAGAAATTTTGAAATTACCAACAGCACCTAGAAAGCCTTTTGGTTTTGGTTTTGGAAGCTCTCTAACATTAATTTTTAACGATTTTGAGCTTATTATTTCTTCTCTTATATTGTAAGAATTAAAAAAATTTGCAAATGGATCTCTTCTATTATTTTGATTTGCTATTCTTATACTACAGCTGACTTGCATGGGATCAATAATTAATTCTCCCGACTTTTGAGCAGTAAGAACAGATTTTTTAATTACGGCTGTATTATATGGCACACCATTTATTACCTCCCTTTTAAATCTACTTGATGTTTCTAAGTCTTTTTTCCAAAATCCATTAAGATTTGGTAGTAAGCTCAATTCTGTATTTTCTAAATCTAATCTAGTATGAAGCTTATATGTTACAATGATTTGTTCTCCAACAAAAATATTTTTTTTTGTAGATTTAACTGAAATATATAGATTATTAGAAATTGAATTATTTTTTTGTTTTTGCTGAGTATTAGCTTTGAGAATTTTAATGCTTACAGGCTCACTATTAATTTCCTTGTCATTAACAAATACAGTTGCTGATGGAATAATTAAAGTTCCTTCTTTTAAGGGAGATAGATAGTATGAGTATGTGGTGATAACTTCACTTTTACTTTTTCCATTAACAAAACTATAGCTACTTGAAGAACTAGAATTTGGTCCGCTTAATAATTTAAAGCCCGTAAAAGTTGGTCCTATAAAATTTTTGGCTTTTGCATTAACACTATATTTAATAAGAATTTGTTCTCCAACTAATGCAGGATTTTTATCACTAGTAACTGTAAGAGTTTGTGCATTGCAAAAAGCAATACAAAATACTAAAATTGATATGCCTATAAACCTTTTCAATCTACCAGTCTTTTAAAATTTTAATTTTTTGACCTTTAACCTTTTTCTTTTGTAGTTTTTCTTGCAATTCCTTTTCTTTTTGTTGTAGAGCTTCAAGCATTTTTTCAGCATCTTTTTTACTCATTTCTTCTTTTTTCTCTTGTTGTTGGTCTTGCTGCTTATCTTGTTGTTGATCTTGTTGTTGATCTTGTTGTTGATCTTGTTGTTGATCTTGTTGTTGGTCTTGTTGTTGGTCTTGTTGCTGGTCTTGTTGTTGATCTTGTTGTTGATCTTGCTGCTGCTTCATTTTTTGAGCATATGCAAGATTATATCTTGTTTCCTCATCATTTGGATTTAGACGTAAGGAACTTTTATATTCTTCTATTGCTTGCTCTAATTTGTTCTCTTTTAAATAGGAGTTTCCTAAATTATGATTAATTCTTGCAAGATCTTCATTGTTCCTTGCATTGTCTTTAAGCGCATCAAATAGTGATGTCGATTCTTCAAATCTATTTTGTTTGTAAATAGCATCTGCAAGATTAAAAGCAGCATTAAAATAATCTTGATCTTTTTCTAATGATTTTCTGTATTTCATTTCAGCCATATTATAGCTGCTATCATTATATAGGCTATTACCTTCTTTAATTAATGTTTTTTTGTTTTGAGAAAAACAAAAGAAACAATTAAAAATTAGCACTAGTATTAATAAATTTCTAAGCATTATTTAAATAAGTTAATTTTCGATTTAATATTATTTTTTCTTTCTAAGAAAAAGAGGTTTAAAATTAAAAGAACTAAAGATATTCCAATAAAGATTTGGAACCTATCTTTATAGTTTGTAAAAATCATAGTTCCAATTTCTTTTTTTTCCATTTTATTTATTTCTTCAAATAATGAAGATAAGCCTGATTTTGAGTTATTTGCCCTAATATATGTTCCCTCTCCTGCTAACGCAATTTCTTCAAGCATACTTTCGTTAAGCTTGGTTATTATTACATTACCTTCTCGATCTTTTCTAAACTCAGAGGTGCTTCCGTATTTATTATATATTGGAATTGGCCCTCCCTTTGTTAGTCCCATACCTAAAGTATGAATATAAATGCCTTCCTCTTTTGCTTTTTTAGCTGATTCAATAGCTTCCTCATCATGTGTTTCACCATCAGTAATAATAATTATTGCTTTGCTTTGGGCATTTTCTTTATCAAAAGATTTTGAGCATAGATCAATTGCATTGGCAATTTTTGTTCCCTGAGTTGGAATAATACTTGTATTTACAGTGGATAGAAATAATTTAGCAGCGGAATAATCTGTAGTAATTGGCAATTGAACATAAGCTTCTCCAGCAAAAACAACTAGTCCGATTCTATCTCCTTCTAATTTGTCAATCAGTCTTGATATCGCTTGCTTAGCACGTTCTAATCTATTTGGTTTAATATCTTGTGCCATCATTGAATACGATAGATCTATTGCAATCATTAAATCAACCCCTTCTCTTTTTACCTCTTCCATTTTAGTTCCAACTTGAGGGTTGCTAAGCCCAACAATTAGAAATGTTATAGCCAAAACAAATAATGTATTTTTTATTTTTTTTCTAAAGATAGAGTGAGATTGCATCAACTGATTTAAAAGATTAATATCTCCAAATTTTAATATTGAATTTTTTTGCCATTTAGAATACATAATAATTCCAATAATAAGCAAAGGAATTAAGGCTAATAAATATAAAAATTCAATGTTGTCGTATCTTAACATTATGGGATTTGTTTTAAATAAGAAATTTCTAAGATAAAAGAAGAAAGAAGTAAAAGAAGTGCGGGAAAAGCAAATCTTAAAAACTCTTCGGATCTTTTGTGAAACTCTGTAACTTCAATTTTAGATTTTTCTAATTTGTCAATATCTTTATATATCTCTTTTAGTTTACTATTATTTGTTGCACGAAAATATTTTCCATCAGTAACAGATGCAATATCTTGTAATGTTTTCTCATCTATTTGCACTTCAACATCTTGATACTGTATTCCAAAGGGAGTTTGAAATGGATATGGGGCAAATCCTTCTGTTCCAACTCCTATTGTGTAAACTCTTATACCAAATTTTTTAGCAATTTCAGCAGCNGTAAATGGAGCAACAACNCCTTTATTATTTACTCCATCAGTTAATAGAATTATTACTTTACTTATNGCTTTACTNTCTTTTAATCTATTAACNGCTGTTGCNAGTCCCATACCAATAGCNGTTCCATCTTCAACCATACCACTTTTTACATCTTTAAATAAATTAATTAAAACNTTATGATCAGTNGTNAGCGGACATTGTGTGAANCTTTCTCCACTGAANATTACTAATCCTATTCTNTCATTAATTCTTTTTGAAATAAAATCAACTGCAACATCTTTTGAAGCNTCAAGCCTATTTGGCTTTAAATCTTCNGCAAGCATACTTCCTGAAATATCCATAGATAAGACAATGTCAATTCCTTCAGTGGTGCTTTCTTCCCAGTTAATAGATGATTGAGGTCTAGCTAAAGCAAAAATTAATAAGCAGCAAGAAATTAACTTTAATATGATTGGAAGATTTCTAAACTTAATTTTTAGAGTTTTTANGTGCTTAATTGACTNAGTATTTGAAAANANAATNTCACTGCTTAAATTTCTTTTTCTAANCGAAAGCCAAATAATATAAGNNANAGGAATAGCCAATAAATATAAAAANTCGGGGTTTATGAAATTATAGTTATTCATTTGTATCATCAATTAATTTAGTTTGATTCACAAACTTTACACTCANTTTAATACACTCAATATTTTCATTATCAGTGGGCTTACTTTTAGCAAACTTTGCTAAATCAGATATTTCAAGAATCTTCTTTAATTCATTAAAAATTTCAACAGAAATATGATTCTTGATATATTCTAAAATTTCATTTGTTGTTAGCTCNAGTGCAATAAAGTTATAACGNTTTTCAATATATTTTCTTAAAGATTCAGATATTTCAGAATGATACTCTTTGATTTTGCCAGACTGCCAAAGTTCTTTTTTTTCAATNATTGTAAGTTCCTCTAAAGCAATTATATGNGGAGGTATTATTTTTTTAACTTTCTTNATTTCTTCAGCTTTAGGCTTTTTCTTATAAAACTTTTTAAATAAATAAATAGCAAGAATTAATAAAAGAGCAATCAANATCCAAACCAAAAAGTCAGCAAGGACNTACTCAGGATTTAATGGTTCTTTAATATCTTTTATTTCAGACTCTTNATCAATTGTAACTGAAAACACATTAATAANTAAGGCATTAGTAGATATTTGATTNTTAATTTTAAATGGGGGGATATAATATGATCCACTGTCCCATGAGGTAATAATATATTCTTGTTTTAAAGAATAAGTATCTTTATTTTTANTNGTATCNATTTNTAATTTCTTAATAATTTCAATTCCATTAACAATTGAATCATTAAATAGNGGGAAATCATTTGTTAGTTCNATATCATTTAACTCAACTGTAAATNTAATTTGCTGCCCGATTAAAATAGAGTCCTTATCAACNAGATATTTAGCNGACTGACTAAATAAATTTAGAGTTAAAACAAAAAAGAATAAAATTAAAAAGCGTGTTTTTGTCATTTTCTTTTTCCTCGGCTTTTAAAAAAATTTATCAACGGTTTTACATAGTCTTTACCNGTNGAGATATCAATCATATCTACTCCACATCGAGGAAATAATTTTAGTAGTTCAAAATATTTTTCCCTTTGTTTTTTTGCATATATTTCTCTTATTTCTTCAGAAGAGGTGTCAACGAATGTGATGCTTTTGTCTTCAGCATCTTTTAGAGGAATAATTCCAACATTAGGNAGCTTGTTTTCTCTTTCATCATTTAATCTTAGAGCAACTATATCATGTTTTTTTGCAGCAATTTTTAAAGGNTTTTCAAATTCNGGACTTATAAAATCAGANAGAACAAAGCAAATACATCTCTTTTTCATNACATTATTAAAATATTCTATTGCTTGTGAAATATCTGTTTTNTCTTGTTGNGGTTTAAATGAAATAATTTGTCGAATTATTCTTAAAATATGACTCTTCCCTTTTTTTGGTGGAATAAATTCTTCAATAATATTTGAAAAGAAAATAACACCAACTTTATCATTGTTTTTAATTGCAGAGAAAGCTAGAATAGCTGCTATTTCTGTAGCAACTTCACGTTTAAATTGTTTGTTGGTTCCAAAATTTCCAGATCCTGAAACATCAACTAATAGCATGACAGTCATTTCTCTTTCTTCCTCAAAGACTTTAATGNAAGGAGAGTTGTATCTNGCGGTTACATTCCAATCTATAGATCTTACATCATCACCNGCTTGATATTCTCTAACTTCAGAAAAAGCCATACCCTTTCCTTTAAAAGCTGTATGGTATTCTCCGGCAAAAATGTGATTTGAGAGACCTCTAGTTTTTATTTCTATTTTTCTAACTTTCTTTAGTAAAGCNCTTGTACTCATCTATGGAATCTCAACAGCATTAAGAATTTCAGTAATAATATTTTCTGTTGTTACATTTTCAGCTTCTGCTTCATAAGTTAATCCGATTCTATGTCTTAGTACATCAAAACAAAGTGATCTAACATCTTCAGGAATAACATATCCTCTTCTTTTTATAAATGCATATGCTTTACATGCTGAGGCAAGATTAATACTTGCCCTTGGAGAAGCGCCAAATGAAATCATATCATTTAATTTCTCTAANCCATATTCTTGAGGATTTCTAGTAGCAAAGACAATATCAATAATATATTGTTCGATTTTTTCNTCCATATAAATCTCTTTTACAAGATTACGAGCTTTTAAAATTGAATCTGTTTTTACAACTGAATTTGGNGTAGGAAAAGATTTTGCAAGGTTATGTCTTACNATTAATTTTTCTTCATCCTTTTTGGGATAATCAATTACAACTTTAAGCATAAATCTATCTACTTGAGCTTCAGGTAATGGGTACGTTCCTTCTTGTTCTACTGGGTTTTGAGTAGCCATTACTAAAAATGGTTTTTCAAGCTCAAATGACTCTCCACCTATAGTTACTTGCTTTTCTTGCATNGCTTCCAAAAGGGCTGACTGAACTTTTGCTGGTGCACGATTAATTTCATCAGCAAGAATAAAGTTTGCAAAAATAGGNCCCTTTTTAACAGAGAAATTTTCATTTTTTGGACTGTATATTTGAGTTCCAATTATATCTGCAGGNAGTAAATCTGGAGTGAATTGTAATCTNCTAAATTTAGCATCNATAGTTTTGGATAATGTACTAATTGCCAAAGTTTTTGCAAGACCAGGAACTCCCTCAAGTAAAACGTGTCCATTAGCTAACAAAGCAATCATCAATCTTTCAGTCATATTTTTTTGACCTACAATGACTTTATTCATCTCAAGCATTATTATATCAATAATTGCACTTTCTTTATTGATTTTTTCATTTAATTCTTTGATATCAGTATTTAGTATTTCAGTCATAATTTAATTTTTAGGCATGCAAAATTAACATACAGGATTTTATTTTCAAAACTCAACGAACAAATTTTAATTATCGTATATAATGGTTTGCTTTTTTTACTTTTGCAATCAATTTCTAAAGATGCGATATTTTATTGATATATCATATGATGGTTCTAATTATCATGGTTGGCAAATCCAACCAAATGCCGATACTGTCCAACATCAAATCAATCTTGCATTTTCCACAATTCTTAATGAAGAAATTAATGTTTTAGGTGCTGGAAGAACAGATACAGGTGTACATGCAAAAAAAATGATTGCACATTTTGATACTAATCAAACTATCGACTTTGAGAAATTTAAATACAGGATTAATGGGTTTTTAAAAAATGATATTTCATTAAATGATATTTACAAGGTAAAAGAGGACGCTCATGCCCGTTTTTCTGCAATTTCTAGAACTTATGAATATCGAGTTTCCAGAACTAAAAATCCTTTTTCTGTAAATTCTTATTTTCTTTTAAGAGATCTTGATTTTCAAAGTATGAAAAAAGCATGTAAATTTTTACATGGAAGTCATGACTACACTTCTTTTGCAAAATTGCACAGTGAAAATTATACAAATAATTGTGAAGTATTTATTGCTAATTGGAAAGAAGATGAAAATTTACTAATTTTTACTATTAAAGCGAATCGTTTTTTGAGAAATATGGTACGGGCAATTGTTGGAACATTAATTGAGATTGGTGAAGGAAAAATTTCTTTTAGCGACATTGAAACTATATTAATGTCAAAAGATAGAGCTAAGGCCGGTTATTCTGTTCCAGCCAATGGACTTTCACTTATTGATATTGAATACCCTAAAGAGATTCTAATATGAAAGAAACAAAAACAGGTCAAGTATTAGATATTTCTTTGCTTTTTAGAGTAATTAGGTATGCAAGGCCCTATAAGAAACAATTCATAATTGCTGCAACTGCCGCTATTATATTGTCTTTTTTAGGACCTGCAAGACCAATGCTAATAAATTATGCTATTGATAATTTTATCATAATAGCGGATCCTCAAAACTTATTGAAAATAACAATCCTTCTAATTGCTCTATTGTTCTTAGAAGGATTTATACAGTTTTTCTACATATATCTTTCGACTTGGATTGGCCAAAATGTAATTTTAGATTTAAGAAAAAAAATATTTAAACATATTATGTCTTTGAAGATGAGCTTCTTTGACAAAACTCCCATTGGAACTCTAGTTACACGAGCTGTTTCAGATATTGAAACTATTGCAGATATTTTTTCACAAGGTCTGCTTGTGATAATCGCAGAACTTCTAAAATTGGTTATTGTAATTGCTGTTATGTTTTATACGGATTGGAGATTATCTTTAATTGCTTTATTAACAGTTCCAATTTTATTAGTTGCTACAGCATGGTTTAAAAGAAATATTAAAGCTTCATTTCAAGCTGTACGTGATAAGGTTTCTGCAATTAATTCTTTTGTTCAAGAGCATATTGTTGGAATGAATATTGTGCAAATATTCAATAGAGAAGAAGCAGAGTTTAAGAAGTTTAAAAAAATAAATGAGGATCACAGAGATGCACATATAAGATCCATATTTTATTATGCAGTTTTCTTTCCTGTTGTTGAAGTTTTATCTGCTGTATCAATAGGTTTGATAGTTTGGTATGGTGGGGAAGCTATCCTTTCAGGAAAAGATATGACTCTAGGAAAAATAATTGCATTTATATTATACATACAGATGATGTTTCGTCCAATTAGACAATTAGCAGACAGATTTAATATTTTACAAATGGGTATTGTTGGATCAGAAAGAGTATTTAGAATTTTGGATACAAAAGATAAAATTTTAAATGATGGTAAAGTAGAGATTTCTGATTTAAAAGGATCTATTAAGTTTGATAAGGTTTGGTTTAAGTACAAAGCTAATCAGTGGATTTTAAATGATTTGACATTTAATATTGAAGCAGGAAAATTTTTAGCTTTAGTTGGTCACACAGGAGCAGGAAAATCTTCAATTATTAGAATATTAAACAGATTTTATGAAATAGATAAAGGTGAAATAAAGATTGATAATATACCTATTAAGGATTTTAAGCTTAAGTCGTTAAGAGATAATATTGCTTTAGTTCAACAAGAAGTATTTTTATTTTCTGACTCAATCCTTAATAATATAACTCTCTATGATGATAGTATTTCAAGAGCAGAGGTGGTAAATGCATCAAAAGAAATTGGTATATATGAATTTATTATTTCTCTTCCTGGAGGTTTAGACTATGTGGTAGGTGAAAGAGGAGTAACATTATCTTCTGGTCAAAGACAGTTAATAGCTTTTCTAAGAGTTTATATGAGGAATCCTAAAATCTTAATTTTAGATGAAGCAACAGCATCTATTGACTCTGCAACTGAGGAATTATTGCAAAAAGCTCTTTCTAAGCTTTCAAAAAACAGAACTACAATAGTTATAGCACATAGATTATCCACTATTGTCAAAGCCGATAAAATATTATTATTAGATGCTGGAAAGATACTAGAACAAGGGGATCATAAATCTCTGATAGAATTAAAAGGCGAATACTCTAAGATGTATGATAATCAAATTAAAGATTCGGATTAATATTATAAGAAGACTTACTCATAAAAATATATTTTTTAAATAATTAGTTTTATTTCATAATTTTGTGTGTCTATGAAATATTTGCTATCCATAATTTTTTTTCTCTTATCATTTATTTCATACGGTCAAATAACGGTTGATTTAAGCCCACCATACGATGCGCCATCATTTTTAATAGATGATGTTTTATTAGGTGGGGGTATTATTG
>NZHS01000048.1 GCA_002689735.1 Flavobacteriales bacterium | reverse complement strand
ATGCTTTTCAAATACTTTTGCAATATCTCTTAATTCTGCTTCAGTGTATACAGATCCGCTTGGATTACAAGGAGAGCTAAACATAAACATTTTTGTTTTTTCTGTTATTGCTTCTTCAATCTGATCAGCAGTTATTTTAAAGTTATTCTTAACACTAGATGGGATCTGTACAGGAACTCCCTCCGCTAGCTTTATAATTTCAGAATAAGAGACCCAATAAGGACAAGGAAGTAAAACTTCGTCTTCCGGGTTAAGTAGACTTAAGCATACATTTGCTAATGATTGCTTTGCACCAGTAGAAACTACAATTTGATCTTTTGTGTATTCTAAATTGTTATCTCTCTTAAATTTTTCTGAAATAGAAATTCTTAATTCATCAAGACCAGCAACTGGTGTATAGTGTGAAAAATTATTATTAATTGCTTCTTTTGCCGCATCTTTAATAAATTCGGGCGTGTTAAAATCAGGTTCACCTAGACTAAGAGCAATTACATCTTTTCCTAATCCTTTTAATTCTCTACTCATTCTAGCCATAGCTAATGTGGCGCTTTCTGCTAATCTATTTATTCTGTCTGAAACTTTATTCATTTCTTAAATTCTAGGGCTGCAAATATAAGAATATTGAAATTATTTATATTTTTATATAATAAAATATTATTTAAATTATGATGAAAATAAATTTTTTTCTTGTTTTCTTTTTGTTGTTAGGATTTAAATCTAATGCTCAAAAGATTTATGCTGTAGATTATGCAAGTCAAGCAGATGTAAAAGTGTTTGTTGCTGATTATCAAAGTCAGGCAGATTTATTGGTTTATAAAGTTCATTATGCTTCTCAGCTTGGTAAAAATGATGGAAATTGGTTTTATGTGAAATATAAAAGTCAAGCGGATAAAACAATATATTATTGTGAATATGCATCACAAGCTGATATTAAAATATATTTTGTGGAATATAAAAGTCAATCAAAATGGGTAAAAGATAAAAACAAACATCTCTTTTATTAAAGAGATTTTATGATTTCATAAATATTCTTTTTATCATCAATTACTTCCTTTTCTATCTTACAAAGTCTATTTTCTGAATCTAATACCTTAAATTTTCTATTTCCGATTTCCTCTTTAATAATTTTATGAATCCAGAATTTTTCTTGTTTCAGTCTTTTGTCTTCAAAATAATTATCAGATTTAGCATTTGAAATAAATTGATTAACCAATTCATTTACTTCTTTAATACCAGTATTTTCTTGAGCTGAACATTTAATAACCTTTGGTATCCAATAATCGTCAATTGGAGCATTTATTGAGGAAGTATTTTTAAATTCTAAAACAGCTTCCTTTGTTTTGATTTTATTGTCACCATCATCCTTTGTTACAATTATTAGGTGAGCCAATTCAATAATTCCTCTTTTTATGCCTTGAAGCTGATCTCCAGCTCCAGTAATAGTTAATAATAGCATAATATCAACTAATTTACTAACGGTTGTTTCTGACTGGCCAACTCCTACAGTTTCAATGATTATAATATCAAAACCAGCTGCTTCACACAATAAAATACAATCTTTAGTCTTGTTTGATACACCACCTAAATCGCCACTATTTGAACTAGGTCTAATAAAAACATTTTTGTTAGCAGATAGTTCATTCATTCTACTTTTGTCACCTAAAATACTCCCATGTGATTTTTCACTTGATGGATCAATTGCTAAAATTGCAACTTTTTTCTTTTGATTTAAGAAAGTTTGGCCAAATTTTTCAATAAATGTACTCTTTCCCACACCTGGAATTCCCGTTATTCCAATTCTTACAGAATTATTGTTTTTTTTAAACTGTGATATTAGATTTTGGCTTATTATATTATCTGATTCTAAATTACTTTCTGCAAGAGTTATGGCTTTACTAAGTGCATTTGGGTTTTGTTTAATAATTTCAGAATACAGATCCATTACTTTACGGCAATTACAGATATTTCAATGTTTACATTTTTTGGTAATCTTGAAACTTCAACAGTTTCTCTAGCTGGAGGGGAAGATTTAAAATACTTTGCATAAATAGAATTTACAGTTGAGAAATCATCCATATTTTTAAGAAAAATTGTTGATTTAACAATGTTTTCAAAAGTCATATTTACTTCATTAAGAATTGCATTTATATTTTTAAATATTTGAACTGTTTCATCTTCTATGTTACTATTTTTTAAATTTCCGTCTTTATCAAGAGCAATTTGACCAGAACAATATAAGGTTTCGTTACTTAATATAGCTTGGCTATATGGACCAATAGCTTCTGGGGCATTTGGGGTAAATATTTTTGTTTTCATAATTATTTTCTTATTCCAAATATAATACTTCCAAGTCTTATCATATTACTTTCATTACTGATTGCTAATTTATAATCATTACTCATTCCCATTGATAATACATCAAAATCTTTAGATTTATATTTTTTAAATTCTGTATTTAATAATTTAAATTCTTTATCAATTAGATTATTATTGTTTGTGTTTGTAGCCATTCCCATTAGTCCCTTAATAGATACATTTTCTAACTCTAAAGCATAATTTAAAACATCACTAACTTCATTAATGTTAAAGCCATACTTACTATCTTCATTTGCTATTTTGACCTGAATTAAACAGTCAATAACTTTATTTTTAGCTTTAGCTTTTTTATTTATTTCTTTTAACAGTTTAAGCGAATCAACTGAATGGATTAATGAAATAAAAGGAATAAGATATTTAACTTTATTTGTTTGTAAATGCCCTATAAAATGCCATCTAATATCTTTTGGAAGTTTTTCATACTTCTCTAAAATTTCTTGAACTTTATTTTCTCCAAAATTCTTGTGACCTTCTTTATAAATATCTAATATTTCTTTCTCTGATCTTGTTTTTGAAACTACAACTATTTTAACTTTTTTGTCAATTTCATCTTTTATACTTTTTAACGTATTATTAAGACTCATTTTTATCTAATTCAAATATTGTTATTCCAGATCTTAGTTTAGGTTCTATATAAGTGCTTTTTGGAGGTAATACTAAATTATTATCAGAGATTTCTTTTATATCATTAAAATTAGTTGGTTTTAAAATAAAAGCTAAGCTATTTTTAGACTCATTAACAATTCTAAAAATTTTATTATTTGGTATTTTACCATTTATATAATTGATTTCTTTACTGTTATCATCTATTTTAAAAATTGGTTGTAAAATATTGTTTGATAAAATAGATGTTGGTAAAATAGATAGCAAATCATTATTATATGTTCCCTTTTTAGGAATCAAACTAAAGGAATTACTTTTTGTTATTAATAAAATTTCATTTTTAAAATTTGAGTTAAATTCTATTTCTTGAATTTTTTTGATTGTAAAAGTTTCTTTTAATTTTTTTAATAAATCTATCTCTTTAATATTAATAGTATTTTTAATAACTCTATTAAAGCTAAACACATTTAATTGTTTTTCATCAATAAGCATACTCATAAAGCAATTTGAATTTTTAATCTTACTTAATCTGGCTGATGATGCACTACGGTGATGTCCATCTGCAATATATAGAGAATTTATAGATTTAAAATGGTTAGAAATATTTTGAATTTCTTTTTTATTAGAAATTACCCAAAGTTTATGTAACGTTTTATCTGATGTTGTAAATTCATATTCTGCTCTCCTTTTTTGAACAAGGCAGATAATTTTTTGTATTTCTTTGTTTGATTTGTAAGCTAATAGTACTGGATCTGCATTAAACCCTATTTTACTTAAATATTCAGAAAATAATTTTTCTCTTTTATTTATTGTCTTTTCATGTTTTTTTATAGACCCATTTAGATATTCTCTCGTGGATGCGGCTACAATAATTCCAGTATAATCAATATTGTTTTGATTCGATTGATAAAGGTAATATGATGGTTCTTTATCTTTTTGAATGATTTTGTTATTTAAAAATTCTAAATATTTTTTTTTAATTAATTTATAGTTTTTTTTTGTTTGAATTTTCTTGTTTTTATCAAATTCNGGNTTGATTATTTGTAAGAAAGTATAAGGATTNTTTTCAAGTTTATCTTTTAGTACTTTTCTGGAATAGCTAAGGNAGGTTCTAGTTGCAAATAAGCCTACTTTGTCTCTTAAGGGTCTAACAGCTTTGAAAGGCTTTATGATTGCCATTTATTTTTTAAAATAAGATATTATTTGGTCAGCAAGTTCAATTCCTATTCTATCTTGAGCNTCNTTAGTAGCAGCNCCAATATGTGGAGTCATTGAAATTGCATTATGCATTAGCAAATGNATNCTTGGGGTTGGTTCATTGTCAAAAACATCTAAGCCCGCATATGCTAGTTTTTCTTTATCTAATGCAAACATTAAAGCAGTTTCATCAACTAAGCCACCTCTGGATGTATTAATTATACCACTGCCTTTTTTCATTAATCCAATTTTTTCTGCACTTATTAGCGCTTCATCTCCAGTTTTTGGAANATGTAATGTTACAAAATCAGACTCTTTCAATAATTCATCTATTTCAATCGTTTCTATTGTAAATGTTTTTTTATCGCCATTAAAGAAATTTAGACTAATGTTTGCTTCATTGATGAATTTATCATGAGCTAATACTTTCATACCTAATCCAATTGCTCTTTTAGCTACTTCTTGACCAATTCTTCCAAAACCAATAATCCCTAACGTTCTTGATTGAAGTTCCTTACCAGCTGAATATGATTTTTTCAGATTTTTAAAATTTGTATCACCCTCCATAGGCATTCTTCTATTNGCACTATATAAAAATCTAACCATACTAAAAAGATGAGCAAATACCAGCTCTGCTACTGAAGATGAGGATGCAGCGGGAGTATTGATTACACTTTTACCATTTTCCTTAGCATATTCAACATCTATATTATCCATTCCTACACCTCCACGTCCAATAATTTTTAAGCTTGGACATTGATCAATGATATCTTTCCTAATTTTAGTTGCACTTCTTACTAAAACTACATCATATTTCTGCTCATTAATTTCATCAATTAACTTTTCTTGTGGAATATTTATTGTGCTTAAGAAAAATCCATTTGACTCTAGCTTTTCTATTCCGGCTTGTGAAATTCCATCATTTGCAAGTATTTTAATCATTCTTTTTGTCTTCAAATTTTTTCATTAGTTTTATTAGAAATTCAACGCTTTTTTTAGGTAATGCATTATATAATGATGCTCTATATCCTCCGACAGACCTATGTCCTGTTAGACCATTAATTCCATTTTCCTCACAAAGTTTATTAAAATCCTCAGATAAGTTGTTGTCATATAGATTAAATGTTACGTTCATATTTGACCTATTCTCTTTTTTAACAATGCCATAGAACAAAGAATTTCTATCAATTTCTTTATATAACATTTTAGCTTTATCGTCATTAATTTGTTCTATATATTCAACTCCACCTTTTTCTTTTAGCCATCTTAGCGTTAACATTGAAACATATATAGGGAATACAGGAGGGGTATTAAACATGCTATCTTTTTCTATATGAGTTTTATAGTCTAACATTGTTGGAATATTTCTNCCTGTTTTNCCTAAAATATCATTTTTNACAATTACTAANGTAGTTCCAGCTGGGCCCATATTTTTTTGTGCTCCTGCATATATTAGTCCAAATTTACTGACATCAATTTTTCTACTAAAAATATCAGAAGACATGTCACATACTAAATTAGATTCTGTTTNNGGAAAAGATTTAAATTGAGTTCCAAAAATAGTATTGTTAGATGTAAAATGTACATAGTCAAAATCTTCATTAATTGTAATATTTTCTGGTATGTAGGAGAAGTTTTTATCAGAAGAGTCTGCAATTATTTTTGTATCACCTAAATTTTTTGCTTCNTTTATTGCTTTTTTTGACCATGTNCCNGTATTTATATATGCGCATTTACCATTTTTTGATAATAAATTAAATGGAACCATCAAAAATTCAAGGCTTGCTCCACCTTGAAGAAATAGAATTGAATAATTATCAGGGACAGCTAAAAGATCTTTAACTAATTGCTTAGCTTCATCCATTACATCAACAAAAGGAGTGCTTCTGTGTGAAATTTCTATTAATGATAGGTTGTCGTCATTAAAATTTAATACTGCTTTAGAGGCCTTNTCTAAAACTTCTTCNGGAAGAATACAAGGTCCAGCGCTAAAATTATGTTTTTTCATTAAATTAATGTTATTCTTTTACTCTTTCAATATATGCNCCTTTTTCNGTATCAATTTTTATTCTATCTCCTTCATTAATAAATAATGGAACTTGAATTGACGCACCTGTTTCTGTTGTTGCAGGCTTAAATGTATTTGTTGCTGTATTACCTTTTACCCCTGGTTCTGTATGTTCAATTGTAAGCGTAATGTGTGATGGGAGAGAGGCTGATAAAGGTAAACCTTGGTCTGCATGAAATAAAACTTCTACATTCTCTCCTTCTTTTAAAAACTTGCAATTTTCAATAAATTCTTTCTGTAAGGTAATTTGCTCATAATTATCTAAATTCATTAAATGATAGTCATTTCCTTCAGAATATAAGTATTGATATTTTCGGTTTTCTACTCTAATAATTTCAATTTTTACTCCAGAAGTAAAGGTGTTTTCTAATAAACGTCCTGTATTAAGGTTTCTTATTTTAGTCCTAACAAATGCAGGGCCTTTACCCGGTTTGACATGTTGGAATTTTTCAATTTTCCAAGGATCACCATTAAATTGAATGCATAAACCATTTCTAAAATCTGCCGTTGTTGCCATATTTATTATTTTTGATTGTATCCTCTCATTATACCCCTACCTGAGCCTCGAACAAAAGATATTATTTCATCTCTAATTTCTGATATTTTAAAATCTATTTCAATTTTATTTATAGCTTGAGTATTGTTATTTCCTTTTTGATATAAAATTCTATATATATCTTGAATTTCAGTAATTTCTGATTCTGAGAATTTTTTTCTTCTTAAACCTATAGAATTTATACCTATAAAAGATAAAGGTTCTCTTCCGGCTTTTACATAAGGAGGAATATCCTTTCTAACTAATGATCCTCCAGAAACCATACAATGTTTACCAATTTTAATAAATTGATGTACTGCTGTTAGTCCACCAATAATAGCATGTTCTCCAATCTCAACATGCCCCCCCATAGCAACATTATTAACTACAATTGCATTATCTCCAATTACACAATCATGGGCAATATGTGCATAAGCCATAATTAAACAATTTTTACCAACTATTGTTTTTCCAGTTGCTTTAGTTGCTCTATTTATTGTTGCACATTCTCTAATAATAGTATTATCTCCGATTATTGCAAGGGACTCTTCCCCTTCAAACTTTAAATCTTGAGGAATTGCGGAAATTACAGCGCCAGGAAAAATTTCACAATTTTCCCCAATTCTCGCACCTTCCATAATAGTTACGTTTGACCCTATCCATGTTCCACTACCTATTTCAACATTTTTTTCAATAGTTACAAAAGGCTCAACAACAACATTTTTAGCAAGTTTTGCTTGTGGGTCAATATATGAAAGAGATCTATGCATTAATTATTTTTTAGCAATTTGAGCCAGTAGGTCAGCTTCAACTACAATTTCACCATTTACAAAACCCTTTCCGTGCATATGACAGAGTCCTCTTCTAATTGGTGAAATAAGATTTAAGCTAAAAACTATTACGTCTCCAGGAGTTACCTTCTTCTTAAATTTAGCATTGTCAATTTTCATAAAGAATGTTAAGTAGTCTTCAGGATTTTCTACGGTACTTAAAATTAAAACTCCTCCAGTTTGTGCCATCGTTTCTAATTGTAAAACACCAGGCATTACAGGTTCTCCNGGAAAATGACCTTTAAAATATTCTTCTTCTTTTTTTACATATTTTACTCCAATAATATGTTCTTCTCCTAATTCTCTTATTTCATCAATAAAAATGAAAGGCTCTCGATGAGGTAGAATTTTTTTAATTTGATTTATATCATAGTAGGGTTTCTCATCAAAATTAATTTCTGGAGCTATTTTTNTATTATCTTCAATCATAATTTTACTTAATTTTTTAACAAATTCTAAATTACTTTTATGTCCTGGTTTGAAACAAGTAATCTTTGCTTGTAAATCTATTCCTAAAAGGAATGTATCTCCAATAAAGTCAAGTAATTTATGTCTTGCAGGTTCATTATCAAACTTCAATTCTTTCCCGTTTAATAACTTCCCAATCTCGAATGTTAAATTTTCTTTTCCAAATTTGTTATTTAAATAATATTTTATATCATCACTAGCATGATCATCAACAATTATAATTGAATTATTGAGATCTCCCCCTTTAATTAAATCACTTTTTATTAAAGGTTCTACTTCACGTAAAAAACTAAATGTTTTACAAGAAGAAATTTCATCTTCAAAGTTATTAATATCTTCTAATATAGCAATTTGATTTTTTAAATTTTTTTTATCATAATCTAGCTTGATATTTATGCTTTTTTTTGTTGAAGGCTCAACTAAATATGTAGAGCCTGTCTTTTTAATATCTATAAATATTTTTCTTTTTATTTTGTAAATTTTCTTTTTGCGATTCTGTTCTTTAATTCCAGATTCTTTTAATATTTTGGTGAATATTTTTGATGAACCATCCAATATCGGTACTTCAATATTATTAATCTTAATTAGTAGATTATCTATTCCAAGAGCAGAAATTGAGGCAAGTAAATGTTCTATAGTTTTAACTTCTGCATTACCTTTTTTAATATTAGTACTTCTGTTTGTTGAATAAACATTTGTAAATTTTGCTTCGACAATTGGCTTGTTTTCTAGGTCAACTCTTTGAAAAAAAANTCCGCTATTTTCTTTTGCNGGACATANNGTAATTGTTGATTTTTCTCCAGTATGAATTCCAATTCCNCTTATACTAACTTNTTTNGCTATGGTATTTTGNTTCATTTACTTGCTTAAATCTTTTTTTAATTTATCAATTTCTTNAATTATTTTTGGTAATCTTTTAAAATGAATATATGATCTTTGAAAATCTTGTTTGTTAAAAGCATAGATTCCTTGAACAGTCTGATTATCTTTAATATTNCCTCCAATACCACTGTTTCCAGCTATTCTAACATTATCTCCAATTTTAATATGCCCTGTTATAGCACATTGCCCACCAATCAAACAGTTTTTACCTATTTTAGTTGATCCTGCAATAGCTGTTAANCCTGCNATGGCTGTNTTTTCTCCAATTTCAACATTATGTCCAATTTGAATTTGGTTATCNAGTTTTACACCTTTTCTTATAATTGTTGATCCTAATGTAGCCTTATCAATTGTNGTATTAGAACCTANTTCAACATCATCCATTAAAATTACATTGCCTAAATGTTCTATTTTATTTAAATTATTTTCANTTGGTGCAAATCCAAAACCGTCTGANCCTATAATCGCACCTGANTGAATAACATTATTTTCTCCAATTTTAACATTGTCTTTAATATTAACTAAAGAATATATAATTGAGTTNTCCTTAATTGTGACATTATTTCCTATAACACAATTATTATAAATCTTAACATTTTTTTCAATAANACAATTTTCACCAATAACTGAAAAGTGTCCAATATGTGTNTTGTTAGAAATTTTAGATNTTGTACCAATTANAGCATTTGTTGAATGAGTGTTTTTAGTTNTTNCANTATTTTTTATATAGTTACTTAATTTTGCTAGAGCTGTATATGAATCNTTAACAGTAATAATAGTTTTATCTAATTCTTTATCAATTTTTAAACTATCATTTACTATTATACANGAAGCTTTAGAAGTNTGCAGAAATTTNTCATACTTGGNATTNGAAATAAAACTGATATCTCCCTTTTCTGAATTTTCAATATTAGCTATTCTNTTGATTATGACTTTTGTCTTTCCAATGNTTTCTCCATCNACAATATTTGAGATTTCTTTTATGGTAAGTTTCATAACACAAATTTAATATCTTTATTCAACTAAGTATTCAGAAGGAGAACATAAAAAATATTTATTTATTGTTTTAGCAAGAACTTTTAAATTAAATTGATCTGATGAATNTGATAAGTCTTTTATNTTTCCATCTTTGAAAAGTATTTTAATATTTGATTCATNAATAGAGTATAGGCTATTACTNACTTTATCNGAAAAAATAAAGTACTTTGATTCGTTTAGATTAATATTTTCCTTTTTCATCATATTTAATCTATATTCAGAAATTGTTTTTTTATTGAATTTTATTTTTTGAATTCTAATTTTTAAGATTTCTCTATCTAAAATCTTNTGCGATAAATTTGATAAAACAAAATCTTTATTTTTAATCCAGTATTTTAAAGAAGCATAAATTTCATAATCATCCAGCCTTGAAAAGTTTTCTAATATTGTATTATCTTTAATGAATTCATCAATTGAGAAACTATTTTCAAAAAATCTTTTTAAATCNGGAGATAGGTATATTTTTTTAGAATTTTTATAAAGATATTTAGCTCTATTTAAAATTTGAATCAACATGTTTTCTGCTGATAAAACAGTTTTATGTAGATATACTTGCCAATACATTAGTCTTCTAGCAATAATAAATTTTTCAATTGAATAAATTCCTTTTTCTTCTATCACAAGCCTATCATCTTTAATATCAAGCATGCTTATAATTCTATCAACACCAATATTTCCTTCTGTTACTCCTGTGAAAAAACTATCTCNTTTTAAATAATCTAGCCTATCCATATCTAGTTGAGAAGATACTAANTGGTTTAAAAATTTTCTTTCATATTTNTTTTCAAATATTTTNATAGCTAAAGATAATTTTCCATTAAACTCTTCGTTTAATTTANGCATGTAGATTAGTGTTAACTGNTCATGATTNATATCTTTTACAATNGTTCTTTCTAATGCATGAGAAAATGGGCAATGGCCGATATCGTGAAGTAATATTGCGATTTTCACACCTTCTTTCTCNAGCTTACTTATTTNATGTCCTTTGTTTTNTAATTGAATAANAGCTTTATTCATTAAGTGAAGAGATCCAATAGCATGTTGAAANCTTGTGTGTTGNGCTCCTGGATANACTAAATATGAAAGACCAAGTTGAGATATTCTTCTTAATCTCTGAAAATATTTATGATTAATAAGATCATTTATTATACCTTTATCTACTTCAATGAACCCGTAAATTGGGTCGTTTATAATTTTTGCTCTTTTTTTAGAATGCATAATCTAAAATAGATGTTTTTTTTTAATTTTTGTAAAAATAAATTTTATTATGAATAATATACTTTGGGTAGATGATGAAATAGAGTTGTTAAAACCTCATATCATTTATTTAAAATCTAAAGGATATAATTTAACTACTGCAAAAAGTGGTGATGAAGCTTTAGAATTAATCGATGTCAATGATTTTAATCTTATTTTTTTGGATGAAAACATGCCTGGCTTATCAGGTCTTGAGACTTTAAATATTATTAAAGATAAATACCATAACATTCCGGTCATTATGATTACAAAAAGCGAAGAGGAAAGCATTATGGAGGAAGCAATTGGTTCAAGAATTTCTGATTATTTAATTAAACCTGTTAATCCAAATCAAATACTACTTTCAATAAAGAAAAATTTAGAATCTAGCAGATTAGTAGATGAAAAAATCACAAAGGGATATCAACAGGAATTTAGAAATATATCACTTGAGCTGTCTTCAAATTTATCTTTTAAGGAATGGTATCAAGTTTATAAAAAGATTATTTATTGGGAATTAGAACTTTCCAAATCTGACGACTCTAGTATTGATGAAATTATTTCTATGCAAAAAAGTGAAGCAAACTCGCAGTTTTTTAGATTTGTTTCTAGAAATTATGAAGACTGGATAAATAATATTGAGAGTCCACTACTTTCACATAATTTACTTGAAAAGAAGGTTTTTCCTTTATTAAACAATTCTTCACCAGTTTATCTACTTTTAATTGATAATCTAAGATATGATCAATGGAAGGTCATTGAAGATAATATACTTCAAAAATTTAAGATAATTGATGATAGTATGTATATGAGTATTTTACCAACTGCAACNCAATATTCAAGAAACTCNATCTTTTCAGGNCTAAGACCTTCTGANATACAAAATTTATANCCTAAAAAATGGCTTAATGATGAGGATGAGGGAGGNAAAAATATGTTNGAAGAAGATTTTNTAAAGGATCAAATCAAAAGACTANATNTTGAGCATGATAAATCATCTTATACAAAGATTACAAATATTGATTATGGNAGAAAAGTTATNAATAAAATTGATAATATGAAACATAATAATTTGAATGTTATAGTATATAATTTTGTTGATATGCTTTCCCACGCTAGAACNGAAATGAAGGTTATTAAAGAGCTTGCTGATGATGATTCAGCATATAGATCTTTAACTGCTTCTTGGTTTGAACATTCTCCATTAAATGATATTATTTCAAAAATTGCCAAACAAGGTGCAAAGATGGTTATTACTACTGATCATGGGACCATAAATGTAAATAAACCTTCTAAAGTAATTGGAGATAGAAAAGTGAATCCTAATCTTAGGTATAAACATGGAAAAAATTTAAATTATATTTCAAATGATGTTTTTGAAATGAATGATCCTTCTAAATTTTTCTTGCCAAANCAAAANATTAGTAGTAAATATATTTTTGCCAAAGAAGATTTATATTTCGTTTATCAAAACAATTACAATAAATTTGCAAACTTTTATAAAAANACATATCAACATGGAGGTATTTCTTTAGAAGAAATGCTTNTGCCANTAATCACNTTGGAACCTAAATAATGGAATTAACATATAATGTNAGNGANGAATCTCANCTNAATGATATTGCATTAGAATTATTAAATAAATTTGATTCCAAATTATATTTCTTTTATGGNNAAATGGGGGTNGGAAAAACTAGNTTTATTAAAAAGTTTTGTGATAAGCTTGGTGTTAAGGATNTNGTTTCAAGCCCTACTTTTTCAATAATTAATCACTATAAAAGTNTGTCAGAAATTGATGTGTTTCATTTTGATTTTTANAGAACTACAAGTAAAGAGGAAATTTATGATTTNGGCTATGAAGAATATATTTATAGTTCTTCATATTGTTTTATTGAATGGAGTGAGAGATTAGTAGATTTATTACCNTCTAACTATATCAAAATTNAAATGNTTTTAGTTGATAATAAAAGAACTATTANAGTNAAAAAAATAACTCATGATTAGAAGATTAGTCTTATTTGGTTTTGGTGCCCTTATTAGTATTTTCTTTTTATCTCTNGGTCCTGAAAATAGANTGAAAGAAACATTTTATGCATACATTGATTATTTTAANATCAANAAAAGAGTTATATATCATCTTTATTCTGATTCAACAAATTTCACTCCCAAATCGGAATGTCAGCTTGTTTATTATAGCTTAGATAAATCTACATTGCTTAATGTATTAGATGGTGGAAAAGTTAATTTTTCAAAAAGTGAAAAAGATAAAGAGCCTTGTCAAATTTATATGGTTGAGAATTTTATTAAAGATAAAAATTTTGAAGTTCTCTTTGAATANTGCTANNCAGAAGAAAGGGTNACTGTATTAAGTNTTNATGAAATTGGATATAAAGAAGTTTGTCTTAACTAGNCTTCCTTCTTTTCTTTTCTTCTAATATATTTTTTAGTTCTCTTCCCATTTGACCNGAAATAGATCTGTTTTCNTCAGCTCTTCTNATTAAGTATGGNATTACTTTTTTTACTGGNCCATATGGAACNTACTTNCTAACATTATAATTAGCATTTGAGAGGTTGTATGAAATGTTATCACTCATNCCTAAAAGTTGTGAAGAATAAATCCTNTCATCATTATTTTTAATCGAGTGTTCTTTCATTANTTTTAATAAATAAGTTGAACTTTCAATATTATGNGTTCCAGAACATATTGAAATATGATTNATATTCTCAANACAAAACTTTAAGGCNTTATTAAAATCNTTATCAGTATTAGANTTTTTTTCATGTACTGGAATANTATACCCTTTTTCTAAAGCTCTTTCAATTTCTTTTTCATGATATGCTCCNCTTACAATTTTTAANCCTATTTTAAAACCTTCCGNTTGTGCAATTTGTGATAAATTCTTTAAATANGCTAGTCTATCATGACGATACATCTGAACAGTATTGAAAATTAANACCTTTTCTTTATTAAATTGTTTCATTAAAGAAAANACTAAATCATCTATGCCNTTTTGAATCCAACTTTCTTCTGCGTCTATAAAAATAGGCTTANTGATATNTTTTGCTTTNTTACAGATAGTATNTAATCTNTTNTTTAANTTNATTAAACTTGAATTTTCNTCTTNNCTNAGCTTTTCTTTNTCACTAAGCTTTTTAAGAATATTAAATTGAATTAANCCTGTTAGTTTAAAAACTACAAATGGAATTTTGGGGTTATTTTTAGCAATATCAAGGACTTTTAGTGTCTCTTCATATACATTTTTAAAGTCATCTTCATTTTCTTGTCCTTCTGCAGAATAGTCTAAAATCGTTCCAATATATGATTTCCATAGTTTGTCTATTGTTTTGCTGCTTTCAAAAATTGTTTCTCCTCCGCAGAACTGCTTAAATATGGTTAGTTTTATTAAAAAATTTATTGGAATTCTTAGTGATAAAATCACTTTTAGAATAATTGTTAAAAATTTTGAAATTTTAGGATAGTTAAGTGTTTGAAATAAAAAAAATGCTAGATTTAGATCAAAATCTGATTTGTCTTTAAATGCACTTTTACTGTCATTAAAGTCTATCATATTTAATTTGAAATCTTTCTACAAACCATCAAGCCATCTCTTACAGATAAAAGAATATTTTCTACCCTAGAATCATTATCAACTTTCTTATTGTAATAGTCAAGTTCTTGTGTTTCATGATCCTTATCTTTGTTTATTACTTTTCCACTCCAAAGAACATTATCTGCTATTATAATTCCATTAATGTCAATTTTATCAATTAAAAGGTCAAAATAATTTGAGTAGTTTTCTTTATCGGCATCAATAAAAGCAAGTTGGAAATTTTTATCAATTTTATTTATTATGTTTTTAGCTTCACCGATATGTTGCTTTATAATTTTTGAAAATTTTGATTTTTCAAAAAAAATTTTGGCAATATCAGCATGCTCTTCATTTATTTCAATTGTATGAAGTTCTCCATTGCTTTTTATTCCTTCCGCTAAACATAATGCAGAATAGCCTGTATAGGTTCCAATTTCAATGATATTGGTTGGATTAGTTAAATTACTTAATAAGCTAAGCACTCTTCCCTGAACATGTCCAGATAACATTCTAGGCATGAGTACTTTCGCCCATGTTTCTCTGTTTAGTTCTGACAATAAATCATTTTCTTTACTAGAGTGATTTTCGATATATCCCTCTATTTCCTTACTTAAAAAATCCATGCTATAAAAAAAGCCACTAATAATATAGTGGCTTATTAATTAATTTAATTTGTGATTAATTTTTCTTTTTTTCATTTAGTTTTGCTAATCTAACTCTACCTTCTTCTGCAGANATTTCATTATTTGCAATAGCTAANCTTACTCTTTCAGAAGCTTTTTTATTCATTGCTTTTGTATCATCACTAACCACTTTTTTTGCAATCTTACTTTTGCAACATGAAGGCTTGGCAGCGGTTTTACTGCACGAAGCTTCTTCTTTTTTAGAAGTTTTCACATATGAAGCTTTAGAAGATGTTTTACTACAGGCTTCTTTTTCAGCTTTTGAGCAGGATGATTTTTTTGAAGAACTTGAGCAGTTTGCTTTTCCGTAAGTATTAGTTTTTGTGAAATTAAACCCTGATACTTTTTTACTTTCTTTTACTTTACTTTCAGAACATTCAGTTTTAGTTTCTGTATTTTTTTGTGAATTATCAGCAGTATCTTGTGCAGACATTGTAAATGATGTACTGAAGATAAGGGCTAATAAAATTGAAGATAACTTTTTCATAATATTTTTGTTTTGTTTAATAACAAATATATCAAATATATATTAATTCTTAATATGTTCCTATTATTGTCTTACCACCTACGGTTTTATCATTTAATTTAGACGTAATCTTTGTTCCAATTGGTAGAAAAAGATCAACTCTAGAGCCAAACTTTATAAACCCTAATTCTTCACAAGCGTTAATGTTCTTATTTATTTGAGAATAGCAAACAATTCTTCTAGCAAGTGCNCCTGCAATTTGTCTATAGAGAATTTCAATATTTNAATTNTTTATNANTACTGTATTTCTTTCGTTTTCAGAAGATGATTTTGGGTTCCATGCAAATAANAANTTACCTGGATGATATTTTATATATTCTATTGCACCATTAATAGGGTATAGGTTATTATGAACATTTAAAGGGGACATAAATATGGAAATTTGTATTCTATTGTCTTTGAAAAACTCACTTTCAAGAGTTTCTTCAATTACAACAACTTTTCCATCGCATGGTGCGTATATATTTCCTTCAACAAAATCAAAATTTCTTTTTGGAACTCTAAAAAAATAAATAAAAAATAAAATAAAAAAAGAAAAAATCGGTAAAGTAAATGAAGTAAAAGCGTCATTAAATCCACTTATTATCCCAATAAGTATTAATAGAAAAATAGAATTTTTAATTAGACTCCTGCCTTCTTTGTGAATATTCATGATTATGTGTAAATAATTAATAAACTTATTATTGAAATTGAAATTAAAAGAGAATCCATTCTATCCAACATTCCACCATGCCCTGGAATTAAATTTCCAGAATCTTTTACTCCTGCTTGTCTTTTAAATGATGATTCAATAAAATCACCTGTTGTAGCACTAATAGGTATTAAAAAAGAATAAAATAGAAATGTTGTTATATTATCATTAAAAAAGTATAAAGAAGCAAAAGCTGTAAACACAAAACCTCCAAAAAACCCTTCCCAAGATTTTTTTGGAGATATAGATGGTATAATTTTGTTTTTACCTAATCTTATACCAACTATATAAGCAAAAGAATCATATACACTTGTTAGAATAACTAAATACAGGATTGGTTCAAAATTCCAGTTTTCTGTTTCATAAATATTAAATGATAGATAATTCCATATTAAGATCTGTATTAAAATAAAGGGAATTAGAACATATAAAATTGCAAATATTTTCGTTTTACCTTTTCTTAGTTTCCACATTTCATAAATACAAATGACACCTATTAAACCAAACAGTACTGAACAGCTCAGACTTGAGTAACTAATACCAAACAAAATAAAAATAATATAGATTATTCCATAAATGAGTCTATTTCTGTTTTCTATTGATATCATTCAGATATAATTTCTTTTGCTTTTGAAATATTTTCTTTTCTTGTATAAATCTTAGCAGATCCAAAATGATAGGAAGAGTCTTGCTGATTCATAATAATGGCTTCAATATCATTTGATAAAAGCATATTTTTTATTACTTCTGCTTTAAAGATGTCATTTGTTGAATAAACTTCTATCCAGTCGTTATTCATTAAGGATAATTATTTCTTCTTTGTTTTTAATTCTTCTTCTTGTAATTTCTCCTCTTGATAAGAAGTCCATTTTCTAGCTCCAAATATTGAGATTAAATTATCTTTAAAAATAACCTCATTGCTAAGCAGTGCATTTGCAAGTTCTTCAACTTTCTTTTTATTGTCTTTTAATACTTTTAATGCTCTATTGTATTGTTCTTCAATTAACTTGCTAACTTCTGAATCAATTAGTTTTGCTCTTTCTTCAGAATATGGCTTAGTAAAACCAGAGTTTTGTCCGCTTGAGTCATAATAAGAAATATTACCAAGTTTTGGGCTTAAACCGTAAATGCTAACCATGGCATAAGCTTGTTTAGTTACTTTTTCTAAATCTGAGAGAGCACCCGTAGATACTTTATCAAAGAAAAGGCTTTCAGCAGCTCTTCCTCCCAATGCTGCGCAGATTTCATCTTTCATTTGCTCTGTCGTTGTGAGCTGGCGTTCTTCGGGAAGATACCAGGCGGCACCTAATGATCTGCCTCTTGGAACAATAGTGACTTTTACTAAAGGTGAAGCAAATTCTAACATCCAGCTTACTGTTGCATGTCCTGCTTCATGAAAAGCAATAGTTTTCTTTTCATTAGGAGAAATTATTTTTGATTTTTTTTC
>NZHS01000047.1 GCA_002689735.1 Flavobacteriales bacterium | reverse complement strand
GTGGAAGGAATGAAGATGAAAGTCTCAAGCTTTGAAGAATGGTCACCTTGGACAATAACTAAAACGACCAGTGATTATGAGATCTGTCCCAAGTGTTTGCAAAGTACAAGGATGGAATTCGTTCATGGTCACTATCAATGCAGTGAATGTAAGTCTGTTGTGGTTGATTGCTGTAATGGAGAAGGTGGGTGATTCTCTTGGGGGGTCTGCACACGTTTGCACCCTCATGCGTGTGAGAACGCTTTTTTTCAAAAAGTAACATAATGCATATTATGCGTCCTTTATCTGGATTACCCAATGATAACAATGACTTAGGATACTGCAAATCTGCTGGAAATCGGAAAAAAGGTCTATTTTGGGCTTTTTACCCCAAAAAAACCCCCCCCAGTGCCTATATTTCCCACGAAGCGTGGCTAGGGGAATTCGGACACATACTAGAATTTTCTAGTACAGCGAGAAAAAAAGTATTAACATACAACTGAAAATAGCAAAAGGGAAATTATGACGGGAAGACCAATATTAAGACAGATGTTAGCCGATATTGAAAAATTAGGTGGCATCGAAAAAATTTGTGAAAAAATTTCAGAAGGGGAATCTATTGCCAGCATTGCCAGAGATCTTGGAGTATCCAGAAATTTCCTCTCCTCAACCCTCAACAAAGACCCAAGTCAGAAAGAAGCGTTACGTTTGGCACGAAAAGCCAAAGCAGAACACTATGCGGATGAAGCACTCAAATTGGCAGACCAGTGTGATGAAAGCCCGAATGCCATTTCCAAAATGAGGGAGCAAGTTTCGGTACGTAAATGGCTGGCTTCCGCCCATGATCCTGATCAGTATGCTCAAAAAAATAATACAACTGCCATCCAAGTAAACGTGGGAGATTTGCATTTAAACGCTTTAAAAAAAATCAGGAGTGAAGATGCAGAAGATGCCCAAACTACGGACTCCTGAAGATCTGCATAATTTTGATGAACTGGTGATTGTTGGCTGGCGAGAAAACCAGATGATAATGACCACTTCTTGCAAGGATAAAGGTGAATTGATTGAAGCCTTAGAATATCTGCTGGAAGAATGTTACGAATGGGAATTCCAAGAAAGTAAGTACCATTGAACGTCTTTGAACAGTTTATCAGGGAAGTTAGAAACGATCCCGTCAGGTTTGTGAAAGAATACCTTGGAGAAACTCCAGATCCTTGGCAGGCAGAAGTTTTAGAAGAAGTATCAAATAAGTCACGTTTGGTAAGTTGTGCCAGCGGTCATGGAGTCGGAAAATCGACTCTTGCAAGCTGGGCAAGCATTCATTTTCTTCTAACAAAATACCCTTGCAAATGTGTTCTTACGTCCGCCACAAGTTCCCAATTATTTGATGCATTGTACTCAGAGGTACGCCGTTGGATTAAAGTTTTACCAGATGAACTGCAAAACTTATTAACAGTTAAATCGGACAGGGTAGAACTGACAGCCAGCCCATCAGATGCATTTATAAGCTGTAGAACGTCCAGATTAGAAAATCCTGAAAGTTTGCAGGGTGTTCACTCTGAACACGTTTTATTAATTGCAGACGAAGCTTCAGCGATTCCAGAAGTTGTTTTTAATTCTGCAATAGGTAGTATGTCTTCTCAATCAGCTACAACACTACTTTTGGGCAATCCTACCAGAAATTCTGGTTTTTTCTTTGATACCCACCACAAGCTAAAAGATCGATGGTATACTAAGACTATAAGCTGTGTTGATAGCAGTAGAGTTTCCAGAGATTTTATTGCAGAAGTTCTAGCCAGATCTGGTGATCATAGCAATGAATATCGGGTAAGGGTTCTAGGTTTATTCCCATTAACTGAAGACCAGACAGTAATATCTTATGAACTGGTTAAGTCTGCCCAAGAACGGGAAGTAGCGGTTACTCCAGAAACGCCATCTATATGGGGTGTAGATGTGGCTAGACATGGCTCAGATTGGTCTGTGTTGTGTAAAAGACAGGGTTCGATAGTCAGGGAGCTTATTCGCTGGAAAAATCTTGACACGATGGCATTAGCTGGTGCGATAAAAGCTGAATATGATTCGACACATTACACCGAAAGACCTAACAGCATTAACATTGATTCGATAGGAATAGGGCAAGGGGTTTGTGACGCTGGGGTCAATATGAATTTACCTATTTTTTCTGTTAATGTCTCTGAAAGTGCTTCTATGAAGCAACATTACNTNAATTTACGGGCTGAACTGTACTTTAAAATTAAAGATTGGCTTGAAACAAGAAAGGTAAAACTCCCGTACCATGAGAAATTAGTGGAAGAATTNCTCGCCATANGNTATACTTACACTCCGACAGGCAAGATCAAAATTGAATCAAAAGACGATCTGAAAAAAAGACTACTCAAATCACCAGACCATGCTGACGCTTTATCGCTTTCCTTTGCGAATGATATGATGATGGGACAGGGCGGTGCAAACAGCATTTACAAATGGACTCAACCGATAAGGAGAAACTTACAAGGAGTAGCCTAGATGCCAGATCCCATAACCATCGCTATGGCTAGCATGGCATCGCTAAAAGCAGGTCTAAAGTTGGGGAAAGATTTTATGGATCTTTCCAAAGACCTTGGAAAGGTCTGGGACGGGATTGAGGGNGCTAAAAACCAGCATTCGAATGCCAGAAAAGGAAAAAGAGGAGTAAACGAGCAAGCTTTAGAAACGTACCTAAGTTCAGTNANNGCTAGAGATTTAGAGGATGAATTACGNAGGGTNATTCTTGAAACAAGGGGTATGTCAGGNTGGAGAGANCTACAGAAAATAAAATCTCAGATNCAACTTGAAGACGAAAGGGGTAGATATCAGGCCATTAAAAAAAGGGAAGCTTTAATTTATGCGATTAGTGTAGCGTTTGGGCTTCTTATTATAGGTCTTGCAGTCGTTGGAATGATTTACTTCGCAATGTATTTAAAGGAGAACCAATGAAANNAGAAGATGATATACCTGACAAGAAAGCGTACCAGTATAATAGAAGAATAATGTGCTATNTAGCNCTCTTATTGATGGCTATGACCACGATTGCCTGCATTGCTATGCCCGAAAGGATGAAAGAGGTAGAAGGTGTTATAATGGCACAATATCTTGCTTTATCTGGGCTGGTTGGTGCTTATTTCGGGTTTTCTAAAAAATGAACGTCATAGAAATTGTTGGCGGTATCATTCAATGGGTCATTTTCCCAATTTTATATCTCCAATATAGTTTCTATCAACAACTAAAAAAGCAAGATAAAGAACTAGCAGTATTGCAGGCGAAAAGTGAAGTGCAGACACAATCGACAGACAGAGAACTGAAGGAAATCAAACAAACAGTAGATAGAATTTTTGCTAAGTTGGATTCCCTTGATAACACTCTCAGGAAGTGAAAAGCATGACTTAGGTACATCAGGAGAATATCTTGTTGCATCTAGGTTTGAAAGATTAGGTATTAAGACCGAAAGAGTAGATCGGGACGAAGATGATTTATGGTGTAAAACCCCGAAAGGAAAATTATTTACTGTAGAAGTCAAAACATCATCAAAACCGCTCATAGAATATCAAAGAAGCACCCAGTACTCTTTTGGCATAAGAGGGGGNAAACAATGGCAATCGGATGTAGCAGTTTTTGTTGCATTTGANATAGAAAGAATTATAGTAGTCTCAACCAAAGACCTATCACTNAGGGTNAGAATTTTCCCTAGTGTGTTTACCCAATCAATCGAAATAAAACTACTNAACAAACTACTCAAGTTTCCCCCGTATAGTTTAGAGGAAATCAAGTGTTTGGGACAATCGGTCAACTTATAGGCTCTTTGGGTGGTATTGCTACTTCTTATCTAGATGGGAAAGTGCAAGTTCAGAAGGTCAATGCTGAAATAAAGAAAAAGCAACTGACGGGTGAGCTTGACTTGGATCTTATGTCTGTTTCCAAAGAAGATTCCACATATAAGGACGAATTCGTAACTTTGGTTTTTGTTGCCCCCTTCATACTCTGTTTTTGTGGGGATTGGGGAAGAACAATCGTAAGTGAAGGTTTTCAAGCGATTCAACAAGCCCCTGATTGGTATAAATACATCGTTTCAGCAGTCGTGGCTAGTGCCATTGGAATGCGTGGGGTTTCAAAATTTATGGTTAAGAAATAGGAGAATTCAATGCCAAAAGAAAAAGGGAAAGAACCCACTAAAATGGTTGGCTATGGCTCAGGAAATAAAGGTTTTGAATCAAGTTACAGTAGTTGGAAACGTCTTAATGGCGGTAAAAAGCTAACTGGGATGCAAATGAAATTGCTAAAAATAAAGCCAGTAAAATAGGAGATTGAATGTTCAAATTTGGTTCACGTTCATTAAAAAACCTTGAAGGAGTTCACCCAGAACTGGTTGAGATCTGCCATTTGGCGTTAAAGCGTAGCACCACCGATTTCGGAATTTCTTGTGGGGTAAGATCGCTAGAAACCCAAAAAAAATTAAAGGCAGAAGGTAGAAGCATGACTTTAAATAGTATGCACATTCCTCAAAAGGATGGATATTCATGGGCTGTAGATTTATTGGGCTATGACAGTGATGGTCAGGTATCTTGGGAATTTCCTATTTATTTCAACATTATGACTAGCGTCATAAATTCCGCCCACGAACTGGGATACGGAATTCGCTGGGGCGGTTGCTGGCATTTAAGCAACTGCGTTTTGGCCTATCCTGAAATGACGTGTGAGGAGATGATGGATGACTACATTACTCAAAGGAAAAAGGCTGGGCGAAAATATTTCCTCGATTTACCGCACATAGAAAAAAGTAGGAGTTAAATATGAAAAAAAAGAACACGAAAAAGACTAAAAAAGTAAAATACTGATTCTCATTAAAATTGTATACGAATCAGTAGATTCGCATTATAGTGGCAAAAAAGATACATGGCTATGAAATTACAAAAACTAGATGAAGGTCAAGTTCAGGGCATTTTGACTGACGCTATTCGTTCAGCAAAGTCTTTTATCACTGATGAAATCGCACCCGTAAGAATTAAGGCAAGTCGCTATTTTGAGGGTGAAGTGGATATTGGGAAAGAAGCTGGGCGAAGCGGTATAGTTAAAACTGTTGTCAGGGATGTTGTTAGAGCGGTTAAGCCAAGCTTAATGCGGATCTTTTTATCTCACTCTAAGGCCGTTGAATTTTTACCCAGACAAGAAGAAGATATTCAATCAGCCCAGCAAGCGACAGATTTCCTAAATTGGAAATTTCAGCAGTTAGGCGGATATAATATTCTAAGAGATGCCATACATGAATCTTTAATTAAAAAAGTTGGCATTGTCAGGGTTTTTTACAAAGAAGATCCTAAAACTGAAATACACACCTATGATTACATCGATGATACTACTTTTGCTGTTTTAACAAACGATCCAGAAGTAGAAATTCTAGAACATGAAGAAGTGTATGAAAAGCAAATGATGCCTGATGGTCAGGATACAGAATCTTTGCATCATAACTGCAAAATTTCTCGCACCAAAAAAACGGGTGATCTAGTCGTAGACGCAGTACCAAGTGAAGAATTTTTCATCGATAGAAATGCAAAATCTTTAAAGGAAGGGCAGTTTTATGTTACGGGACACTCTACAGAAGTTACTGTTTCCACTTTGGTGGACATGGGATATGATTTTGACACTGTTAGCGAATTGTCTAGAGAAGATAGCAGGGATACTACTTTGGATGCGGAAGTATTCGAAAGAAGACGATACAGTGTAACCCACGATAAAGACGATAATTCTACAGACCCATCCACAAAAAAGGTGCTTTTAACGCAGGCATTTATGGAAATGGATATAGAGGGGTCTGGAAAGGCCATGCTCTACAGTTTTATCTGTGGCGGAGATAACTATACACTGCTTGAACCGCCAATGTTATGTGATGAAGTTCCATATGTGGCTTTAGCTATAGATCCTGAACCGCATACATTTTACGGGCGTTCTCTTGCAGATATAATTATGGCGGAACAGGATTCAGCTACTCAGATCTATAGAGAAATCTTGAATAACCTATCAATGTCAAATCTTCCAAGAATGGCGGTTACAGATTCTGTGAATCTGGATGATCTTATGAATTTGGAACTTGGGGGCATAGTCAGAACTAGAACCGCTCCAAGTCAGTCAATTCAGAATTTAGCAGTTCCTTTTACAGCATCACAGTCATTAGGCGTAATGCAGTATGTTGATAGAATTGTAGAAGATAAGACGGGAATTACTAAGGCAAGCATGGGGTTAGACCCAGATAGTCTTCAGAGCGTCACTAAGGCTGGTGTGCAGGCCACATTGCAGGCTCAACAGGGTCAAACAGAGGTGATGGCAAGAAACTTAGCAGAAGGGCTTAAAGACCTATTTGGGAAGATGCTACGTTGTTATGGCAAGCATCAAGATGCCCCTAGTGTAATGAGATTAAAAGGCAATTTTGTTCCTATTGATCCAAAAGTTTGGCAGTCTGATATGGATTCAACTGTCAACGTGGGTCTGGGTACTGGCAGGCATGATGAAAGACAAATGGGTCTTCAAATGATGCTAGGAATTCAACAACAAATCATGCAAGCGTTTGGAACACAAAATGGTCTAGTTTCCTTAACAAACATACGTCAGACGCTTGCAGACCTATTGGATGGTTTTGGCTTGAAAAACGCTGAAAGATATGTCCAGCCAATGAATCCAGAAATTGAGACTCAGCTTGCCCAGATTGCCATGCAAAAAGCACAGCAAGCACAAGCTATGCAAGCCCAGAGCGATCCAAGTCAGGTTTTACTCAAGGCGGAAGCTATGAAAGCCCAGACTAAGGCTCAAACAGATCTGACTAAGGCTCAACTAATGAAAGAAAAGCAAGAAGCCCAAGATGATCTGGACAGAGATAAGTTAGATCAGGAGCTTTTAATTCGGAGTGCAGAAATTCTTGGTAAATACGGGACTTCTGTAGATGTAGCTAGAATCCAAGCTGAAAAATCTAAGGTTAGAGAATAATGGCTACTGATTGGGAAAAAGAAGCTAGTAGAGCAAAAGAATTAAAAGAGAATGAAACATTTCAAAAAATTCTCACTTACATCAGAGATCGTCAAATCCAGACGTTCCTAATGTCTGATTCAGATGAATCAGTAAAACGGGCAAGGCTAATCGTTCAAGCCCTCAACGAAATCGAAGCAGAAATTGAGTACGTTATCAATACTGACAAGATGCAAAAAAACAAACAAGGAGATTTGCAACGTGGTTGACACGACAAATACACAAGAAGAAAATACTGGCTCAATCGAAGATATAGCGAAATCTTTATTAGTCCCTGACGAAACTGCACCTCAAGAAGAAGTTAAAGAAGAAACTTCTCAAGAACCAGTGGAAGCAAGTGGTGAACAAGAAGAAGCTGTAGAAGAAGTTCAAGCCGAAAGTAATGAAGAAGAAACGCAAGATCAGGAAGTTCAAGAGCAACCTGAAGAAGAATTGTACACAGTGAAAGCTGATGGAAAAGAAATTCAAGTACCGCTCAAAGACCTACTCCGAAGCTATGCAGGGAATTCTCATATTCAAGCTAAAATGCGTGAGCAATCTGATTTTCAAAAGAAAATGGAAGCAGAAGCGAATGCGCTTAGTAATCAACGAAAAGACCTTCAAACGAAGTTAGATGCGGTGGAGAAGAACTACAAATCGCAAGAAATGAAAAGACCACCTATGGAGTTACTGCAAACTGATCCTATCAAATATATGGAAGAAATTGAGAAATTTAATATCCATAAGGAAGAAATGGAGAATTTGCAGGCTGAACGCCAAAAACTTGCCTTACAAGAAAACGAAAAAGCTGAACAGCAACGTGTGGCTTATTTGCAAGAACAAGGGCAGGCTTTGGTTGAATACATTCCTGATTTAAAGGATGCGGAAAAAGCGGATTCTATAAAAAAGAGCATGGTTCAAACAGCCGTTCAGTATGGTTTCACAGAGTCGGATATTAATTCGATTCAGGACGCTAGAGCTTTAAAGCTTTTGCATGATGTTATGTTATTTAATCAGGCTAAAAGTGCTAAAGATGGCAACGTCCAGAAATCCAATCCTAGACCTTTCATTCAAACGGGTGCGAAACAAAGTCCTTCAGCTAACCAAACCAAACAGCGTGAGAAAGCTTTTCAGAACATGAAACAATCTGGAAGCGTAGAAGACGTAGCCAGATGGATAGCCCAAGGAGAATAAAATGGCGGTTCCAAGCAATACAACAGAGACTTATTCTAGTACCCTAATTCGTGAAAATTTACAAAATGCGCTTGTGAATATCAACCCAGCAGACCATATTTTTATGAATGCAATCGGGTCTAGAAATATAACCAATACCCTATTTGAATGGGGGAAAGTAACCCTCGCATCAGCAGGGGCAAACAGACAGATAGAAGGTGATGATCTATCGAATACAGCATCAACTTTGCCAGTTCGTTTGTCTAATTATAGCCAAATTTCAAGCAAAGTAACCCAAACTTCCAGCACTTCTAGTGCTACTCAAAGCAATCCAGATGCAATCGGTCATGCCATGCAGTTAAGCCTAAAATTGGCTGAACTAAAAAGAGACATGGAAAAAATGCTATTGGACAATGTAGCTGGCAGTGCAGGTTCATCTGGCAATGCTAGAAGCACGGCTGGTTTGGGTGCATTTATTAGAAGTAACGTACAAGCTGGAGGATCTGCAACTGTACCAACGCTTTCTGGCACAACAGCAGGGTATCCAAATCAAGCTAGGGGTGATGGTAGCGATAGGACGCTCGTTGAGGATATGATCCAAAACGCCCTCAAGGCTACGTGGGAAGCTGGTTCTACTGCTACAATGGTTATGTGTCCAGCACCGCAAAAAGTTCTTATTTCAGGATTTACTGGGAACTCTCAGAAATATTCTGTAGCTATGAACAATCCAAAGCAATTAACAAATGCCATTGATATCTACGTTGGAGACTTCGGACAAGTTGATATTGTTCCTAGTAGATATATGCCTGCGAAAACGATCTATGTGATCGATCCGCAACACATTAAAATGGCATATCTTCAGGAAACCAAGCAAGAACCATTGGCTAAAACTGGTCTATCAGAGCGGTCAATGATCTCTTGTGAATATGGTCTTCAAGTTGATGCAGAAGAAGCACTTGCTGTTATTGCAGATGTTAATGACTCATAGGAAATAAAATGAAAAAAACCATCCAAATAACATCTGACAGAGAGCCTATCCTTTTTGATAGGAAACTGATGAAAGATGAAATTGTAGAAATGGACAGTGAAATGGCTGAACTATTTATTTCAAAAAATTTGGCTGTTGAAAAAACTTCTGCAAAACCAAAAAAGAGAGCAAGAAACGAGAGGGGGCATTGGAAATCTGATGACCCCTCTACCCCAGAGGTCAACGAAGCTTATGAGTAAAGTTGAATACGAAAAAATAGGTGCAAGTTATCATGCTGAAGATGGCAAACTCCATATTGTCAGAACGCAAGATGTTGCACCTATTTTAAAGGAAAATCACGAATTGCGTGATAATCCTAAACCTCTGGGTTCAAATATGCGACTAGCTGGGCGAGTCCCAGCAGTCGTAGCCCAGCAATGGGCGAAAGAATGTGGATCTGCCATAGGTACGCCAGAATTCAGCGCATACGTCAAAAAGAAGCTCATGGATGGGGATTTCGCAAAATTTAGGATAAAGGGGTATTAAATGTCGATTACCACCTATGCCACGCTTAAAAGCACCATAGCGGATTACTTGAATCGTTCAGATTTGACTTCTATTATCCCTACCTTTATTTCCTTGGCAGAAGCAAATTTTCAGAGAAATGTTAGACACTGGAGAATGCACAAAAGAGTATCCAGTAATTTAGAAACTGAATTCTCAGCCGTACCTAGTGACTATCTGGAAGCTATTCGATGGCACGTTACAACTGCCCCACCATCTGTTATAGAATATGCTTCTCCCGTAGAGATTATGAACGCAAAAACAGCCAGTGGAGATACTGCTGGAAGACCAACTTTATTTTCAGTCGTTAATTCAGAATTTCAAGTGTACCCCACCCCCAATCAGACTTACACTTCAGAATTATTATACTATTCTAAAATACCTATACTGTCAGACAGTAACACTTCAAATTGGCTTTTAGAAGATCACCCAGATTTATACCTTTATGCATCTTTGCAGGCATCTGCCCCATATTTAATGCAAGATGAACGAATTACCTTATGGAACGAACTATATCTATCAGCAACGCAAAATCTAATAGCATCAAGTGAAACGGCTAGATCAAGTGGCTCACTTAGAATGCGAGTGACAACCTATTGATTTAAAAGGAGAATTCCATGAGCGATAACAAGTGCCATTCGGCATCAAATTTAAAATTAAGGATAAGGAGCTATTAAATGAGTGACGCATTAACAGATACATTTGAGGACAGAGTGCTAAACTGGTTGCTGACTACTAATTCAGTCACAAGACCGACAACATGGTATGTTGGTTTGTTTGCAAGTGGAAATTCACCAACTGACAGTGCATCAGGAACAGAATTAAGTGGAAGCAATTATAGTAGAGTTCAAGTTACATTTAGTGTGTCTGGGACTTCACCAACAACGGCTACTAATACAGCTACACTGACCTTCCCAACAGCATCAGGAAGCTGGGGTTCAGTTACTACTGCTGGAATTTTTGACGCATCTAGTTCAGGCAATCTAATAGCATACGCAAATTTATCAAATGCTAAAACCATTGAGGCTAATGACATTCTCCAAATTGCCCAAGGGCAGTTGGATGTAACCTTAACTTGATAAGGATTAAAAATGGCATTTACTGTCAAAAATCGAATAAAGCAAACGTCTACAACAAATGGAACAACAAATGTTGTTATGACAGGGAGTGTCAGTGGGTTTCAAACTTTTGGAAATGCTTTGTCAGATGGAGATACTACCTATTATGCGATTGTTGACCCTGCAAATGGAACTTGGGAAGTTGGTTTAGGAACTTGGGCGAATGGCTCTAGCACACTAACAAGAACGACAATACTAGAAAGTTCAAGCGGTTCATCTGCGATTGACTTTTCTGGCTCTGTTTCAAAAGATGTTTTTGTTACTGAGCCTGCCTCTAAATCTTTGATAGAGGGGTCAAGTGCAATTTCAAATGCTGAATTTTTGAAAAAAAATGGCAATGTTATTGAAGGTAGAAGTGCTAGTGAAGTGAGAAGTGATCTTGGACTTGGTTCATTAGCACTTTTGTCTCAAGTTGCCCAACCAAGTATGGCACTCAATACTGTTAATGAAGCAATCCTTCAAGTAAGCAACACTCCCACTAACAATTATTTTTTACAAGCACAGTCTGGTAATACTGGGGGTCTGACTTGGGCTGAAGTTGATCTAAGCTCTTATCTTACAAGCTCTACTGCATCTTCTACTTATGCTCCTTTATCTGGTGCTAGTTTTAGTGGAGCAATGTCAGTCAACTCTGGCACTACTAACACAGTTGCTACATTTACAAGCACTGATAGCGTAGCAGGGATTCAGCTTATTGATAGTAGTGGAGTTTCTGAAATTACTACAGAAGGAACTACCTTTCAAGTAAGACCTAATGGGGGTGTCGCAAAATTAAGTGTAGGTACATCTGGTGCTACTTTTGCAGACCACGTTTCTCTTCCTGACAGTAAAGAAATTAAGGTGGGAACAGGTGACGATTTAAAGCTGTATCACGATGGTAACAATAGCTATATAAAGAATACCACTGGCTGGCTTAATATGCCTTTAGGTGGAAATGGTCTTTCCATAGCGAATAGTGATTATTCTGAAATGATTGCTCAATTTAATGTCAATGGGCAAATAAAGTTTTGGCACGATAACTCACCATTCTTAACTTCAAACGCAGGCTCAATTACTCTTAGCAACTCAAATGACACAGATGATGCACTAATATTTTTGGGTGCTAATAATAGAGCAAATTTATATAGCGTAGATGGCTCATATGTTACACTTAAAAGCTCTGGATCAAGTGGGAATGATGATGTTGTCAGTGGTACTGTAGATAGCTACACCTACCTCTATCACAATGGAAGCTATACTTTTAGAACAGAAGCTGATGGTGCTAGAGTTGTAAATGCCTCAGATAACAATGATGGTACTCTTTTTCTAGGGAATACTTATGGGTACATAAAAAATGATATGAACTCACAGGTTTCAATTTATAATGGATCAAACGATGCAGTTATAATTGGTACTCACAATTCTTATACCTACCTTTATTTCAATGGGTATGCATCTGCTAGAACCCTGAGTGGGGGTCTTCAAGTTTTTTCTAACAGTAATAATGATGATGGTTATTTATACATAGGAGATAATGGAACTACTTACATTCAGAATGACGAAGATTCTGGTTTTGGTATTTTGAATAGTAACGATTGGGTACTGTGGAATGATAACAATGCCCATACTTATCTATACTACAATGGTTCTTATACAATGAGAACTCTTTCTGATGGTATCCAAATAAACAATACTGCTTATGCAAATTCTAATCTTGCATGGAATTATAATGGTAGCACACACCATACCCTTACAAGCAACAATTCAAATAACCCTCACATGAAAGGCTCTGCCACAGGTTCAGCAGGGCTTTTAATAACAGATAGTGCAGGGAACAGTCCAACTCAGTTATATGCTAGCACTGCTGGGTATGGATTTTTAGCATCAGCGTGGGGTAATTGGGATATTCAGAAAGTGCCTACTGGTAATTTATATTTAAATAACAACACTAGCTATTATCTCAACCCTGTTAGTTGGAGTACAGTCTACGATTTTAGAATTAATCGTAATCTTAGCATGAATGGAAACATGGGCAATGCAGGACAGGTGCTTCAATCCAATGGAACAAATGCTACTCCAACTTGGGTTGATGCAGGGGGTGGTGCTTGGTCACTCGTTAGCAAGAGTACCATAAGTAACGCAAACACTGTTAATTATACTGTATCAGCAGGGGTTTGGTATAGATTTATAATGTGGGGTGTAACTATGGCTAGCTCACAACTGCGTTTGGCTTTGCAACTATCTAGTGATGGAGGATCGAGTATGGCATATTGGTGTCATACCTCTTTTGAGATTTATAATTCTTCTGCTTCTACTAGTAATGTCATAACTGAACACGCCTATATAGACCATATAAAGCTAACTGAACAATATCTTAAGTTAGCGAATACTGGAAATGGTGTGAACTATAATGGTAATGTATTTGAAGTAAATTATTACCAACCTACTTCTGGATCTGGTGAAGAATGTAGAGTTTGGGGATATGCTCATGGGTATGGCACTCAAAGGCGAAGAGAGTTTTTCAGGTGTCATGTTATTAACACTCAAAACAACATAAATTACCTACGCTTTGTAAACGAGAATAAAACTACTGCATCAGCTTGGAATCTCTATGGGCAGTGGAACTTATATAAGATGGAGCCATAGTTATGGGAACAATAGATTATATAGAGGATGGTGTCATCATACAGATTGATGAGTCTGATGGTAGAAACCCTGCTAATACAAAAAACAATGAACCTACAGATGCAGAAAGTTTAGCTATAAAAACTGCAGGTCTAGCAGAAATACTAAGGCGCAAAAGAGATCGTCTTCTAGCAGACACAGATTGGATGGCAACTGGTGATCGTTCTATTTCAGACGAATGGAGAACCTACAGACAAGCACTTAGGGATTTGCCAGAAACCACTAAAGATAAATGGCCTTATTTAGAAGATTCAGATTGGCCTACTAAACCCTCATAAGGAGAGAAAATGACAGAGATTACAGAAATAACATTTCAAGATAAGCAATACAAAATAGCAGACTTATCTGACAAAGCCAAAACTTGCTGGAATCATTTAGTAGATTTAGAGAAACAGCTTCATCAGCTAAGATTCAAAACAGATCAAGTTGAAGCATCTAAAGAAACCATCACAAGGCATATGGAAGGAGAGATAAAGAATGGCTAAAGTTTGGAAAGTGAAAAATGTCGAATATAAAACGACAGGAACAAATGGAGCTAATGAAATAGACGTAGTTCATTTTACAGTGACTGATACTGTAGATGGAGTGACTAAAACTAGGTCTGACTTTCAGCACATTGACCCTGCTTCAGATAGTAGCTCGTATTCCAAAATGGAAGACATTTCTGAAGAACAGCTAATCACTTGGATTAAAGCTACAATGGGAACTGATAAAGTCGCTTATCACGAAAAGAAAGTTGATGATGCTATTGTAGCAGAGAAGACACCGCCCCGTGGTACAAAAATATTTAGTTAAAGAAAAGCAATAGTTAATGTTTGGATTTGTCGCTTATAGTGAAACAGCATTTAGCACATCAGCTAGTACAACTCTTGTTCAGGCATCTGTAACTTTTTCTGTAAATTCAAATCTATCAAGCATTGCAAGCAAAATTAATCCTGCAACTATTTCTTTTGCTTCTCAAGTCTCTATCTCTGGGACATTTAATGCAATTGAAACAACATCAGCAACTTTTGGATCTCAAGCAAATGGTGCTTGTGGGGCTAGAAGAGTCAGAGATGATAATGCAACATTAGCTGACAATTTAACTTTTACAATCAATGCAACAAGGCTAAGAACATCTCCTATTGTTTTTGCATCACAATCATCAATCACAACAAATATTTTAAGAGTAAGATTAGGTGAAATTTCTTTATCTTACCAAAGTGCATTTAATGCGCCATTTCATGCTATTTTACAACCTAGCTTATCTTTAGCCTCACAAACCACACTGTCTGCGCCTGCCAATCGTATTCAAATCCCAACTGTCTCTATTTCCACTCAAACGGCTATGACCGCCAGTGCCTTTGGAACTTTTGCAGGGGTGGTCCCAGTGTCCTTCACGACAGCATTGTCAGGTACGTTATTACGTACGCAATTCAGTGGGGCTACCAAGGCCATTCAGTCAGCCGTTGCAGTGACAGGGCGTTACTTCTGGGAAGATGAGGCTGACAT
>NZHS01000046.1 GCA_002689735.1 Flavobacteriales bacterium | reverse complement strand
TTGATCACTAGCATTCATAAGAAAAAATGCAGACATTAAAAAAACCTCAAAAATTAATATCAAATTTGCATCTGTTTTGGGCCATTTAGTCATTTCTTTACCAAAAAACCTTTTTATTTTTAAAATATTTCTTCTAATTAGAAATACAACACAGGAAAAAAGAACTAAAAAAGCTAAAATTTCAAATGTTGCAATTAAAAAAGAATATAAATTGGGACTTATGATATGAGCTAAAAAACGATGAGTACCAAAAATACCATCAATTATAATTTCTATAACTTCAATATTAATTATCACAAATCCAACATATATTAAAAGATGCATAAAAGCTGCAATTGGTCTGTCAAACATTTTTGATTGACCAAGTGCAACACGAAACATATTTTTTAGACGAATATCTTTATTATCAGAACGATTAACATTTTTGCCTAATTTTATGTTAGAAATAATTTTATTTAGATTTTTAACAAAAAAAGATATGGCAATAATGAAAGTAAGTAAGAATATAATATTACTTAACTGCATTAATTATCTTGATTTTTTTTAAAATTTTTAGCACCACTACCAAGCAATGAGAAGTTCACGTATCTTTTAGGGTTGTTCTTGATATCTTCAATTAACTCTGCTAGTTCAGCAGTAGATTTTTCAAAATTATCATATAATTTTTCATCATTCATAAGCTTAGATAGACTTCCTGTACCTGAATTTAAATTATTTGATATTTTGTTTACATTATTTACTAAAGATGTAATATTTGAATTTGATAGTGAATCAGTAATTGATGAAATATTATATAAAATTGATTTTATTCCAGAAACACTATCGTTTAAGTTTGATGTTATTAATTCAAGATTAGAAACTATTCTAGAAATCTTAGCATCATTCTGATAAACAACACTATCAATTTTCACCATTGTATGAGAGAGAATCTCAAAAGTTTCATCTAAACTCTTAATACTATTAGAAAGATTATCTCTCGTGTTTTTATTTAAAACTGCAGTAACAATTGTTAATAATGAATCAACCGAACCAATTAAACCTTCAGCTTTATTTTTTAAAGGAAGAATTTGAGCATTAACTTCATCTTGTAAACTATTTTCAATACTACTCACAAGAGTATCCCCAGGAAAAGAAAAAACGGAAGATTTTCCTAAAATTAATGAAACTCCTTTAGTTCCCATTAAGTCTTGATTAACAATTTTACAAATTGAGTTTTCAGGAACACTATCTAACTTATCAATATTAAGTGTTACAATAAGATTATTTTCATTGAATAGTTGAATATCATTAATTATTCCGACATTAAAACCATTTAGTCTAATAGAGCTTCCAACTTGTAAACCATCAATATCGGAATATATAGCGTAATAAGGTTTATTAGTTTGAAAAACATTTAATCCTTTAAGATATTTAAGCCCATATACTAGAGTAACGATTGCTAATAAAAAGATAAATCCAGACTTAAACTCCTTTGATATTTTACTCATTTTCTTTAAGTTTATTTTGCAAATTTAACGCTTCTTTGGTAGAAATCTGCTTTCCATTCAAAAATGCTACAATAAATGCACCATTAAAACCCAAATCTCTCAGTCTTATTTTTAGCTTATCAGCTTCTTTTTTGCTACTTCCAACATTTACAAAGTATTTAAATGTACCATTAATTTTTTCTTCCTCAACTTTCAAGTCAGTAAATTGTGGATTATTTAGCATCGATCTTAAAAAAGTTCCTATTTGAACTTTATACAATAAGCTTAAATCATTTTTAATTTTATTTGTTTTAAGTTCTACAACCTCCTTTTTTAAAGTATTATTTAAATCATTAGATTTCTCATTAACTGCATTAGGTGGCATCTCAATATTTTGCTTGTATGACCTAAATGCTCTAAATATTGCAGATGCAATGTAATCTTGACCCAAATCAGAATGAAGAAATTCTTCTTCTTTTGGATTAGTTAGGAAACCGCATTCAACTAAAATACTTGGCATATTTGTCCTACTTATAACATAAAAGGGAGCTTGTTTTACCCCTCTACTTTTTCTATTTGCTCTAGTTGAGAACTCACTCTCAACCTCTTCAGCTATTTTTAAACTCTGATTTAAATAAGTATTTTGCATTAAACTAAAAACAATATAACTTTCTGCTGATTTTGGATCAAAACCATCATATTTTTGTTGATAGTTATCTTCTAAATATATAGCGGAATTTTCTCTCATTGCAACGTCCATATTTGCTTTTAATTTACTCATTCCCATTACAAAAACACTTGCTCCCGATGGTTTTGGATTTGTAAATCCATCACAGTGAATAGAAATAAATAAATCAGCATTAGACTTATTAGCAATTTCAGTTCTCTCATTTAATTCAAGAAAAACATCTGTATCTCTTGTGTAAATAATTTTAACATCAGGAAATGCTTCAGAAATATAATTACCAAGCTTTAATGAAACTGCTAAGGCAACATGCTTTTCATAAATTTTAAATCTTTTTGTACCAAGTGTACCAGAATCTTTTCCTCCATGACCAGGGTCAATGACAATAGTTTTAATATTAGTAGAATTTGTTTGAGATAAAATAGAAGTATTTGAAAGATTAAATAAAAGCAATAAGAAAAAGATACGATTTACGTTATTCAACTTTAAATGGTATAAATTAATTAGTTTTGACAAGCATTATTAGCTTGATTAACAAATATAATATTAAGATTTAAGTTGAAAGTCAGAAATTTTGTTCTAACAATTTTGTTATTAACAGGCATTATTGAAAAAAACAGTGTCTTTTCTAAAGAGGCAGTTAAAGATTCTTTAAAAACTTCTTCGGAGAAAAGTAGATTTGAAGATGAAATAATTAAAAATGCCAAAGATTCAATAAAAATAGATATTGTAAACGAGAAAATTCATCTCTATGGTAATGCTAAGATTGAGTATGAAAATATCAAAATAGATGCAGGCTATATTGTTATTAATTGGAATACAAATATTATAACNGCAAAGCCNNTAAAAGACTCNATTGGAGAANTTATACAAAAACCCTATTTTCAAGAAGGAAATGANTCATTTCATGCAAANGAAATAAAGTATAATTTNAAAACAAAAAAAGGNATTATTAAGGATATAACTACAAAAGAAGGTGAAGGGTTCATACTTGGGAAAANAGTAAAAAAAACTAATGACGATATCTTTTATTTTAANAAAGGAGACTATACAACATGTAATCATGACAAGCCTCATTTTTCAATTAGAGCNAATAAGATTAAAGTTATNCCAGGTGAAAAAATNATTACTGGACCNGCCTANCTAAGAATATTNAACTTTCCTACCCCACTTTTTCTTCCGTTTGGNTACTTCCCAAATAACAAAGAAAAAAGTTCTGGCTTNATTATTCCTTCATACGGAGAATCTGCAAATTTGGGATTCTTTTTAAAAGAAGGAGGTTATTATTTTACACTATCTGAAAAACTNGANTTATCATTAAAAGCAGATATTTATACTAAAGGAAGTTGGGGATTAAAATCATTAATGAGATATAAGAAAAGATACAGATACTCTGGAAATTTAAATCTAAGCTATGNAAACATGATAAATAGTGAAAAAGGATTTTCTGACTATAGCATTAAAAAGGATTTCTTTATTAGATGGANCCATACACAAGATCCAAAAGCAAATCCATCTNTACAGTTTTCTGCAAATGTAAACGCTGGTAGTAGTACTTATCATAGAAACAATTCATTTAATTCTAATGAATATCTAAGNAATACTTTTCAATCAAGTGTTAATTTNTCAAAAANATGGGATGGAACTCCATTTAGCATGTCTGCTAATTTAAGACACAATCAAAACACNCAAACCAAAATTGTAAACCTTTCATTGCCNGACGTGTCATTTAGCATGAATAGAGTTTTTCCACTAAAAAAAATGGGTAAAAAAAATAAAAACTACTGGTTTCATAAAATTGGTATTAGCTATTCAACAAATATAAAAAATGATATTTCTATTGCAGATTCCTTACTGTTTAGTGATAAATCTATTAAAAAATTTAGAAATGGAATTAGACATAATATTCCTATAAGTACTTCCATTAAAGTTTTAAAACATTTTACGTTTAGTCCGAGATTTAATTATTCGGAAAGATGGTATTCTAATCAAATTAGTAAAATGTGGGATGATACTGATTCAACAGTTATAACAGATACAATTANTAAATTNACAAGAGCAGGNGAATATAATTTCTCAGCTGGATTAAATACNAAGATATACGGAATGGTTCANTTTAATAAAGGTAGGATTAATGCAATTAGNCATGTTATTACNCCTAATCTAAGCTTTTCTTATAAACCAGACTTTTCTGATNAGAAATTTGGATACTANAAAAGTNTACAGCTTGAAAATGGNAATAACCAAGATTATTCCATTATGCAAAATGGAATATTCGGAAGTCCATCAAGAGGAAAACAAGGAAATATATCTTTAAATTTCTCAAATATTTTNGAAGCAAAAATAAATACTAAAAATGATACAGTAAATACAACAAAAAAAGTAAAAATATTAGAAAGCTTAAATATTGGATCTTCCTATAATATTTTTGCTGATTCTTTAAATTTAAATGATATTAATTTAAATGCAAGAACAAGATTCTTAGATTTAATAGATTTAAATTTTTCTAGCAGATACGATCCATATATAGCTAATACAAATCAAAATAATAATTTAAATCAACTTGAATTAAATAAAAATGGACGTTTAGCTAGATTTACAAATGCAAATGCAACTTTAGGATTAAATATCTCCAACAACTCATTCAAAAATAAAAAGCAAGATTCAAAACCAAAAATCCAATGGAACTTAAATGCAAATTACTCTATTAACTATAATAAAGGGTACAGATCTTCAGCATATGCTGATACAATACAATCATTAAATTTTTCAGGAGATATTAAAATAACTGACAAATGGAAATTCAATTTTAGATCAGGNTATGACTTTGATACTAAAAAGCTTACNTATAGCTCTATAAATATTTATAGAGACTTGCATTGTTGGGAAATGATGCTAAACTTAATACCTATTGGATATCACAAAAGCTACACTTTTACAATTAGAGTAAAAGCGTCTGTATTACAAGATTTAAAATTAGAAAGAAAAAGAGATTGGATTGATCCTGACTTTAATTAGATCTTACCCAATTTTCAATCATTTTTAACCCATTATTTGTCAAAATTGATTCTGGATGAAATTGAACTCCCCTAACGTTTAATTCTTTATGCTTGAATGAGCTTATGAATCCATCTTCATTTATTGAAGTGATCTCAAGACATTCTGGTAAATTATTTTTATTTACAACCCAAGAATGATATAAACCTACATTTGTTTTTTTATTAATGTCTTTAAAAATGTAATCATTATTAAGAATAGATATTTGTGTAGAGACACCATGATTAACATCTTGCAAATTAGACAACGTTCCACCAAAATATTCATAAATAGCTTGATGCCCCAGACATACTCCAAGTAATGATTTATTAAGACTTAGATGAATAATCTCTTTCAAGTTTTTATGCTCCTTAGGNAGACCAGGACCTGGAGANAGAATAATTTTTTTAAAAGAATTAATATCAGAAAGATTTAANTCATCATTTTTAATAACTTCTACATGATGATTAAATTGTTTTACATAATGGNAGAGATTNTATGTAAAAGAATCATAATTGTCGACAATTAGAATTTTCAAAATTTANAAGTATAATTCTGCAAATTCTCTAAATGCTCCNTNNCCNCCAGATGATTTTAATAGAATTATATTTGGAATAGATTTTATTTTGTTTATTGCATTTTNAGGACAAGCAGCAANTCCAACATTCGATAAAAGTTCAAAACAATTTATATCGTCTCCNACATAAGCGATTTCAGACATTTTAACATTTTCTTTCTCACAAAAATCTTTAANAAATTGATACTTATTTTCAATACCATGAAAATCATAGTCTAAAGATAATTTTGCAGCTCTATTTCTATTAATTAATCTATCTTCAGAAGTTAATATTCCAACTTTAAATCCTTTTTTCTGCAATAACTTCATACCCATACCATCGTAACAACTGAATTTTTTGAATTCATCACCTTTTTCAGTATAATACATACCACCATCTGTTAAGACTCCATCAACATCGCTTAAAAAGATTTTTATTTTCATATTATTTGTTTTTCAAATGAATAAATCTAATAATTTAAAACAAACTAAGTTCCATTATTTTACTTTTCAGTCTTGACTTAGCTAAAAAATTCTTTTCTAATTCACTAGCAAAAGGGACAGGTGAGTCTAAACTTGAACATCTTATAACTGGAGCATCTAGAAAAGTAAAACAATTTTCAGAAATTAAAGAAGAAATATCAGCTCCGAATCCGCCAGTCTTACAGTCCTCGTGTAGCACTAAAGCCTTACCTGTTTTTTTAACAGATTCAAAAATCATTTCTGAATCTAAAGGGACTAGTGTTCTTAAGTCAATAATTTCACAAGAACAATCAATCTCATTAATAACTTCAATAGCCCAATGAACTCCTAAACCATATGTTATAATTGTTAAATCAGATCCTTTATTTATGATATTAGCTTTTCCTAGTTCAGTAGTATAATAATTATCAGGAACCTCTTCAGAAATACTTCTGTATAATGCCTTATGTTCAAAAAACATTACTGGATTCGGATCATTTATAGATGCATTTAGCAAACCTTTAGCATCTTTAGGAAATGCNGGGTAAACTACTTTCAGTCCTGGNGTATGTGTAAACCAAGCCTCATTTGATTGAGAATGNAAAGGGCCTGCTCCTACTCCGGCTCCTGTGGGCATTCTAATGACNACATCTGCGTTTTGATTCCATCTGTAATATGATTTTGCTAATAAATTAACTATTGGATTAAANCCTGAACTTACAAAATCTGCAAATTGCATTTCAACAACAGNTTTAAATCCATTTATGGACAAGCCATATGCTGCACTTACAATTGCAGATTCACAAATTGGAGTATTTCTTATTCTGTCTTTACCAAATTTAGCNACAAANCCATCAGTAATTTTAAAAACNCCACCATATTCAGCAATGTCTTGCCCCATAATAATTAAATTATCATACTTNTCCATACTTTNACTTAAAGAATTAGAAATAGCNTCAACTAATCTTATTTTAGAAAAATTTTCATTTGGGNTATTTGAAACATNTGAAAATGGCTTAAANATGTCTGAAAGTTCGTTTTGTTGANCACAGATTGTACTNTCTTCATTTTCTGCGCTAAGCCAACTATCATTTATTTCTGTTTTTATTTCTGNTTTAATAGCATTCATCTCTTCNATGCTTAAAACATTNGANTCAATTAAAAAGTTTTCATAATTTGAAATAGGATCTTTCTCAGCCCATTTCTTCATAAGTTTATCAGGGACATATTTTGTGCCAGAAGCTTCTTCGTGACCTCGCATCCTAAATGTCATACACTCAAGTATAACAGGCTTTGANTGTTTTAATATATCTTTCTTTATTTCTTTTACGGAATTATACACTTCAAGGATATTATTTCCATCAATTGTATACGCATCAATTCCGTAACCAATTCCTTTATCAGCAAAACTGTTACAATTATATTGTTCAGAATTTGGAGTGGATAAGCCATAACCATTATTTTCAATAATAAAAATGACTGGCAAATCCCAAACAGAAGCAATATTTAANGCTTCATGAAAATCACCTTCACTTGCACCACCATCACCGGTAAAAACAATAGTAATCTTATCATTTTTTTTAAGCTTATTAGCNAGTGCAATACCATCAGCAACTCCTAANTGAGGGCCAAGATGTGAAATCATNCCAACNNTATTATATTCTTTTGTGCCAAAATGAAATGATCTATCTCTTCCTTTAGTAAATCCGTTTTGTTTTCCTTGAAATTGAGAAAACAATCTTTTTAANGGTATATTTTTTGANGTAAAGACACCAAGNTTTCTNTGCATTGGCAATATAAATTCGTNCNGATCAATCGCTAAAGTNGANCCGACAGATATNGCCTCTTGACCNATTCCAGAAAACCATTTAGAAATTTTACCTTGGCGAAGAAGAATTAACATTTTNTCTTCAACCATACGAGGNTTTAAAATACATTTATATAAATGTATTAATTCTTCATCATCAAACTTATTTCTGTTAAATTTCATCNNNATCAAATTTACATTCAAAAGTATTGAATAATTCTTTACTTTGTATAAAAAAGNAAATGTATTGGAAAGAAATATATGTTTTAATAATTNTAATTTNTTTNNTAATTATTTTTTAAAAATTTAACAAAATNTNNATGNATATCAACAATCTAANNATGNTTTTTNAATAAAATGAAAACTAAATTTATAATAAACCCTATTGCTGGTACTGGNAAACAACNTGATATTACTAATAAAATTAANAAATTATTAGAAAAAGATAGATTCAATTTTGATNTTGATNTTACTGAAAGACCAAATCANGCAACAGAATTATCAGAGAAAGCAATAAAAGAAAATTATGAACTAGTTNTNGCTATTGGTGGTGATGGTACAGTAAGTGAGTGTGCAAAAGCNTTAANTGGCTCNGAAACAGCNCTTTCTANTATNCCNTGTGGATCNGGAAATGGATTTGCTTATCATTTCAATATTAATCGAAAAATTGATGATGCAATCTTACAATTAAANAACAATCAAATTAAATATATTGACAGCTGTATAGTAAATAATTTTCCTTTTATAAATGTTTCTGGAATTGGATTTGATGCTCATATTGCAAATCTTTTTGCTTCTACAAAAAAGAGAGGTTTTTTTTCATACATAAAACTAACTTTAAGAGAATTAAGCTACAAGGCAAAAGAATATGAAATATGCTATAACAGTATTTCTAAAAAGATAAAAGCATTTGCAATAGTATTTGCTAATGCAAGTCAATATGGAAATGATGCAAGAATAGCACCTAATGCAATTACAAACGATGGTTTAATTGATTTTGTGATAGTAAAAAAATTTCCAAATTGGAAAATACCATTTTTTATTTTAGATGTTTTAAGAGGAAAAACACATTTAAATAAAAATGTAGAAATATTAAAATTAAAAGAATTAACAATTAAAACTGATAATAAAATTGTACATCTTGATGGAGAAGTTAAAAAAGTTATCAGTCCAATTAGTATTAAAATTTCAGATAGAAAATTAAAAATATTTGTTCCATAATGAAGAAAAAAAACAAAAAACTGACTGTATATTCAACTAATCCAAATTTTGAATACGATGAAGATAATCATGAAGATATTACATTAGAACCTTCTGATCAATTATTAGAAGTATGGATTGATAAACATCGAGCTGGAAAGACAGCTATTATAATAAAAGGTTACGTAGGAAATTTATCTGATATAAAAACTCTTTCAAAAAAATTAAAAACTAAATGTGGAGTTGGAGGAAGTGTGAAAAATGGCGAAATCATTATTCAAGGAAATGTTAGAGATAAAATAATGGATATTTTAAAACAAGATGGGTACAGATATAAAAGAGTTGGCGGATAAATAATATCTGTGCCCAGAGCGGGAGTCGAACCCGCACGTCCTTAGGACACATGACCCTCAATCATGCCTGTCTACCAATTCCAGCACCTGGGCAAAAAACAAATATAAAAAAGAATCCCGCTAGTCGCGGGATTATTTCTATTTAG
>NZHS01000045.1 GCA_002689735.1 Flavobacteriales bacterium | reverse complement strand
AAGTTTATTTAATTATATATAATATGCTGATTTACAATAATATAATTACTGTAATTGACATATTGTCATGCGGGATTTTTACTTAAAGAAAAGAAAAAAATTGATATTTTTGATTTTGTAATTTTGTAAAATGAGAATTGACGTATTAACAATATTTCCTAAATTTTTTGAGAACGCATTTGACTTTTCAATTGTTAAAAAAGCAAAAGAAAAAAAACTTGTAACAATTGAAATTCATGATATTAGAAAATACTCAACAAATAAACAAAAAAGTGTTGATGATTATCAATTTGGTGGTGGCTCTGGAATGGTAATGAACATTCAACCTATATTTGATTGCATTGAAAAGCTGAAAAATGAAAGAGTCTATGATGAAATCATATACCTATCCCCTGATGGAGAAAAATTAAATCAAAAATCTTCTAATACACTATCTCTGAATAAAAATATGATTTTTTTATGTGGACACTATAAAGGAATTGATCATAGGATAAGAGAACACATAATAACTAAAGAAATATCTATTGGAGACTATGTTATTACTGGTGGAGAACTTGCTGCCTGTGTTCTTACAGATAGCATTATTAGATTAATTCCAGGAGTAATCTCTGATGAAACCTCTGCACTAAATGACTCATTTCAAGATAATTTACTACCCCCACCTATTTACACTCGTCCATCAGAATTTAATGGATGGAAAGTTCCAGAAGTTTTATTATCTGGAGATTCAAAAAAAATTGAAGCATGGAGAGAGAAAAAGGCTCTTGAAAGAACAAATAATCTTAGACCAGATATATTAAAATAAAAAACAAAAGAATTTCTTTTAAATAGTTGAAAAATTATCATTAATATTGCAAACCAATTTTCAAATCGTAAATAGACATGGATTTAACATCAGAAATAGCTAAAGAATTACTTCCTTCATCAGAATTGCCTAATTTCAAAGCTGGTGACAGTATAACTGTTTTTTATAAAATTAAAGAAGGGGATAAAGAAAGAATTCAGTTTTTTAAGGGCGATGTACTTCAAAGAAGGGGCTCTGGTGCTACCGAAACATTTACAATTAGAAAAATATCTAACGGTATTGCTGTTGAACGAATTTTTCCAGTAAACTCCCCATCAATTGATAAAATTGAAATAAATAAAATAGGAAAAGTTAGAAGAGCTCGAATTTTCTATTTAAGAGATTTAACTGGTAAAAAAGCAAGAATAAAAGAGCTTAAGAAAAAATAATTATTTTTTTATAATATAGAATTCTGTTCTTCTATTAAGCTCCCTCTCATCTTCACTAGTATTATCATTTTTAGGGTACTCCTCTCCAAACCCTTGGTACCTAAGTCTTTTTTCTATTACACCATTAGCAATAAGCTGATTATAAACTGACAAAGCTCTTTGCTCAGATAGCTTTTTATTATAATCTAACTCGCCAATATCATCTGTATATCCATTTATTGATATTATTAAACTACTATTTATCTTAAGATATTCTGCAAACTCTATAATAATTTCATTTGAAATTTCATTTAACTCATAGGAGTCTAATTCAAAATAAATATTATTTAATAAAAATGATTCTCCCTCAACTATATCTTTTAACTCAAAATCTAAATTAGAAGGAGATATAAATTCTTTATTTTCAGAACTAACATATTGAGAATTAAATGAATAACCCTCTTTTTTAACTGTAATTAAAACATCATCATCTTCTGACAATGTAAGTGAGGCCGCATATTCACCATTTTTAACCTTTATAACCTTCACCTCTTTAGTATTAATATTTTTAATCTCTATTTCAACATCATTAATATTATCACCTAAATTATCAAATAGACTTCCTTTTATAAAAAATACTCTTTCAGGCTTAGCACTCTCATGTAAATTAAAAGAATATAGATCCCAACCGCCAATTCCTTCTAAATTATTTGAGGCAAATATTGCTTGATTTCCATCAGTACTTACAAAAAGAGAAATTTCATTAAACTTACTATTAATAGGGAATCCAATATTAATTGGTTTATTCCACTTATTCAAAGAATCTTTTCTTGAGTAAAATATATCATAGCCACCTAATGATGGAAAATTATCTGAAGCAAAAAATAATGTTTTACCGTCTGTATGTAAAAAAGGAGATTTTTCATTATTTACACTATTTATTTCAGGACCTAGATTAATAGGTTTTGACCATAAACCATTAGCCTCTTTATTAATAAGATATAAATCTACCCCACCATACCCTCCTTCTCTATCGCTAGCAAAAATGATACTATTGCCATCGGGAGACAATGATGGTTGTGACTCCCAACTGTACATTGGACATATTTCCTTTCCAAAACTCTGTATCTCTCCCCACTTACCATCATTTTTTTCAGAATAAAAAATATCACAATTATTATAATTTCCACTAACCTTACTACATTTAGTAAAAAAAAGTAAATTATTATCAATGCTGATACACGCTCCTCCTTCATTGTCTTCAATATTAAATGGATAAGAAAGCGGCTGGCCAACGCTAAAAATATCATTTTCTTTCACACTTGAAATAAACTCTTCTTGAAATGTTGGTGTAATAATATCAATACCCTTTTTCAAATATCTTCTTGTGAAGAAAATTAATTCTTGATCTGGAGATATTGCTGGCAAATACTCATCGTACTCTGTAGATACACCTTCAATAATTAATGGNTTNAATGGAACTGGATTATTTATAATATCTGCAAGTTGTTGAGCTTTGGGAANAAATAAAANAGCATTATTATAATATTCTCCTTGTAATCCATTTTTAATACTAGTTTGAAGATAATTAGCTGCAGAAACAAAATCCTTTTGCTGATAAGCTATTTCTCCCAATATATAATAAATAATGGGAAAATTATCTTCGCATAAATACAAAACTTCATCAGAAAAATCTTGAGCCTTAAGAATATTTCCTTCTAACCAAGCTAACTCAGCTTTCAAAGCAGTGAAAACTGGATGTTCATCTGTATTTTTTAATAATGAATTAGCTTGAAAAAAATCCTTATTTTGTATTAGCTTATTAATTTTTTTGAACTCTCTCTTATTTTTGAATGAATTTAATTCACAATCTTGAGCAAAAATTATTCTACTAAATAAAAGCAAGAAAATTAAAACTGTTCTCATTTAATCTTTTAATTGACCGTCAGAAGAAGCAACTATTGTAGCCACTGTAGCATCGCCTGTAACATTAACAACTGTTCTAAGCATATCTAAAATACGATCTACGGCAAATATTAATGCAATACCCTCAGGATCAATTCCCACAGAACTTAAAACAATAACAAGCATAACCATTCCTGCTCCAGGAACAGCAGCAGCACCAATAGAAGCTAAAGTTGCAGTTAAAACAATTGTTAATTGAGAAGACAAGTCTAGATCATATCCAAAAGCTTGAGCTATAAATACTGCAGCAACAGCTTGATATAATGATGTTCCGTCCATATTTATAGTAGCTCCAAGTGGTAAAACAAAAGAAGAAACTTCTTTAGAAATACCAAGATTATTTTCACATCGATCCATAGTAACTGGCAATGTAGCCGCAGATGATGAGGTAGAAAACGCTAACATCTGAGCTGGAGATATTGCTTTAAAAAAAGCTAAGTACTTAACTTTAGTAAAAGATCTTAAAAGAATAGGATAAAAAACAAAAATCATTAGTAATAAACCAAAAATTACTGTTAATGAATAATATCCTAAAGCAATAAACAAATCAACACTTGCGCCAAAATCAACAACTAGCGAGGCTAGTAAGGCAAAAACTCCATATGGAGCCATTCTCATAATTAAATCTACAATATGAAGTATGATATCATTAATTCCATCAAAGAAACCTCTAACATACACTGTTTTTTCTTTTGGAAGCATAATAATTGAAATTCCAAATAATATTGCAAAAAATATTATTTGAAGCATATTTTTGTTTTTTGAAGCAGATTCAAAAATATTTGTTGGCACAACATCAACTAAAAACTGTAAAGGACCACTACTTTCAACTAATAAAGCATCATTAATTTTTAAATCCGCTTTAGAGGAATATTTTTCTCTTAATTCGGTTTTTTTATCGTTAGAAAAACTATTTCCCGGACCTACCAAATTAACTAACCCTAATCCTATGCTAACAGATAGAACTGTAGAAAAAAGATATAGCATAATAGATCTAGATCCTATCTTGGATAATCTTGAAATGTCAGAAAGAGACGCTACACCTTTAATTAGTGAGGCAAATACTAAAGGAACTGCAATAAGCTTCAATAAATTAACAAAAATTACTCCAAATGGTTTTATCCAATCGTTTGTAAAATTATTTAAACTAAAATGATAAGCTAATATTCCAAAAAACACACCAAGAATCATACCAATAATTATTTGCCAATGCAGAGCCAGTTTTTTCATATTATATTTTATTTGTTTTACTTCTTAAATAATGGTCGACTAAAACTAATGCTGTCATAGCCTCAACAATTGGAACAGCTCTAGGCAATACACAACTATCGTGCCTACCTTTAGGNTTAATNAATACTTTATCTCCATTTTTATTAATTGACTCTTGAGATTTAATAATTGTTGCAACTGGCTTAAAATCAACNGAAAAATAAATATCATTCCCATTTGAAATTCCNCCTTGAATTCCTCCNGAGTTATTNGATTTAGTATTACCATCNTAATCAAGAATAANATCATTAACNTCACTTCCAAGTAGTTCTGTTTGANTTAANCCATAANTAAANCCTTTTACTGCATTAATTGACAACATTGCCTTTGCTAAATCAGCATGAAGCTTATCAAAAACAGGCTCTCCCCATCCTACAGGAACTCCTTTAGCAACAGCAAATATCTCTCCTCCAACTGTATCTCCATCATTCTTAACATTATTAACCAATGACATCATTTTTTTAGCAGTTTTTTCATCTGGACATCTTAACGAATTACCATCAATCTTAGAAAGATCTAAATCAAGATATGATTTTTCTAATTTTATATTTTTAACTTTTGATACATATGCAAAAATTGACACTTCAAGTTTTGTAAGTAATAATTGTGCAATAGCACCAGCAACAACTCGAGCTGCTGTTTCTCTTGCAGAAGATCTCCCCCCTCCTCTGTAATCCCTAATACCATATTTTTTATCATATGTAAAATCGGCATGAGATGGTCTAAATGTATTTTTTAAAGAATCATAATCTTCAGACTTATGATCTTTATTTTTAATAATAAATCCTATTGGAGTTCCAGTAGTTATTTCATTAAAAATACCAGAAAGAAATTCTACATCATCTGATTCATTTCTTGANGTAGTTAACTTAGATTGTCCAGGTCTTCTTCTTTTAAGTTGNTTATTAATAAAATCAAAATCAATTTTCAATCCTGCTGGACATCCATCTATAACACCTCCAATTGCAATTCCGTGAGATTCTCCAAAAGATGNAAGTTTAAAAATTTTTCCAAATGTATTACCCATTGNAGGCAAATATAATAATAATGTTTTGGCTTAATTTTGTAATTTTGTCTAATATGAAAACAGTAATCAAAAACATATCTCAGCTAGTNCAATNTGATGACCAAAATCTTAANTTCAGAGCTGGAAATGATATGAATTGCTTAAACACAATTGATAATGCNTATATAGAAATTGAAAATGGAAAAATTAGCAATTTTGGAGACATGGATNAATGGAGTGGTATNTCTGATTGGAATTCAACAACAATTATAGATGCTAACGANGGACTAGTTCTTCCAACATTTTGTGATAGCCATACACACTTAGTTTTTGCAGAAAGTAGAGAAAGTGAATTTAATGATAGAATTAATGGTCTCTCCTATCAAGAAATTGCTCAAAATGGAGGTGGAATTCTAAATTCTGCAAAAAAGATTNATCAAATAGATGAGGAAATACTATACGAAAGGTCTCTAANGAGATTAAATAAATTAATTAAGCTTGGNACTGGTGCAATTGAGATTAAAAGTGGTTATGGATTAAGCGTTGAATCTGAACTAAAAATATTAAGAGTNATAAAAAAATTAAAAGAAACNACACCAATTTGCATAAAATCAACATTTTTAGGTGCTCATGCAGTTCCAGAAAAATATAAAAAAAATAAAAAAGAATACATTGANTTAATTATTGATNAGATGCTTCCTGAAATAGCATCTAATGATTTAGCTGATTATATTGATATCTTTTGNGAAGAAGGTTATTTTANTAATGAAGATACCATTAGAATTCTNCAGGCTGGAAAAAAATACAATTTACAAGGNAAAACNCATGTTAACCAATTTAATAGCTTNGGAGGCGTAAAAAGCAGTATAGACAATGNCTCTCTATCNGTTGATCATCTTGAAATNATGAAANAAGATGATTTTCTAGCATTTAAGGNNTCGAANACTATTGCAACAATTCTTCCNTCATGCTCTTTTTTTCTTGGAATACCATATTCTCCTGCAAAAGAATTTATNTCTAGNAACATTCCTATAAATTTAGCAAGTGATTATAATCCTGGCTCTTCACCAAGTGGAAATATGAATTTAGTGGCCTCATTAGGAAGTATTAAATTAAAGATGAATGCTCAACAAGTAATTAATTCAACCACTTTAAATGGTGCCTATGCTATGGGACTAGAAAAAGAATTAGGAACAATATCTATTGGTAAGATAGCTAATCTAATTATAACAAAACCTATACCTAACTACCAATACTTGCATTATTCATTTGGAGAGAATTTAATTGATAAGGTTATAATAGCTGGAGAAGAATACAAATAAAAAACCCAAGAAAAAATCTTGGGTTTTATATAAATTATTTTTCTGAACTCCTTTTTCGTTTCATGTAATAATAATGAGTAACATAGGCATCATTATTTATATGACTTGCATTTACAAACTCCCAGCCTAATTTCGTAGCTTGNTATAATGCATCTGACATATGAGAGCAAACTCTAGCAAGTCTGTTTAATTCAACTTGCTCAGGAGTAATTCTTCCTGTACTAAATTTAACAAAATGTTTGTACCTACTTTTTATCATTCCTTTCATTTTATCATCAGAATTTGCATCATCTCTAGACTCAATCTCATCTTTACCCATCATTTTTTCATCCTCTGAAGTAGTTGATTGTACGCCTTCAATAATCATGTATTCATATTCAGATGGAGATTTTTTAACCATCTTGTCCATTTTAGCATTACTACCTTTTTTTGATCTTTTTTGAGCAACTGACATTAATGGAATAGTTGCAACAAGAATCAATAACAATATATTTCTCATTTTATAATTTTTTAAATTTTTTTTTATTTTAACGTAAAACTACTAATTTTTATTGTCCACCTAATATTATAGGAAGATCTCCTTCACCATTACCAATAACAACAACCTTAGCATTTGGAGATTTTGAAATTTCTTGTGTTGCTTCAATACCTTTCCATCTTAACAGTTGTGGAGTAATAGTTCTTGTTATAATTTTCTGAAACTCTGAAATTCCTTTTGCTTCAATCTCTTTTCTTTCAGCCTCCTTTCTTGCTTTATCAATTTTGAACTCGTATTCAAGTGATTCTTGCTCTTGTTTTAACTTCTGTTCAATTGCTGTTCTTAAAGTCTGAGGAAGAGTTACATCTCTAATAAGGATAGCATCAAGCAATAAATACTTAGCTTCAATGTTAATTTTTGTGGCAGCATAAATTTCATCTTCAATAGCTTCTCTCTTTGTTGAGTAAAGTTCTTCTGGTAAATAATTACCAATAACTTCTCTTGTTACAGATCTTATTTCAGGCTTTATAATTCTTTCTAAATAATCTTTACCAATATTATCATGTAAAAAACCTATTTGACTAGCAACTGGTTGATATCTAAATGATAAATCAATTTTTATTGATAGACCATTTTTTGAAAGAACCTCCATTTTTTCAAAAGTATCTTTTAGTTTAACATCATAAACATGCATCGTATTCCAAGGAGCTATAACATGAAATCCCTGAGGATAAACAGTTTCTTTATCTAAACCTCCTCCAAATTTTTTGAATAATACCCCTTTTTCTCCTGGCTCAATTGTTACAAACATACTTGAACCAAAAAGTACTATAAAAATTAATCCTGCTATTCCTGTAACTAATGCCCTAGGCAATCCTTGATTTTCCATTACTTTATTATTTAATTATTTAATTGTTGATTTAATTTTTTTTGATCTTGCTTTCTTTTATTTAAAGTGCTAATATACGAATTAGCTCTTTTATCACCTAGAGCTTTAGCTTTTTTCGCCCAATCTATAGCAGCGTCTAAATATCCCTTTATTTCAGAAGCTAAAGCCATATTAAATGATGCTTTTGAAGCAATTTCTTTGTCATTAAGACTTACAACCTTCTTCCATATTTCAATTGCATCATCCCATTGATTAGATTTAACACTTTTGCTTGCCTGCTTTAAAGCATCTTCTTTTCCTATATAATAAATTCTTTTAGCTTGAACCCAAACAGGAGATATTCTTTTTCCATATTGAATACCAGCAAAATCTCCAGACTGTTTTAAAGCAACAACTCTGTAAGGAAGATTTCTTTCAGCTTCTTTTCTAGAGTTGCCCCAAGCAGAGAATTCTTTAAATTCTGTAAATTTATTTTCATCTACTATAACTTTATTTAGATTATCATAAATTCTCCATCCGGAAACAATTTTCATTTCGAGAATTGCTTTGTGACGAACCTCTTTGATCTTCACTCCTTTTCTTTTAACTGTTCTAGTAACAGGCTTACCAAAAACAATTCTAGAGTCAGAATCAAATGTTTCTAAAACAATTAGTGCATCTGCATTATAGGATTTACAAATTTTGCCAACTTTTTTCCATTTCAGTGGCTCTGAAAATGATGCTGTTCCAGTTCCTTTTAACTCTAATTCACCAATATTTTTTGGAGTAAATCTATCAGAGTTATTTAAAAGATTTACTAAACCATCCAAACAATATTCAGAGCCTCTTTTATCAGTACCAATTCCTTCACCGCTAACTAGACCTTCAATAATATTGCCGGCCAGATTTTTTTTAGAAGGAGTTGTTCTATTTGCAACAACAACAGATTTTATTTCCTGTGACAATGTAATATCAGCAGGGCGTTGCATTGACACAACAACTGATGAAGTAGTACAGGAGGAAAGAAAAAACAAAAAAGATATTGAATAAAATAAAGCTCTCATAATTTTAAATTAAACCATTATACTTTCTTACGAACCATTCAAATGATATTAATACTAACAAAATTAGCAAAATCAATTCATAATCAATCAGCTGTATTAATTTATCTTCAAATCTAGTAGAAATAAAGCTATCCCTATTGTTATTTAAATTATTAATCAAAAGATTCAAGTTATTAAGGTTATACGGTTTTCCACCAGTAATTTTACTTAAATCATTTAATATTTGATGGTTAGCAATTTTATTTAAAAATTCAACATTTATTGGTTTTATATTTATTAATCCATTTTTTTCATAATTCCTTTTTTCAACCTTTGCAAAGATTTTGTAAGAATCAGGATTTAAATTTCCCAGATCAAGATAATATTTCTCTTTTTTCTTATTAAACACATAACGATACTCTTCATTATTAGAATTTACTAACATTAGTGAAATATCATTATCATTATTTAAATTATAATTATCATCATAAACTTCTGCTTCAAAAACTATATTTTCATTTTCATTGCTTTCTTTTTCATAATATAATCTAAATTTACTTTTATCTTCTTTGATAATCAGATATTGTAAAACCTTATTTATTAGCTCATCAAAATTTTCAAAACTATCATTTAATTTAAAATCATTTATTTTCCACCTCCAATAACCTTCTCCTAAAAAGACTCCTATTTTACTGCCATTGTAGTTATCAAAAAAACATAACGGGCTTTCTGTGATTGTATTAGCATATTTTTGATACGCTACAGTATTTATTAATGCTGAAGAATTATAAAAACCAAAAGATGTTAGAATAGGTGGAGAAAAATTAATCATTTCTTCTACCCCTTTAGAAATTTTAAATGATAAAAAATCATCATTTATATGAGGAAAAACTTCATTGTTAAAAGACTTTCTCTTAAATGTTATATTTGGAATTAATTTTAAGTATTGATTTAGTTCTTGCTTTGGAAAAATTAACAAAGGAATATTCTCCTTTGAGATATCATCAATAATTTGGCTATTTTCTTTTGAAATTGAATGAAGAATAATTAAATTATAATCT